>JAAFHV010000210.1 GCA_013297655.1 Myxococcales bacterium | reverse complement strand
CTTCTACGATCTTCCGGAAGATCGTAGAAGGCATCGTTCGGGTTCATCGGATTCGTCCTTTCGCGCCTCGGCGCAGGCGAAACCGTTGCAGGCGTCGTGCCCGCCCGAAGGGAGGCAAAAACCCTAGTAAGACGCGAGATTCTCGGCCACCAGGCGCCCCGTGCTGGATTCTGCAACGCGGCCGGTGTTGCGATTTGCGATTTGCGACATCGCTGGCCTCGGTCCGCTCACGTCGTCGTATTGCTCGCGGGCGTGAGCTGACGCTCAGAAGAAGAGCTGCGTCTGAAGCCGCATACGGTCGGTCTCGACGTCGGCCGACGACGATCCGTCGCGAATCAGGTGGAAGTAGTCGACCTGGATCTTGAGGTTGTGGCCTCTCGGGTAAAAACCGACGGAGCCTCCCACCTCGCGATCTCGGAGCACCCCTACACCGTCGATCGGGCGCACCTCGCCGTAGCGCAGCGACGCGTCCCACTGCGAAGTGAACGAGGCACCGAGTTGGATGAGGTAGGCGACTGCGGACCGGGAGCGCTCTTCGCTTAGGGCTCCGTTCGGATCGGTGCGTTCGCCCACGATCGGGCGATCGCCCTTTCGGTAATGAATCTCGGCGAGCAGCGAGAGGGTGCTCCTGGCAGGCGACCGGAGCCGAGGTTCCCCTCGCGCCACCTCGGTGAAGGAACGGTGCGGGTCAGAGAACGCTGCACCGCTTGTGTGCGGCTCGGAAGCGAGATCGGCAGAGGAAGCGAGCCGACGAGACACTCGCGCGAACGGAGATGCATGGCGTTCGCGTCCTTACTATGGTCTCCCCGTGCCGGTCGCACTACCTCGAACCTTTCCCGCGCATCGAGCTCTGACCAACCATGGTCGTGCCCCGTCCGCAGCATCTCTTCGTGTTCGTCGTTGGCTTGTTGGAGGTCTCGTCGCTGCGGCCGGAGCCGTGGCCGCGTGCGGTGCGCCGGGGCCGGTGTGCACGCCCACCGCGCCGATCGTGAAAGTGGCCGGTGGGTGGTCGTACTGCGAGCCGCCGCCGAGCGTCCTGCTCTCCAGGGAGAACCACGACGTGCTCGAGTCCGACGCGCTCCACGCACGAAGCGACGCGCCGTACGACATCCTGATTGTGCCGGGCTTTACCCCGAGCGATTCAAAGAAGCCATTGGAGCGCGTCCACCCGGTCGCGGCCTCTCGGCTCGACGAGGCGGTGGCGCTCTACCGCGCCGGCGTAGCGAACCTCGTGCTCGTCTCAGGCGCAAACGTAAGCCCAGAGGGCACTCCGCACACCGAAGCGCTCGCGATGAAACAGTATCTGCTCGAGCACGGGCTCTCGGAGAGCGCCATCGTGGTGGAGCCGTGCGCGCGCCACTCGACGACGAATCTGCGCAACGCCGGGCGCTTCATGCTGAAGTACCATCTTCGTACGGGGTTGGTCGTGACGAGCGCGAACCAAGCGTTCTACTTCGCGAACGGGCGCATCTCGAGCTTCGAGGTGCGATCGCGCGCGGAGCTCGGCTACATGGTGGGGATGCTCAAGAACCGCTCCTCCACGACTGTGGTGTTCGCGCCGAGCGAAGCGGTGTTGCAGCGGGGCAGCGACGCGTTGGACCCTTGACCAGGGAACACCGCCTGAACGCCGACGGCTTCGGCCAGTGCGCATTGCGAGCGACGCGAATCTTGCAAGAGCACCGCCGAGTATGGCCATCACAAAACCGCCGACCTTCCGACACGTCGCCGTCATCGCGAAGTCCTTAGCGCTCGCCGTCGTGATCATGCTCGTCGCGTTACCCGGCACCGCGATCGCCGCGGTCGAGACACGGCTTCTGCGCATCGACCCGCGCGCGGGCGTGGATGACGGTCAACCGATCCTCACGACGGTCGTCGAGCTCTCCCAGCTCTCGTCCCTCAGCGAGGTCGCTAGCAACAACGGCTGCAACGCTCGCACGGGGAACGCGCTCCTCGATTGCGTGAGCGACGCGGTGGAGAGACCGAACGCGCTCGCGAAACCTTTCCCCTTCCCGGACGCGCAAGCTCGACTCCTCGTCCGCGTCGACGGGGCCGATAGCCCCGCGACGTTCGTCGGAAGGTCGGCGTGGGGTGCGTCGAAGAGAGAGCCGTTCGTCGGTGTGGCATGGCTCATCGCGCTGGACGCCTCGAGCATGATGGGAGCCCGCTACGCTGACGCGCGCGAGGTCGCGAACCAATTCATCGGCGCGATGGGCCCGAACGACATCGCGAAGCTCGTCATTTTCGACGACAAGCTCAACGCCTATCGCGCAAGCTCGGCGTGGACCGTAGCGAAGGACCGCGCGAGCCTGGTCGCCATGCTCCGCGCTCATGCCACGGTTTCGCCTTCGAGCGGCGGGGGGCGTCCGTTCGGAGGCCAAGTGAAGGGCCTCGTGAGGTCCTTCGGCGACCTCGGAAACTCCGGCTCGGTGCAGACGATCCCGATGATGCAGGCGATGGTGCTCCTCTCGAACGGCGCGGGACGCGAAGACGCCGGGAGCGTGGCCCTGGGGGCCGAGGTGATGAAGCAGTTCTTCACCAAGGGCCGGTTTCCGGAAGACAACACCGCCGCTCCGAAAACGCCGCTCCCGGTCATCTCGGTGTACTTCCCGAACGATCGTGGTGTGCTGAACGACAAGCTCGCGCTGAACGACTTTCAGTTCATGCAAGACATCTCGAACGTCGAGATAGGAGGCTTTTTCGACATCATTCGGGCCGGGCAATCGGTCACGAAGGCGCGAACCATCGTCAGAATCGTCAATGATCGCTTCGACAAGCTCTGGGTCGTGAAGTGGCGGCTGTCGTGCCTCGCCCCCACCCTGCAACAATCGTTCACCCTCGGCTTCGACGCTACGAAGCCCGCCATCAAGCCGGACGCGACCTTCAAAGAGGTACCGATCGGGGTGAACCCCACCGATTGGCCGCTCGACGTGAACCTCGCGCAGACGGCTGCAGAAGCGCAGGCCAACCCGCTTTACCCCGGCGGTACCTTCCGTGTGTACGGTCACTTCTGTTGGGGCGGCGACAAATCGCGGGCTGAGGCGTACTTCGTCCCCGCCGGAACCCGCCCCGCCCCGACCTCGAAACAGAGCGATCCGAAGGTCGCGCAGCAAGCGATGCAGACACTCATCGGCCAAAACATGCGCGGCGGCGCGAACGACGCCTCCGACACGTTCGTCCTCCTCGACGTGCCCGACGACGCAAAAATCCTCGACGCCGAGGGCGAGCAGTCCGTCGCTCGTGTGGTGCTCTACGACAACAAAGCGAAGCGCGCGTCTGGCGTCGACGACAAGACCGTTCTCACGCTGAGGGCGCAGAAGAAGCCTTTGAACTTCGCCTGCCTGGCCTACCGTCCGCGTTGCCACGTCGCGTTTTGCAAACTGCGACAGTGGGAGTGTCGCAGAATCCGACGCCTCTCGGATTCGCCTGCCGCGGCTCCGGTGTGAACAGTGCCGCGCGTGGTGGTTCCACCGATGGATGGCGCGCGTTCACTCGCTTCGACCGTCGCCGCTCTTATGCACCAGGGCGTCCGCGGAGCATCGCTCGCGACCGCGAACCGGCGCATCGTGAAGCGCGCCGACTGGGCCACGAGGCCACGAGGTTTGGGGTGGCACGTGTAGTGCTTAGTCGTTTGGTCGGAGGTCCCATGCGCTCGTACCACTCTCTCGTCGTTGCATTCATCGCGGTCAACTGCTTGGCGCTCGTCGTGGCGCTCGGCCTCTCGGGCGGGGTCGCGTTCGTGAGCTGGCTAGTCCCTGGCGAAACGCACGAGGTAGGCGAGGGTGCGCCGCTCGTCATCGATTGAGCGGTGCGAGAGTCACGGTCTTCGCGAACGCTGCCGCGCTCAGCAGCGTGCTCAGGAGGTATGCATGGTGTTGCGAAGCTTCAGGCTACTTTGCGCGGCCATCCTCGGCGTGGCCTCTGCCTCGTGCGTGATCGACCACGGCCCCGAGCTCGTGCGCGTTGGTGAGCCGCGGGAGCGCTCCCGCTCCGGTGTGCGCGCGGCAGCCGTGGTGCGCGCGAACGTGGCGTACTCCATTCGCAACGTCTTCGACGACGAAGCCATCACGGGTCCGAAAGTGGTGAACGACCACCATGTCGGCGTCGACGACGATCGCGGCCGACCCTCGCAGACGTGGACGCCCCTCAGCGTGGGTGGGCGAGCCTTCCAGCTCCAGGTCAACGACACGCGCGAGTGCCTCGCCGATCACGGCGCGGGCGTCGTGGAAGAGCCGTGCGATTCACTTCGGTCCGACCAACACTGGCTCATCGTGCAGCACGCCGGTCACCATGAAATCTTGTTCCGCGACACCTCGAATTGCCTCGCCATCACCGCCCGTGGAAAGCTCGTCGACGCGGAGTGCCATGGCGAAGCGCACCAGCTCTGGGACTTCGTTCCGCGCACCCCGTCGCGAACGTGAAGAGGGCATGAGCGAGCTTCGTAACGAGCTCGTCGGAGGGGTCGTTTTCGATGGAGGAAAGCTCTGCCAAAGTAGCACGACCAACCAGACTGGTGTCACTCACGTCCTCCTCCGACGATGCTTCAGTGGCAGTGGTCTTCGTGGCAGTCGCGCGAGCAGCAATCGCTGCTCTTCGTGCACGCGCCGCCACCCTTCATGCACGTCGGATCGGGGCGAAGGCAAGCGCCCAACGTGCCGAGCGGCGCCTCGAAGGGCTCACATGACTCGCCCGAGCGGCACTCCGACGACGCGCAACAAACCTTCGCGCACGAGCCGCGCATGCAGCGAAGGCCGACGCCACAAGCGCCGCTCTCTCCTTCTACGCACTTCGCGCCGAGCGCGGCGTTTTTCCCGCCCGCGACGCAGGCGATGACGATGTCGGTCGCGGTGGAGGCGTACTCGCAGACCGAGCCCTCCGCGCACCCCGCGCCGCTCAGCGCATTGCACGGCTGAGCCGCCGGTTGCCAACACGAGGAGTCGAGCGCGTGCGGTGCTTTTGGTGCTGCTCCGTCGCCCGCATCCGACGCGCTCGCGTCAGCCGCAGGCGAAGGTTCAATCACGGTCGTCGTGCACGCCGCCGCAGAGAACGTGAGCGCGAACGAGGCGATGAGGACAAAAACGAGGGTGGGGCGCATGGCCCTTCGTTAAGCACGCGCTCCGCACACACGCAAGCCTGTATCATATGAAACTGTGTTGCGATTGAGCGACTACGGATCTATAGGTTGGCGTCATGAACGGAACGGCCTCCTCGACGACGCTGCTCGGGCGGCGCAGGAAGAGTTTTTTCACCGCGGGTAGCCCGGCGGCCGTGCGTCGCATCCTCGAGGGGCACACCAACGCGTGCCGATGGCGCCGCGCGCTCGCCCCCGAGGTCCTGGTCGGGCTGAGCGCGCTCACCGAAGCGCTTGGCCAAGCACGAGCGGCGCAAATCGCAGACGACGGGCCCGCCGCCGGCCTGCTCGACGAGCTCACCCTCGCCGCGCCGCCCAAGCTCGCCGCGTGGCTCGCGCACGACATCGAGAAGCTCCGCGTCGTCTTTCGAACGCTCGATGCGTCGGCGCGCACCGTCGCGCGGCTCGAGGTCGTGACGACCGACAAGTGCCGACGGTTTCACGCCGACTACAAAACGCTGCGGGCCGTGTGCACCTACGCCGGACCAGGCACCGAGTGGGTGGAGAACACCAAGGTAGACCGCGTCGCGCTCGTCGATCGATGCGAAAGGACGCCGATGAACGTGCAGAACGAACGCATCGTGCCGGACCGTGGAGCGGTGCAGCACGCGTCCCCGGGGGACGTCATTCTGCTCAAGGGGGATGGATTCGGCGAGCACCCTGCGGGCGGCGCCGTGCACCGCTCGCCGCCGATCGAGGCGGCACGGCTGAAGCGCCTCGTGCTCACCCTCGACTTTCTATGACGTTCGGTCTCACAGCGAGCCTCGGTCTCGGGTTCGTCCTCGGCGTTCGCCACGCCCTGGACCCGGATCACGTCGTCGCGATCGGCACCCTCGTCGCGCGCCACGGCAGGCCGCAAGACGGGCTTCGTGCCGGTGCGCTTTGGGGCCTCGGCCACAGCGTGACGGTGCTCGCGGTCGGCCTCGCCATCTCGCTCCTCGGGCTGCGGGTGACGGGCACCATGGAGCGCGCCGTCGACCTCCTCGTAGCGGTCATGCTCGTCGCGTTGGGGGTGGCGGCGCTTCGAGCCCCAAAGCCTAGCTCTCCGTCCCCTCCCCTCGCCGTGGAGGTCACGGGCCGAGGATCGCACGACCACGACCACGACCAGGGTGACTCGCAGGAGGCGTCACCTTCGCGCTGGCGCCCGGTCCTGGTCGGCACGATTCACGGGCTCGCTGGCTCGGCGGCAGTGTCGGTGCTCGCGATGACGACGTTGCCGACGCGCTCGAGCGCGATGATCTACTTGGCACTCTTCGGATTCGGCACGACCCTCGCGATGGCCCTGGCGACAGCGCTGCTTACGCTGCCAGCGGTGTACCTACGACGCTCCTTGGCGTCGTCGGCGTTCGTCCGGGTGGCTGGCGCGCTCAGCGTGCTGTGGGGCGCGGGCTTGGGGGTCGTGGTGCTGGTCGGCGAGTAGGCTGGCAGACGTGCGCGTCCACATCGCAGCGAGCCGTTCGCAAAAGAGCTTCGGTCGCCGCGTCAGTCCGACCGTCAATCGAGGCGCTGCCGGCGGAAAACGCTACGGCTGCGGAGCGCGCCACCAGATCATCAAGGCGTACCGGTGCCGCCCTTCCACCTTGGTGACCCCCTGGTGAGAGGTCCTGCCTTCGAAGAGCACGAGTCGGTTCTTGAACGGCTTGATGCGGACGCCGGGCTCCGCGTAGAGCTCGCCGCCCTCGAAATCATCATTGAGATAGAGGCAGCTCGTGTAGTCCGCTGTGCCTCTCGCACCCTCGGGCCGCTCCGGGAACGACTCCACGCCGGTGGGCCAGGTCTGCAGCTCAGCGTGGTCGCAGACGAGGCACGGTCTGATCCTGCGCGCCAGGTAGCGCTGAAGCATGCCCACCACCTCGTGATCGGAGATGTCGAGTCTACGCGTCGGATACCAAAGAAGGTGATCGTGACCGGCGCGAACGTGGGCTTCGAAATGGGTCTCGATTTGGCGTCTGGAGGCTTCGACGACGGCGAGGTCGAGCACGTCGTCGAACATATGCATCGCGTGCATCGGCCTGGTTAGTCGCATCGCGCAGACGCCTCGAGATGTCGGTTGAAGCTCGAACGCGCGGGGGTAAGCTGCTTCATGGTGGCTTCTGCTGGATAGTCCCTGAATCCCCCAACAGCGGAGGTCACCACTTTCTGCTGGCGCCAAAGAGGGGAAACGCGGAAAACGCGGCAAGCGCCGCGAGCACCTCCGATCACGCGGCGACCGCGCGAAGGCTCGCTTCAATCGCTCGCCATAGGGAGAGCTCGAGGCCTCGGCCAATCACCACCGTGCTCGCCATGAATCGTCGCGGTCATGCGGTGCCAAAGGGCGAACTTCTCGAGCGCGAGCGGCACTGAGAACCGCACCGACGTCGTCAGGATGCCGTGTGTGTGCTCGGGCGCCGGAGCGTCCGCCGCGAGGGCTTCGTCGCTCGTCGCGAACGAAACGCCATCCCCCGGCGCGGCACGCAGCGGCGCGAAGGCGCGAAGGCCAGAGCGCTCGCGCGAAGCCATCGGGTTTTGTAGGGCGAGCACGCGCTCGAGGGCCTCGATGTCTCTGTCGCTCGCGAGGTCGCTCTTGGTGATCACGATGTGGTCGGCGAGCGCCACCTGCTTGCACGCCTCTGGGTGAGCACCGAGCGTGGCGAGGCCGAGCGCCGCGTCGACCGTCGTGACGACGCTCTCGAGGTGGAACCGTGACGCCACGACGCCGTTTTGGACCAGGGTCCGCACGAGGGGCACCGGATCGGCGAGGCCCGTGGTCTCGATCACGACACGCGAAAAGGGGGGCAACGTGCCGCGATCACGCCCTACCGCTAGTTCACAAAGCGCGCGCATGAGGTCGTTTCGCATCGAGCAGCAGATGCAACCGGAGGCGAGCACGACGAGATCTTCGCGCACCTCGGAGATGAGCTCGTGATCGAGCGCGACCTCGCCCACCTCGTTTACGAGCACGGCGGTGTCGGCCATCGCCGCCGACGCGAGAGCGTGCCGGAGGAGCGACGTTTTGCCGCTGCCGAGGAAGCCGGTGAGCACCGTGACGGGGATCGTGTCGCGCGGGGACATCACGCTTAGCCCTTCCTGTGCTGCGCCTGCTCTCTCTCGAGGCGCTCCTTGTACTCTACGCTATGGCGCGTCCACGGCCTCGCCTCCAGGCGCTTTTTGCCTATCGGCTCGCCGGTTCCTTCGCAGAGCCCGTAGGTGCCATCGTCCATCTTCGAGAGGGCGCGATCGATTTCGACGAGCAGCTTCCGCTCCTTGTCGGCGAGGCGAAGGAGGAACGCCTGATCTTGCGCACGCGACGCGATGTCGAGCTCGTCCGCGAGGTTGTCGGTGTCGCCGGTCGCCGTCTCGACGCGCGTCTGCAACCGCGAGAACACCGACTTTCGTTCGTCGAGCAGTCGTGTGTGGAAGTGGGTGAGCTCGCGCGTCGAGAGGGCGGCGGGGGATTCGGGCTTCGGCATGGGATACACCTCAGGGCGACGGCGGGGAGACGGGTGGCGCGAAGGCCGAGGAGAAGCACTGCGACAACGACCGCGCCCTCTTCATGAAGCTCTCGACGGACGGCGTTCGGAATTGATCGAAGGGAATGTCGACGGCTGTGTCGCTTAGCAGCGCTAAACGAGGTCACCCCCGAGACCTTGCTCCTTCGTGGTCGTGCGGCGCATCCAACGCCGCGCGGAGATCGGCTTCGGTGACCTCCACCGCGGGCTTGTGCACCTTGATCTGCCGCGGCTTCTCGCCAGAGCGAAGGAGCGCGACGACCGTCTCGAGGGGCGGACATCCCGGCTCGGTGCAGGCGAGCTCGTTCACGACGATCGCGTCGTCCTCACTGGCGCCGAGCATGTCGCGCGCCAGGACCTTCAGCGCCCGAATCGCTGCGAGGCGCTTTTCGTCGGATCTACCGAACGGCATCATCACATTTCCTTTTTTCGTCTCGAATCTGAGAGAGTCATCGTGGGCCATTGAAGGTGCTCCCCTGAGCATCAATGGCAGTGGTCGAAGTGGCACTCGGCCGAGCAGCAGTCCGCTCCGACTCGGCATGTCTCACCCGAGCGCTTGCAGACAGGAGGCGGGCCGCACGTCCCGAGGGTGCCGAGGCGCACGTCGAGCGCGAGACATCGTTCGCCGACGACGCGACAATCTCCGTCGCCGCAGCAGTACGTGCGGCATGAGCCGCTCGCGCAACGCAGGCCCGCCCCGCAGCGAGCCCCCGCCGCGAGGGAGCACGACTCTCCGAGCGTCCGCGCCGCCTTGTCTACGGCGGGCACTTCGCACCCGAGGACGAGGTCGGCTTCGGCCTCCACCAAATCGCAAGCCTCCGCGGGCACGCAACCGGCGTTCGTGACCGGATCGCACGACGCGCGGCCGCGAACGAAGCACCCTGCCGATGGCGCTCGGGGCTCCGGCCGTGAGGCGCTGGGCACGCGCGCCGCGGCGCCCCCCTCGACAACGCCGCCGTCGGGAGAAGGCGACGCTTCTTCGGCTGCCCGAGGAGCACAAGCCACCCCCGCAAAAACAAAAACAACAAGCGCTCGCAGCATTCGCCCACCCTGAGCCATCGCGAACGTCTCGTCAATGGGATGCAACTGCATCCGTGTTGCATTTAAACGTGCCGCGATGTACAGGCGGAGACATGCTTTTGCGACACTGGACCTTAGCGACGTGCGGAGTCGCGCTCGTCGCCGCCCTCACCCACTGCGGGGGCGACGACGCGCCGACTCGGCCCCCCAAACCTACGCTCGTTCCAGACGCTACGGCCGGCCCTCGCCTGGTCAAGCTCACTGCCGACGAAGGCGCGGCGCTCTTCTCCGTGTCCGGGACGTCCGAAAAAGACGTATGGGCGGTCGGCGCGGACAAGGGCAAGGGCCCTCTCGCCCTTCACTTCGACGGAGCGGTTTGGAGTCGCGTGCCAACAGGGCACCGCGGCGACCTTTGGTGGATTCACGCGCTGCCGGACGGAACGGCGTATGCCGCTGGCTCGGAGGGCGCCGTGCTTCGTTTCGATGGTAAGGCGTTCACACGAATCCCTACGCCCGGGCTCGGCAAGCACACGGTCTTCGGGGTGTGGGTCGGCGTCAACGGAGACGTATGGGCCGCAGGCGGGGCGGCCGGGCGCGAAGGGTTCCTTTGGAAAAGAACCGGCGATGGCATGTTCGTGGACGTTCGACTTCCGGCGCTCCCTGCCCGCGCCGACGGCGAGCGCCCTGCCCTCTTGAAGGTATGGGGGGACGACCGCGGGACGATTTGGGCCGTCGGTGATCGCGGCACCCTCCTTCGAGGCACCGCTGGCGGCGACTTCGCCGTGGTGCCGACTGGGACGACGGAGCGCTTGTTTACGGTGAGCGGACATGGCGATCTCGTCGTCGCCGTCGGCGGAACGGGCGGGGGAATCATCTTGGAAACTGGCCCCTCAGGAGCGGTGCGCTCGGCGGCGCCACCGCTCACTCCGCTGTTGCAGGGCGTTTCGGTAGGCCCAACGGGTGACGCCTACGCCGTCGGCGAGCGAGGGACCATCCTGCGCCGCAGCGCTGGCGGCTGGCTGCCGGTCCAGAACGAGCTCGGCCTCCGATTCGAGTCCATTCACGGCGCCTACCGCGACGCGCAAGGTGGCCTATGGGCAGTGGGCGGCAACGTGCTCTCTCCCAAGCTCGACGCTGGCGCGTTCCTCTATTTTGGGCAACGACAAATCCCGGCGATTCCCGCGGAAGCGCTCACTCCTGAAGTGGCGCCGTCCTGCCCTGACAGCGCCGTCGATCCCGCTCCGACCGCATCGATCGCGCGTCGGTGGAACGAGCAGATCATGGGCGCGATCCGTCGCGACGTTCCGCGACCGGGCGTCCACGCGCGGAACCTTTTTCACCTGTCCGCGGCGGTATGGGATGCATGGACGGCGTTCGAGCCGGCTCAGCAGGGCTTCCTCTCGACCGAGAAGCTCACCGCGACGGACCGTGAAGCCTCCCGCGCCGAAGCCATCAGCTTCGCTGCATACCGCATCCTTCGACAACGGTACGAAAAGGCCATTGGGGGAAGAACGTCCGTCGCGTGCCTCGACGCGTTCATGAAGAAGCTCGCGTACGACGCGACCAACGTCGGAGACGAGGGTTCGACCGGGCGCGCGCTAGGCAATCGCATCGCGAAGAGCTACCTCACGTCGTTCGCGGAGGATGGCGCGAACGAAGCGAAAAACTACGCCGATACCACCGGCTGGAAGGCCGACAACGAGCCGCTCGTCGTCGACGACACGAAACCGTCCGTGACTCGCCTCGGCCGGTGGCAACCACTCAACCTTTCGGTCGCTGCGACCCAAAACGGAATCGTGCTCCCCGGCGGCACGCAAGGATACATCTGCCCACAATGGGGCAACGTAACCCCATTTGCGCTCGTTCGAGCCCCCGGCTCTCCCGTCTTCGAGGATCCGGGCGCGGGCCCTTCGGACGATCCGGACGAGTTCCGTCCCGACGCCGTCGACGTGCTCCGCAAGGAGAGCCTGCTGGATCCGAGCCTCGCCGAAACGATGGACGCGTCCCCCGCATCGCAGGGGAACAACCCGCTCGGAACGAACGATGGGCGCGGCTACCCCCTGAATCCCACCACGGGCAAACCGTACGCGCCGCACATCGTCAAGGTGGCCGACTTCGGCCGCGTATTGGCCGAGCATTGGGCAGATGGCCCGCAATCGGAGACACCTCCCGGACACTGGAACGTGATCGCCAATCACCTTGCCGACGATCCGCGACTGCAGCGGCGGCTGTTCGGCGTGGGCCCCGAGCTCGACGCCCTCGCCTGGGACGTTCACATCTACCTCGCCATGAACGGCGCGCTGCACGACGCGGCGATCGCGGCTTGGGAGCTGAAGCGGCGCGACGTCACGGCGCGCCCCATCACGCTCATCCGCGCCATGGGCTACGCGGGCCAATCGACGGATCCCGCTCTCCCTTCCTATGCGAAGGGCGGGTTGCCTCTCGTGCCCGGGCTCATCGAGCTCATCACGAAAGAGAGCATCGCGAGCGGGAGGCATGCTCGCCTCGCTGCTTTCGAGAACCAAATCGCCGTCCGCGGCTGGCGCGGCGAGCCGGGAGATCGAAGACGCGACATCGGGGGAGTCGACTGGATTCGCGCGGTCGAGTGGCTCCCCTACCAGCGGAGAACTTTCGTCACTCCTGCCTTTCCTGGTTACGTCTCCGGCCACAGCACCTTTAGCCGCGCCGCCGCCGAGGTGCTGAGCGCCGTTACCGGGAGTCCGTACTTCCCCGGCGGATACGCGTTCTTCGAGGCAAAGGAGGGCTACCTCACGTTCGAGCGAGGCCCGAGCCAGCCGGTGCGCCTCGAGTGGGCCACCTATTTCGACGCCGCCGACCAGGCCGGCCAGTCACGACTCTGGGGGGGAATCCACATCACCCCCGACGACTTCCAAGGCCGCGAGCTGGGGAGGCGCGTCGGCGTCAAGGCCATCGAAAAGGCCCGCACGATCTTCTCTCTCCCGCCTCGCTGACCGTACCCCAAACGATGTACGCCCGCGAATCGCACGCGTCATTGTCGAGAAACTCATGAACTACACTCGATTTGCTCCGATCCTTTTCCCATTCGCGTTCCTCGTCGCGGGCCCAGGCTGTGGCGACGAGGCCGTGCCTGTCGACGGCCCCGAAGATGCGTCGACAGTGGTCTCCGACGGCTCGCTCCGACCGATCGACGGGGGAGTCTCCCCTGAGGACGGGCGCGCTCCAAGCCCGGATGCTGCGCGCCCCGATGGCTCCGCCAGCCGTGGCTCTCTCGAGATTTTGAGCGGCAACACGGCGACGGGCTTCGTCGACGGTCGCGGAACCGAGGCGCGCTTCAGCGGGCCCTCCGGGGGAGTCGTGCTCCCCGACCGCTCGGCCATCGTCGTCGCGGACACCTTCAACGGCGTCCTTCGCCGCATCGATCTCGCGACAATGGACGTCACCACCGTGGCGGGAAAGGTGCAGGTCCTTTCAACTTCCGACGGCATCGGGACCGCTGCACGCTTCCAGAGCCCTCGCGCGATGGCGGTAGCGCCCGATGGGTCGGCGATCTACCTCGCCGACGGGCCCACCGTTCGCAAAGTCGCACTCCCCTCGTACACCGTCACTACCGTCGCGGGAACCGCAGGCCAACCCGGATACGCCGATGGCACCGGGCCTACCGTTCGAATGGGGTTCCTCCTTCACGCGCTCGAGATCTCCGCCGACGGCAAGCTCCTCTTCGTCGCGGATCGAAGCAACAAGAGCCTTCGGACCGTCACCCTTGCCACGGGCGCCGTCGCGACCGTCGCCGGTGCGCCCTACACCGGCGCCAATCAACATGTCGACGGAGCTGGAGGGGCCGCGCGATTTAGTGGCGTCGGTGGAATCACCCGAGTCGACAATACCCTCTACGTGGCAGACACCTTCAACCACGTCCTCCGCGCGGTCGACCTCACCACGTTCGCGGTGACGACGATCGCGGGCGTGGCCGGCACCGCGGGCCTGACCGACGGTGCTGGGGTCGGGGCACGGTTCTCGTCCCCGCAGGGGCTCGTCGCAAAGAACGGCGCGCTCTACTCCACAAGCTTCGACGGAGTGCTTCGTAAGGTCGCGCTTCCGTCGTTCGAGGTCACGACCATCCTCGGGGACGCGGACGACGCGCGCCCTGTCGACGGAACCGGGGCCGCAGCCCGCCTCGGGACCGCGTTCGCGCAGCCGATGGCCGACCCATCGCTGAACGTCCTCTACTACCAAGATCGGAGCGCGAGCAGCGTGCGCCGGATCGATCTCGCAGCGCTTTCGGTGAACACCCTGGCGGGCTCGAAAGATCCCGAAGGCTCCATCGACGGCGCGATGGCTGACGCCCGGTTCGTCTCGCCCGATGGCCTGGCCGCCAACGCAGACGGCAGCGTCGTCCTCGTTTCCGATTCGGTTACCCACACGATTCGCCGCATCGACACGGTCGCCAAGACCGTAGCGACCTACGCAGGGGAGCTCGGCACCGAAGGTGCCAACGACGGGCCGGTGAAGGACGCGCGGTTCTTCGAGCCCACCGGTCTCGTCTGGGACACGACCAAAAACCGCGTCTACGTCGCCGACTCCGGCAACCATCTCGTGCGCGCGATCGACGTCGCGACGTCGACCGTCTCCACCGTGCTCGGTGTGGCTGGTAGCGCAGGCACGGCCGACGGCGCTGTCGCCGACGCGCGGATCGCGGGCCCTGTCGCCCTGTCACTCGATCCTGCGGCGCAAATCCTCTACGTGGCGGAGAGCGCCCCGGACGCCGTCGTCGCCGGAGGACGCGCCGCGATTCGGGCTCTCGACCTCACGGCGCGAACGGTCCGCACGGTCGCGGGCGGAGCACCAACCACGCCGCCCGTCGACGGCCCCGCCGCTTCCGCGAGGTTCACGTCATTGCGTGGCTTGGCGTTCGACAGCGTCGCGAAGCGCTTGATCGTCGCAGAGGGCTCGCGTGCGATCCTCCGAAGCATCGACGTCGCGACGGGGACAGTTAGCCTCCTTGCAGGCAAAGACAACGAAAAAGGGCCTGCCGACGGCGCCTTCGGAACCGCGCGGTTCAGCTCACCCGTCGGTCTCACGTTCGCGGCCGGCGACAATGCGCTCTTTGTCGCAGATTCTGGCAGCCACACGATTCGACGCCTCGATCTTGGGTCGAAGACGGTCTCGACGTGGCTCGGAAATCCGTCCGTGAACGGGGGGATCGCGCCGGGCACGGTGATGCCCTTCGAAAGGTCGAGCTTGTACTTCCCCGGCGCGCCAACCGTGGCAGGGCCAAACCTCCTTGTCGCATCGGAGCACGCGATCTACCTGGCGCGGCCCACGGACGCGATCCGCAAATGATTGGCAATCTCGCGCGAATCGCGCCCGCTGCGCTCGTCGTCCATCTCCTCGCGTGCTCGGCCGAAACCACGCTCGACGCGACCGACGCCGCGAGCGCGCCTGCACCAGCGACTTCAGTCGACAGCGGGGCGCCGACGCCTTCGACCGCTCCGGCCGCACCCGCGCTGAAGCTCGCGGTTGGGCTCGGCGAGCCGGGGGCCTTCGTTCCGCCGCTCGAGGGCGAGCCGTTCGCGCTCCAACGCGGCTGCCAAGGTGCGCAGCACGTGTTCACGTCGCTCCGCATCCGCGGGGCAAAAGGCAAGCTCGCGCGGGTGGAGGTGCGCGTTCATCGGGTCGACGACGAGGCTCTCGTCTCCGTTCCAACGGACGTCCGCCTGCCTCTCGAGCCCGACGCCTGGTCCGACACGGCCGCGCGAATCACGGGCCTGACCCCGGTCATCGAGACTCCCTCAGAGGTGCTCGGACGCCAAGTGCTCATCCGCGTAGCGTTGACAGACGAGAGCGGAGCTCGTGTCGAAGGCGCGATTCGCGGCGCCGTCGCGTGGGGCACCGATAGCTGCGGACGCCATTGAACGAAGGAGCCCGGCAGCATCGCTGCAGACGGGCAACATAACGAAGGGGATGAAGAATGGAACGACGATTCGAACGCTTCACCGTGGCGGAAATTCACTTCGCGCAGGAAGCCTGGGCGAACGCCGTGGTGAGTCAGGACGTGGAAGAGCTGCTATCGCTCTATGACTTCGGCTCGCCGGAGATGCCTCTCCTTTTCAAGCCCACGCTCGCGAACGAGGTCCGGTCGGACGAAGCGGGAGCGCGCAGCTACTTCGTAGGCGGAAACCCACGCTACCCAGGCGACACCGGGTTTCTCAACAAGGGTTGGAGGAGTGTCACGTTCCACAGCGCGCGGGGGCCAATCTTGCGCCCGGGAGGACTCGCGTACACCGACATGGGTCTCTACGTCTTCGAGCCGCCAACGGGGCCTGGCGTCGAGGTCGACTACACCTTCAGCTACCACAAGCGAGACGGCAGGGTGCTCATCTCTCTCCACCACTCGTCGCTCGTCTACGAAGCTCCCAGCAACGACGAAAAGGCCTCCGGCACGTGAAGACTGCGCTCACGGACACGCAGAGAGGCAATCGCGGCACCGTCGACGGCGGTCAGTAGCAGCGCCAGGAAGTTTCTTCGCCCGACTCGGACACGCAGCGACGCTCGAATTGACGACACTCGGTCTCGAAGGGCGGCATGTAGACCTCTTCTCCTTCCCCGCAGCGGCACACACAATGATCGGCGAGACCATGGCTCCCTCGCTGCGGGGCGGGCAAAGACGAAGACGGACCGCGCGGATCGCGCCACCTGCCGCCGCACGGACACGGTCCGTCGAAAGCCGAGCACGCCGCCAACACGACGAACAAGACCGCTAAACGCGTCTGCGTTCGGGGCATTCCAGCAGCGTAGCTCGGGTCATCGATCGCGCATAGGCTGCGCGCGGTCGTCGCACCTTCGCTCCCACGGCTGGCCGAACGACCCCATGTGCTCGAAGAACACGAGGCCCGTCGCGGCTTCGTTCTTCAGAAGGACACGATAGCGCGTACCTTCCTTCAGCGAAAAAATGGCGGCCGCCTCGAAGCTCGCGCAGTCGGTCACGGGCTGACGATGCGTCGCCGGAAGAATCGCCCCGTCATCGCCTTCCACGCGCACCACC
>JAAFHV010000021.1:42649-58624 GCA_013297655.1 Myxococcales bacterium | reverse complement strand
CCGATCTACAACGTGGAGAGCGGAAACGGGTGGCGCTCCTTCGGGATGCCGAGGCCGACCAGGATCGCGGTCGCGCGCGCCTCCAGGGTGTAGCCGTCGGAGGCGCCGATCGCGTGCTCGATGTCGGCGAGGCGCTCCGGATCGCCCTCGCCGCGGTCGACGATCGCGCTCCGCTCGCTCAAGAGCGACCACACCGTGGCGTCGCCGCGCATGGCGAGATCGAGGATTTTGGCCTGGTCGTCGAGGAAGTGATCTTGCCGGAGCACGCCCACGCGGCCCGAGGGCGGCAGCGTGACGCTGCCTTCGGTGGCCGGCTCGTCCCCCGCCACGATCTTCATGAACGTGGTTTTTCCCGAGCCGTTGGCCCCGACGAGCCCGTAACGCGAGCCCTCGTTCATCTGCAGGGTTACACCCTCGAAGAGGGTACGGCCCCCGAAAGACTTGCCGAGGCGGGATGTGGCGATCATGGCGGCGGCACCCTAGCCCACGATGGACGCTCCCCGCTACACGCTCGCGCGAACGAGGCGGGCTCGGGATCCCCGAAACGACCTGCGTGGGCTCGTCGAGCATCGAGGAACATTGGAGGTAAGCTCGCCGTTCGATGAGCGTGCGCTTCGTTCCCACTCCCGAGCTTCGTGCGGCGGCGCTGCCTCGCGCGGAGGGCAAGCTGGTGCTGCCGACCTCGAAATTGCTGGTCGCGGGAGCGGAGCGCTCGGGGATGGGGGCGCTCCAAGATTGGCTCGTCGCGACGCTGGATGCGCGCGCGCGTTTCGCGGCGAAGACGCCCTCGCCGAGCACCGCGCAGCTGCAAGCGCTGATCGCGATGGGCCGAAAGCGGATTGCGCCTTTTGCGAACGCCCTCGTCGCGGCGTATGGGATCGTGACAGTGTTTCGGGCCATCGTCGCGACGGCGGAGGTCACCCTCGCGACGGAGCGTTCGTATGCCCCGAAGGCCGAGTGGTTGCTGCCTCCCACGGCGAACGTAGAGACGACCGCTCGCGAGCTGCCGATCCTGGTGACCGAGTGGATCGACGCGCTCCGGCCCGCGATCGAAGACGCCCGTGTGTCGATCCGAGACGAGCTCGTCGCGATCGCCGCGGAGGCGCGGCCAAATCTCGCCCTCGGCGCGCGAGCCTCCCTTTCGCGTGCGTTTCGGAACGGCGAGTGGGCAGCGCTCGACGCGGCGGAGACGCTCGCGATCGCCAATCCCGAGCTTGCCCGTGGGCGCGGGCTCTCGCCCGTTCGCATGCTGCTCGGGTGTCTTCTGACGCGCGAGACGTTCGCGAAGCTGGAGACCACGGCCATCTCGGAGAACCTGTTCGCCTCGGGGCTGCACGCCGAGATTGCCCTCTTCATGGAGCCCGCGATCGCCGTGGAGAGTTTGTGCAAGCTGTTCGAGAAGCCGCTCGCGAAGGAGAGCCCCGCCTACGTGACCGAAGTGGCGAAGGTGATCGCGTGCTTCGACTGCGAAGATGCGGCGGAGGCGATCGCGGCGTGTGCGCACGTGATTCGCGACGAAGCGACCGCCTATTTTACGGCCTATCCGCAACATATCGCGCGTCTCGCGCAGCGAGCGAAGGGGCGCGGCCGCAAGGTCGACGCGGTGCGTGCCATTCTCGACGTGCTCGAGCGTGGGAATACGATCGCGACCGAGGCGGCGGACGAGGTCACCTCGGATTTGCCACGATGCATCGCAGTGCCGCCGTGGACGGTGCGCGCGCCCCCCTGGCCGGCGCGGGAGCTATCGTTGCTCGCTGCCGGGCGCGAGTACCTGGTGGAGACACCTGGGCTCGTGCAGGCAAAGTCGGCGATGGAACGCTGGGCATCCAAACGACGCCCTTCGAGCGAAGCCCTCGACGCGGAGATCCTCGCGAAGAAGGGTGTCATCGAGCCGGAGCGCTATTTGGAGCTCACGGAGGAGGCCGCGCTCGCGCACGTGGGGCGGCTCGCGACCTATTCCCTCGAGTATGCGATTGCACGTTTCGAGGAGCGCGCCATCCCCGCGCTCTCCGCGATTTTCGTGCAGAAGCCCATGAAGACACACGCCGCGCTGATCGCGATGCTTCGCACGCCGAAGCTCGCGGAGGTCGCGTTTCGGGTTCACGGCGACGAAGCATGGATTCTGGAGGAGCCTTCGAATTCGGCGTTGGGTCTCTTGCCGGCGCTGTTCTCTTCGGACCTCGAGCGGCGGTGGGACGCCGAGCGGGGGCTCTTGCTGCTCGCGGTGAAAGGGCACGAGGCACGCATCTTCGAAGCGGCGCGCCTCTATGGGGCTGACGTAGAAGATGCGACACGAGCTATCTTGGCGCGCGATCCGAACCAGCGCCTTCCTCCGAAGCTCCCGCCGGTGAACCCCGTATTCGAAAGTGGCACTCTGCCGCCGTTACGAACGCCGAGCGGGGCGCTCCCGGCTTCGGGCTCTGCCACGGTGGGGACGTTGCTCGCGGTGAGCGACCCTTGGTTGCCCCATCCGGGGCTCTTGGAGATTCGCGCGCAGTGCACGACGGAGTCGCGTGATGCGTTTGCGTGGGAAGCCTACGGGAGGACGATGGACGTAGAGGTGCTCGCGCATCTCGGGGCGGACGACAGCGCACGTGGGCTCGGCGAGAGGCTCGCGTCGAAGCGCAGCACGTTCACGATGGCGGGGCGCTTCGCGGCGTATTCCGCGCTCGGTCGCATCGATACGCCGCTCTCGAGGATGATGCTCCTGAGGGTCGCTCTCGAGAGCCCGTGGCGCGATCGCACCGAGTACGTCGAGTCTCTCCTCGCCGCTCGAGCCAGAGCGCGAGGGGTACCGAACGATATCCTCGAAGAGGACGTGTTCCCCTCGATCGCGGGAGTGCCGCTCGTGCTCGACTTCGGGTCGCGGACGCTCGAGGTGCGCGTCGACGACCAGCTCGCGAGCTACCTCGTGGACGAAGCTGGCGCGCGTTTGCCCAAGGTGCCTCGCCCCTCGAAAAAAGACGATCCGAATAAAACGACCGACGCGCTCGCGCGCTACGAAGCATTCGTGGCCGACCTGGAGAACGTGCGCACCACGGCCCTCGTGTGGCTCGAGCGGGCGATGGCGGAGGAAAGAAGGTGGACCCTCGCGCGCTTTCGGTCGGGAATTTTAGCTCATCCTGCGCTTCGGCGCTTGGCGCGGGGGCTCGTGTGGAAAGCGACGTGGCCAGGCGCCGATACGCATCTTCGCGTCGCGGAGGACGCCACGTTCGCCAACGCGACCGATGCCACGGTGGCGATCCCGGAGACGGCGTCGATGAGTGTCGCTCACCCGGCGGCGATGGATGCATCGGAGCGCGAGGCGTTTGCAAAGACGTTCCTCGACTACGAAGTTTTACAGCCGTTCGAACAGCTCCACCGCAAAACGTTCGTCTTGCTCGAGGGCGAAGCCGAGTCGACGGCGCTAGCGCGTTACGCGGGGTTTTCGGTGGCGACCGCGAAACGCGAGAAGCTGCTCGGGGCGCGCGGGTGGCAAGAAGGGGAGCGTGAGCGGTACTTCGTGAAGCGCGTTCGTGCGGGAGAGGTGGTGGTGCAGATCGGGGCGACTTCGGTTCACCGGCGCGGGGAGACGGCGGCGGATCGCTTGGCGAGCGTGGGGCTCTCGGGGCCGAAGGGGCCACTCCCTTTTGCGCGGCTCGGCGTGGTGGAGGCGAGTGAGCTTTTGCGGGACTTGGAGGGCATTCGCCTGGAGGGCTAGCGAGAAGCCCGTCGATCTACGGCCTACGCACACCCTACCGAAGTCGCGCCGGCCTGCGGGGCTGCGTACGAGGGGGCGCGCGCTGCCGCGTGGCGCTGGCCACGAACGGTCGAAGCCCGTCGCCGCGCGCGGCGCGCCTTTGCTGGTGCTCGAGCCGCACTCGGCTCTCGGCCGTGTGGCTCGTCGGCATCGGAGGCGATCCCGCGTGCCATGCGGAGTCGGTGCAGAAGGCGCAGACGACGACGGCGCCGAGCTTTCTACCGCGGCCATGGCGGACCCGAGAGACCCTCGTGCTAGACGATTCCCGATGGATCCGCTGCGCCACGCCAACCTCTCCGCTCGTCGCCGAGGGGGCGCGCCCGAAGACTACTATGCGCTCCACGCCTTCTTCGACACCACGAAGGAGCTCTGCTCCGACAATCGGCATCGGCTACTTCACAACCTCTGGGGAATTCGGCGCGTCGTCATTCCGCTGTTCGGCACCGCGCTGACGACGTCTGCCGGCGCGAGCGTGGCGACCAAGGACGTTTGCGAGATCGACCATGTCGTCGCGGACTTCTCCGGAAAGTACCTGCCTACTTTGAGCGATTTTGTCGGCGCAATAGCTCCCCTTCCGGGGGAGGAGGCGCGCTTCGAGGATGTCCGCGCGCCCTATCGCGGGGATGACGCCGCAATGAAGCTGCTGCTGTCGCCGTATGCCGTGACAGGGCAAGTGCAGTCGCTGCTGTTGACGCACAACACGTGGTTCCTCTCCGAGCTGCTCCCTCGGTTGAGCGCAGGCGGTCCTTCGGTCGGTCTCCCCCGCGGCGTCCCGCCGGCAGAGCTGTTCGCTCGGATGCGATTCGAGCTCTGGATGGACAACGGAGCCGTCGCGCCCCCGAGCGCACCGACGCGAATTCATCACGCTACGAAATCAGGAGAAGAACATGCCGACATTCATCATTCGTAGTCAGGGCTTCTTCTACACGGACGAATATTTCGCCCCCGGCGACGTGTTCAAGCAAGTCGTAAAGAAGACTTACCCGACGAAGCAGGCGGCGGAGAAGGCGCGCGCGGCGCTCGTACGCAAGTGGGTCCGCTCCGACTCGATCGGAAACTACGTATTCGACGACGAATCGGCGGTGGCGGCAGTTTGGGCATACCTACGTAAAGAGTGGCCCGACGCCTTCGAGGGAGTGCAGTGGCTTCACGACGTCGAGATCCCGCGCGACGCGACGGACGCGCAGGTCGACGAGATCGTGCAGCGCATGGGCGTTACCTTCGCGCAGGTGTTCGAGGTCGAAGAGGGCGACGAGGACGGCAGCGACGAGGACAGCGAGGACGGGGACGGCAGCGAAGAGGACGAGGACGAAGAGGACGAGGACGAAGAGGACGAGGACGAAGAGGACGGCGACGACCTTCACTACGGACCAGAGAGCTGAGTCTAGCGCCGCCGTCTGGAGCTCCGAGAGACGCTCGCTCGCTGCCCCAGCCCCGCCACCGGCCGATCCGTGTGGTCGACGACATGCGCCTGAGCCACGCGATCCGGTCGCTGCATGGTCTTTGGCGGTGGCGGTCGATCAGAGCCCGACGACGTCCGCCCGTTCCGGGGCGCCGACGGACGTCGCTTGACGGCCGCACCGTGACGGTCCCGCGCCGGTCCGCGAAAACGAGCGAGAGCGAGCTTCGTCTCGGGGCGGGACGGGACCGAAGGGACGGCGCGGTACTGCGAGCGGTCGCGCCTCCTCTTGGACGTGAGCACGCCCAGCATCAGGCCACCATAAAGCGACGCGACTCGTGTCTTCGTCGGGGGGAGGGGCGGAGCGTCACTTGGGCGTGCGGACGATGCTCCCCCCGACGATCGCGTAGGTGTGCGTGGCCGTCTGGCAGCCCGTCGCGACGCAGTGCCCCTCGGTCGCGACGCCCGTGCGCGAGAGGTTGGGTGTGCGATTGAGCGAGAGGGTCTGAGGGTTCGACCCGGTGGAGCTCGACGAAGCCCGATAGACCGATATCGTGGCGGTGGCCTCGGCGCGCAGGTACGTGACGCTCGTGCAGAAGAGCATGTTCTCTTTGCGCTGCAGGGTGAGCGTGTCCGCGTCGAGGGAGCGAATCTCGCGGGTGGTCGCGGGGGCACCGGCGCTTACCCAGTAGAGGCGCGTTCCGCTGATCGTGAAGCGCGCGGGTGGTGACAACGCGAGGGTCGTGTAGCTCGCGACGGGCGCCGCACACCCCGCGAGAGGGCACGTGTGGAAGCCGCGGCTATCGCGGTATACGAGCGTCGTGTCGTTGAAGTCGAACCCGAGGACCGGAAACGTCGTGCCATCGACCAGGACCACCGAAGGTCCCGCGTCGACGGTCGCGTCGCTGGCCGCGTCGACGCTCCCGGCTTCGCCGCCGTCGAGGTCCGCGTCCGCGCCCGCATCGAGGCTCTCGGCGTCGGCGCCCGTGGACGTATCGAGGCCGGCGTCGGGAGTGGCGCTCGCTTCGGGGAGGGTCGCGTCGTTTGGCGCGGCTCCCGTGTCGGGCACGTTGCCGTCGTCCATCGACGCATCGGCGGCCTGGGACGGAGGCTCGGTGTCCGTGCAGGCTGCGAAGGCAGAGCCGGTCACACCGAACGCGAGGAGAGCAAAGACGACGGATCGGCCCATGCTCCAAGTAGCGCACGCCTCATGTCATCGGGAAAGAGCAAAGCACGTCTACGATGGGGACATGAGCACGAGCCCCTGTTCGATCGGCCTGGCGGCCATGCGGGAGGACGCCACCCTCGTGCTCGACCTCCGTGGTCCCGGGGGCGCCGAAGCGCGGGTGACGTACGGCACGAGCGACGCGCGTTACGCGTCTGTCCTCGCCCACCTCCGGGGCCTTGTTCCCGGTGAGTCGAAGCCCGTTCCTCGGTGGCCCGATCCGTGGGACGAGGGGCGGGTCGAGCGGGCCGCGCACGGCGTCGCGCGCGCGAAGGGCTGGGCGGAGGGCACCTACCGGATCATGATCCTCGGCACGACCAAAGAAGGGGACGCCCACGTGTCGCTCGTGCGCGACGAGCCGGACCGTCCGTCCCCTCACGCTTTCACAAAATCCACCCGCGCGATCTTCCCGTCCTGCATCGTATAAATCGCCGCCACCTCGAACCGCGGCCCCTCCGGCCCCCGCACGACGTCCTCGTGGTCGATCACCTTCGCCCCGATGACGATACGGTGCACGAGCCGCGCGTGGTTCTTCGGAAAGTCCGCGAACGTCTTCGCGTAACGCGCTCGAATCTCCGCCGCCCCACGCATCGTGACCGCCCCGTTGAAGTCTGCGACGACGCAGTCCTCGGTGAAGAAGGCCATGTAACCGTCGAGGTCTTGGTCGTTGTACGCGTCGAGCTGGCCCTGGGCGATGTCGTCAGGTGTCATCGCCCTTTCGTAGTCGAGGACGCGCTGCGCCTCCAGCCCCGCAAGGCTCCTACGCCTTCTCGCGCTACACCGCGCCGTGGTTGCCGGTTCGCGGGGCGGGCCACTGCCTCCCCTCCTCATGAAGTGAGCGCGTTCCGATAGGGAATTCTCGGTCGATCGGCGATCGCGCGCGACGCGGTCTTCGTCGCGCGGCGATCGCGAGGTACGTTCCTTTGGCCATGTCGAAGTGTGCCCTCGCGCTCTCGCTCGTCTCGTTCGTCGTCCTCACGAAGCCGGCCGCCGCCTACGCCGTGCCGGTGCCTTCGCCCCTCTCTCACTCCTCGGTGAACGGGCAAGACGTCGCCCTCGTCACGTTGACCGAAGGCGAGACGCGGAGCGTGCATACGTTCGAGGAGCTCGCCGAGCTCCGCCTCGCCGCCGGCCCCAAGGTCGTGAGCTTCACCGCCGAAGGGGAGGCCCTCTTCGTCCCCCACTGTGGCGGGCGTACCCGGGTCGTCGTCGACGGAAAGGACACGAATCTCCCCGCCGACGGCCCCGCGGTCGTGGCCCTCCCGAAGGGCCGCGTCGACGTACGAATGGAGATCGTGGCCTCGAAATACGAGCGCCGCGTCGCCTGCGGACAGGCACCGCGGGTCGGCACGCGCGAGACGAGCGACTTCGGGTTCTCCACGCTGCGGTTCACGAGCCCGTCGGCCGCGAAGGGCGGAGGTGTCGCCGCGGTCTACGTGCCAAAAGGGCACGACCCCGCCAAGCCGAGCACGGTGCTCGTCGGCGTGCACCCGTGGAACGGCGGTATTTGGACCTATGCACAATACAAAGATCTCCTGAAAGAGGCGGATCGTCTCGACGTGGTGCTGCTCCACCCGAGCGGCCTCGGGAACTCGCTTTATGTCGCGGAGGCCGAGGCGGAGGTGCGGCGCGCGCTCGCGGAGCTGGAGAAGCTCTTGCCGATCGATCCGCGGCGCGTCTCGATTTGGGGCGCGTCGATGGGCGGCGCCGGCGCGACGACGATCGGGTTCCACTCGCCCTCGCGCTTTGCGAGCGTGACGAGCTTCTTCGGGGACTCGAAGTACGACGTGACCACCTACGTGCGGAACCTGCTCCACGACGAAGCGGGGGCGCGGCTCGTGAACGCGCTCGACGTGGTGGAGAACGCGCGCTGGCTCCCGGTGTGGCTCGTCCACGGCGAGGCCGACACCACGTCCCCCATTCGCCAAAGTGAAATGCTCGATCAGGCCATGCGCGCGCGCGGCTTCACGGTGCGCTTCGACCGCGTGCCGCAGATGGGCCACGAGGGCCGGCTCGTGGAGCGATTCGCAGGAGAAATCGTGCGAAAAGCGAGCACAGCGCAGGCCCCCGTGAACCCGTCGCGCGTCACGTTTCGCAGCGTGCGCGCCGAAGACGTCGAGGCCTATGGCGTAAAGCTCGAGCGCCAGTCCGCCACCGGCGACGCGTATGTCGACATCGAGGCCAAAGACGATCACGTGATCGTGAACGAAGCGACCGGGCTCCGCGCGATCGTGCTCCGCAAAGGCGCGCTCGGTCTCGCCACGGTGCCTACCCGCGCGGCAGAGGGAAAACCGGTCCCGGTTCGCTGGGAGTAGTGTGTGGTTGCCCGCGTGCGTGTTCCCCGCTAACGAAGCGCAGGTGACACCCGAAGAGCGCAGAGCGGCCGTCGAGGCACGCATGGGCGAGCCCATCACCCTCGACGCGCTCACCGGCTCGTGGAGCATCCTCCAGCGAAAACGCGGGCACCGGCACTCCACCGACGACGTGCTCACCGCGTACTACGCCCTCGTCCACGGCCCCAAGACCGAAGCCACGTTGGATCTCGGCACCGGCATCGGCACGGTGGGCATGCTCACCCTCTTCGGTCTCGGCGCGGAGGCGAAGCTCACGTGCGTCGAGGCTCAAGAGGTGAGCTACGGCCTCCTCCTCGAGAACGTCGCGATGAACGGCCTCGAGGAGCGCGTGTCTCCCTCACACGGCGATCTTCGCGAATTCGAGGCCCATCGCACGTTCGAGCTCGTCACCGGGAGCCCTCCCTATTTCGACGTCTCGGCCGGCATCGTGCCGAGCGACTCACAAAAGGCCCACGCCCGGTTCGAGCTCCGCGGCACCGTGCTCGACTATGCCCACGCCGCGCGGCGCGCCCTCGCATCCGTGGATCATGCACGTTTCGTCTTTTGTTTCCCCACTGCGCAAAAGGCCCGCGCGATGCGGGCGTTGCACGAGGCCGGCTTCTCCGCGGTGAACCATCGCGACGTCGTTCCGCGCGAAGGTCTCGTCCCGCTCTTCTCGGTCTTCGCGTGCAAAGTGGGCTCGTTCCCCGAGGTAGAAGAAGCGCCCCTCGTCGTTCGCGATTCGAGCGGCGAGCACACGAAGGAGCTCCGTCACGTACGCCGCACGTTCGGCTTCGTGGTGCCCGAGCCCGCCTGACACCGCCTGACACACGTCGCGCCAAAGGCCGAGCCTCCACGCCGCCCACGCGCGACGCATGTATCCTCCCCACATGATACGCGCGCTAATCGTGATACCGATTTTGGCAGCGACACTCGCGTTCCCCGAGTCTGCGCACGCCGAGGTCCCCTCCGTGCCGGTCGGCCCTCGTGTGGAGCAAAGCGCTGCGTCGACGAAAGACGATCTCTACGTCCGCGAGCGCGAGCGTTACATGGACGGGCGGCGCGTATTCCTCTCTTCGCTGCTCGCGTGGGGCGGCACGAGCATCGCCGCCGGGGTGCCGCTCGTGGCCATTCCGCGCGACCCTTTCGTGCAGTGGTATGGCGTGCAGACCATCGCGTGGGGTGCGGTGAACGCGGGGATCGCGGTCGTGGGCCTCCTGACGACGAGCGGCGTGCGGGCCGAGCTCCGCGATCGCGACGCCGTGTTCGCCGAGCGCCGTTCGATCCGGCGGTTCCTCTTGGTGAACGTCGCGCTCGACGCGCTCTACGTGGCGACGGGCGCGCTCATGCTCGGCCTCGGCACCGACCCGAGCCTCCGCGGCAACGGCGCCGCGATCCTCACGCAAGGCGCGTTTTTGCTGGGTTTCGACGCGATAGGCACATTCACGCAGGGGCCCGTCGCGCCGCTCTCGTTCTGATGGGACTTAGCTGACGGGAGAGAGCTTGCGGCGCGGCAGACGCACGGTGAACGTGGTGCCTTCGCCCGCCGCGGTGTGCACCGTGACAGTGCCCGCGTGCGCCTCGACGAGCTGCTTCACGATGTAAAGGCCTAGTCCCACGCTACGGCTTCGGTTGTGCACGTCGTGCGTCCCGCGCTGCATCGGCTCGAAGATGAGGTGGAGGCGATCGGCCGCGATGGGGGGGCCGTCGTTGTGCACGCGCAACGTCACGTCGTGCTTGTCGTGGGTGACGACCACGTTCACGTTGGTCGTCGGCGGGCTGTAGGCGATCGCGTTGCCGACGATGTTCTCCACGACCTGGGCGAGCCTATCGGCGTCCCACTCGCCGGGCAGCGTAATGGGCGAGTCGACCACGATTTTGCGCTGGGGGTGATTCGCCTCCAGCTCCTCCACCGCTTGGCGCACGATCGTGTCGAAGTCGGCGTCGCGGCGGTCGACGGGGAGTCGACTCCCGCCTTGGGCGCGGGTGTAGTCGAGCAAATCGCTAATCATGCGCCCCGCGCGCGACGCGCTCGATTGGATACGAGCGGCGAGCTTGGTGGCCTTTTCGTCGAGGCTCTCGTAGTGGAGCAATACGTTCGCGGCCAGCAAGATGGTGCCGATCGGGTTTCGGAGGTCGTGGCTCACGATCCCGATCACACGCTCGCGGAACTTGGCCGCCTCGTCGAGGCGGGTCTTCTCGATCGCGACGGCGGCCTGATCGGCGAGGGCAGACAGCATCCACTCGCTCTCCTCCGTGTTGGCTCCTGCGGAGGGCAAGGGCACCGCGAGGATCCCCGTGACTTCGCCCCCCACGACCAGCGGAACCCCGAGGAATCGCTCGGCCTCCACGTCGAGGAGGCCACGGAGGCGCGTGGCGAGGGTTTCGTCGAGGGGCTCCCGAAATTGTTCGGTGACCTCTCGTGCGAGGCCGAACGCGGCGCGCACGCTGAGCAGGCCCTCCGCGTTCGTGAGCATGAGCACCGCGCGGTCGGACTCGAGGAGCTCCGCCGCGCGCGCGACGGCGAGGTCGAGCACCTCTTCGAGCGAGACGGCGTAGGTGAACGCGCGGCTCACCTCGGTGAGCTTCCGTAATTGTGTGAGCCGTTTGTCGACCCCGGGGAGATTCTTGACGATCTTCACCGCAGCGTCGCGCCCTGGGGGCCGATGACCATTTCGCGCACGTTGAGATCGTGAGCTGTGCCGCGCGCTTTGATGATTTGCAACGTGCGGCGCGCGGTGTCGCCGGTTCGCTCGAGGGCGATGGTGATGAGCGCGTCGCACATGGCGCTCACTTGTCCCGCGAGCGGGCTCTTGCCGGCGCCGGCGGTCTCGAGCGTCATCAGGGTGGTCGCGCGCCCGACCTGGAAGTGCTGGCCGAGCGCGTAGAGGTATCCGAGCACGCGGCGGGGGTCGCTCGCGGCGTGGACCAAATCGCCCACCGCGTCGACGGCGACACGACGGATGCCGTTCGCTCGAACGACGGCGAAGAGCTCCACGAGGATGCTGTCGATTTGGAGCTCGACGGGGGACGAATAGAGGAGATGAAGACCCTTCGCGCGCGCCTCGTCCATATCCCAACCGAGGCCTTGGATCGTGCGCGCGAGCTGGGTCGGGTTCTCTTGGAAATTCACGTAGACGCCGGGCTCGCCTCGCTTGAGGCCGTCGAGGACGAACTGGAGCGCGATGGTCGTCTTGCCCGAGCCGGTGGTGCCTTGGACCAGCGTGGTGCTTCCGGTCCAGAGGCCGCCGCCGAGCATGCCGTCGAGGCCCGGGATGCCGCTGTGGACCCGCTCTTCGGGCAGCAAGGTGTAGCTCGGCGGGAGGTGCGGGCTCGTGAGGCGAGGGAACACCTCCAAGCCGGCGGGCGTGATTCTAAAGGCGTGGAGGCCCTCCTGGTACGAGCTACCGCGCAGCTTCAATACGCGGAGGTAGCGTTCGTCGCGGGTGCCCTGTTTTTGGCGCGCGAGCTCCAGCATGCCGTCCGCGACGGCGAACTCGGGGAGGGCCGAGATCATGTCGGAGGAGTACTCACCGACGAGGAACGCCGTGGTCTGGTAGGCGGTGAGGAGCCCCGACACTTGGTAGAGCATCCGGCGCATCTCGGGGAGCGACACTCCGAGGTCGTGGATCGCCTTGAACGAGTCGATGATGATGATCTTGGGGCCGATCGTCTTGATGAGCTCCTTGAGCCGCGGGACGAGGGCGGCGACGCCGTCGCGTTCGAGCTCGTCCGCGATCGTGTCGTACACGACGGCGCCTGACGCGAGCTGAGCGTCGTCGAAGAACTCGAACTGTTGGAGATACCGCACCACCTTGTCGAGCGGTTCGGAGAGGGTCGTCAAATAGAGGATCGGGCGATCGCTGCCTGCGTTCGCGAACACGAGGCGTTCGGCGAGGATGGTCTTTCCGCTGCCGGGCTCACCCATGAGGATGTTGATGGAGCTCTCGGGAAACCCTCCGCCGAGGATGAAGTCGAGCTCGGCATTCCCGGTGCTGATTCGAGCCAAGTCCGAGGTGCGCCGCGCGCCGCCGGTGTCGTCATCCATAGTTCTTCCGGCCTTCACGGCTTGGCCGCTTTTCGAGGAGGCTTTGCACTGCCGTCACGAGGCGGCGCTCTGCCAGAGGTTTGATGAGGAAAGCGTCGGCACCGGCCTCGGTCGCTCGCCCGCTCGCAGCCAAGATGCTGAACACGAGCACGGAGATCGACGCCGTCGCGGGGTCGGACTTGATTTGCCGGCAGAGCGCGAGGCCGTCCAATTTCGGGACGAGGATCTCCGTAATCATGAGATCGGGAACGAGGGCGCGGGCCCGCGCGAGGCCACTGGGCCCGTCTTCGGCGAGCTCGACGCGGTAGCCCGCGCGCCCCAAAAAATGCGCCACGAGCTCTCTCACGTGGGCGTCGCGCTCCACGACGAGCACGAGGGGCGGGTCATGACCCGAGCCAGGGTCGGACTTGCGCGGCGCGGAGTAGCTCTCGATCGGCTCGTCTTCCCCCCGCGTCGCAGGAGATGACGCCACTCGTTGGTCGCTAGGAGCTGACATGGGCCTTAAGAAAAGAGAGAAGCGGATGAAGCGACTAGCTTCACTAGCACGGCGGGGATTTGCAAGCGGGCTCGTGCGCGAAGGGAAGCCCGCGCGCGCGGTTTCTTGCGGGCGCGGGAGGGCTACGTGCTCGAATCGACGGGAGGATTTGCATGGCCCGGCTCCGCGAGACGCGAGTCCTTTTCCCTCGCGGTCAGGGTGCGCTAAAGCGAGCTCGTGAAGACGAAGCTGAAGGTCGGAGTTCTAGGGGCGACGGGCATGGTGGGGCAGCGGTTCGTCGCGCTCCTGGAGAAGCACCCGTGGTTCGAGGTCACCCTCGTGGCCGCGAGCCCCTCGTCGGCTGGGAAAACGTACGCCGAGGCGGTGGCGGGCAGGTGGTCGCTCGCGAGCGCGGTGCCGGCGTCTGCCGCGTCGCTCGTCGTGAAGAACGCGAGCGACGTGGGCGCGATCGCGCCAGAGGTCGACCTCGTCTTCTGCGCGACGGACATGAGCAAAGAGGACACCATCGCCCTCGAGGACGCGTACGCCGCGGCGGAGACGCCCCTCGTCTCGAACAACTCCGCGCACCGCGCGACGGCCGACGTGCCGATGATGATCCCGGAGGTGAACGGGCATCACGCGCGCGTCGTGGAGGCGCAGCGCAAGCGTCGCGGCACCAAGCGCGGGTTCGTCGCGGTGAAGCCGAACTGCTCCCTCCAGAGCTACGTCCCCGCGCTGCACCCCCTCCACGACTTCGGCTTGAGCAAGGTCGCCGTCGCGACGTATCAGGCGATCTCCGGCGCAGGAAAGACCTTTTCGAGCTGGCCCGAGATGGTCGACAACGTGATCCCGTACATCAAGGGCGAAGAAGAGAAGAGCGAGCGCGAGCCGCTCAAGATTTGGGGCGTGATCGACGGCGACCGCATCGTCGACGCGAAGAGCCCAATCATCTCCGCGCAGTGCATTCGTGTTCCTGCCTCGGACGGGCATATGGCGGCGGTGTTCGTATCGTTCGACCAAAAGCCCTCTGCGGAGGAGATCGTCGCCCGTTGGAGCGCGTTTGCCGGTCGCCCGCAGGAGCTCGCCCTCCCGAGCGCCCCGAAGCCGTTCCTCACGTACTTCGAGGACCCTACCCGTCCGCAGACGAAGCTCGACCGCGACATCGGTAACGGGATGGGAGTGGCCATTGGGCGGCTTCGCCCCGATTCGCTATTCGACTATCGGTTCGTCTGCCTCTCCCACAATACCGTACGTGGCGCGGCGGGCGGCGCGGTGCTGAGCGCGGAGCTGCTCGTGGCAGAGGGTTACATCACGCCACGGTAGCTCGGAGATTCGCGACCAGGCGGTCGTAAGTGGGCGACGCCCTTCCAGTCACCCTACACTCGATTACGTGTCCTGTAGCCAGTCCGGCGACTCGGAAGGAGAGAACGGCTCGACTCCCGTCGGGAGGGCGTTGGCGTCGATCTCGCGCGCTCCGAAGCCGCCCACGAGGGTGCGAACCACGAGCCGTCGCGCGTCGAGGCCGTCCCGTAGCTCGCGCAGGTAGCTGATTTGCGCGGGCTCCGAGATCGACACCCCGACGAGGGCGGGCCGCACGAGCTCCGCGAGGTCGAGGAGCGATCCGATCGCCACCGGCTCGTGAATGACGCGGACGTCGCGACCCGCCTCGCGCAACGAGAGGCCGAGCATGCGAATCCCGATCGTATGGCGATTCCCGATCGCGACCGTGAGGATGATCGGCATGCCGTGGGTGTTCGGCCTTCGCTGCTGTTGCTCGAGCAGGAGCGCTTCGAGGAGATCGTCCACCAGCGAGGTAAAGCGCGCTTCTGCCCGATGAGAGAGTGCGCCCGTCTCCCAGAGCCGGCCCACCTCGTAGAGGAGCGGTTGAAGGAGACCCATCGAGAGGTCGAGTGGAGCTATCCCGAGCGCTGCACCGCGCGCGATCAGCGCCGCCCCCGAGGGGAGGTCACCCTCATCGGAGAGCTTGGTGGCTGCGGCGAGCAAGTCCCGGTGGAAGGCGTAGAGAGGTCGCACGCGCTGCAGATCCCATGCGTAGGGGAAAAATCGTCGTAAGGTGCGCGCTGGCCAAGGAAGCGGAGGCAGTAGGCGCACCAGCGAAACATGCACGCAGGCTAACCGATTGTGCGGGCAGGGGCGCGACCTTGCCGCCAATTCACCTGCTCTCGCTGGCCGCTGGTCGCTTGGCCTATACACGGGCAGAATAGGGCGATGGCGAGGACCGACCTGGCGTTCGTGATCGGCCTCGTCGTGATCGCGCTCGGGTGCGGCGAGGTTGGGCGGTCCGCGCCGACGTCGGTCCCCATCGGCTCGCCGAGAACGAAGACCATCGCCGTCGAGCGAGAGGACCTCGACGTAGCACGAAGGCGTTTGCTCGCCGCGCTCGACGCTGGTGACCTGAGCACCGCGGCGTCGGAGCTCGGTGCGCCGATGTGGACGACGGCGACCGCGAAGCCGTTCGCGTCGATCGTGCGCGCCTACGACATTCCTGGACCGACACGCCACTCGAAGCTCCTCGCGAACGTCGTGCCGCTTCGCGTGGGGGCAATTCCGTCGCCGGCCGCGCGAAACACGAAAGAAGCGAGGCTCGTCGCGGCCCGCGTGACCTCGCCGAGCCTGAGCGAGCAGGCCTCGGCGAACGATGGGCAACTCTTCTCCGAGCACCCCGGCGCGCAACCCGAGCCCCCCACCTGGCTCCCTTCGCGGCTCGGCGACAAGCCGATCCGGCGGCTACGTGC
>JAAFHV010000021.1:12721-42639 GCA_013297655.1 Myxococcales bacterium | reverse complement strand
CCTCGACTTCGCCGCGTGGGCCGAGACCGCTCCCTCCGAGCGTGTTTCGGTCGACTGGGCCGACGTGTCCGGCGACGTCGTCTACGTGAAGGCGAGGCGCCCGATGGGCGGGGGCTTCATCACCGCTATCGCGGTCCCAAGCGGCAAGCCACTATGGCGCTCGGACGACGGCGCGTTCACCGAAGCTTTCGTCGTGGCGAACACGACCATCGTGGCGTGGAAGTACGGCGCGAGGCCTGGCGGTGGCGAGCTCGTGACCATCCGACGAGATACCGGCGCCACGGAAGCACGACGCACGACGCCGGAAGTCGAGAGCGGAGACTGTCATCTGACGGCAGCGGGCGGTGTCGTCCATTGTTTCGCGTCGTCCGAGCTCATGGGAGGCACGGGGCTCAAGCACGGCGAGTCCCTCGAGATCCAAGAGCCCGCTCCGGCCCCGGCGCCGGCCCCACCAGAGCCGTCGGACGAAACGATTCCAATCGCGAAGCAGGCGCCTCTGCTCGGCACCGATGCGCGAGCGGTTGCATGGGAGTTGCTCGACCATGGCGACCCGCGCGCAGCGATCCTCGCGCTACGTGCGCATCTCGGCGACCGACCGACCGACATCGCCGCGTTAGCGCTCGACGAAATCGCGCGGACGGCACTCGATGCCGCACGTGATGACGCCGCAAAAGCGATCCTCGCGCGGCATCCGCCCGTCACCGCGGGAGCAACCGCGTCGGGCAACGCGCCTGTCACGCACTCGAGCAAAGGCAAGCTCGTCGTCGTATCGCAAAAGTCGATTACCCCGCAGCAGATCCCCTCCGAATTCCCGCCTCTCACCGACAACGAACGGCTCATTCCCGCTTACGTGCCGGAGAAACTCGGCCTTCGCGGACGCAACCAGGAGGCCAGCTCCATCGTCGGTCCCAACGAGCGCGTCGAGATCTACTGGGGTTACGGCTCACCGTCGCTCAGCGTTTGGTTTCGTGGCGGGAAGGTCCGCTCGGTGATGGAGCACCCGAACGAGGTGCGCGCCTCCAATGCGAGCGGCGACGTGCTCCTGACCGTGGCGGGGCACGGGCGGTTCTTCCTCGAGGCTCACGACAGTAAGACGGGCGCGCTCTACTACCGGTCGAACGAACAGCTCCACGATCAGTACATCGTCGTCGAGGACGGATACGTGGTGGCGAGCTCGGTCGGGCCGACCGCGGATATCGTCCTCCTCGCGGCCGACACGGGAAAGGTCGTTAGCCGCGTGCACCTGCCGGCCCCGCAGGATCCGTTCCTCGTCTTCCGGAAAGGGGCGTCGATCATGGCGGTGAACATGCGAACCTCGGTGACGCTCGCAATCGAGTGACGGCTAGACGACAAACATGATGACTACCGTCGGCTTTCGCGCGGTTCGCGGCGCCGCGCGTCTGCGCGAGTGCTCACTGGTCGGCGACGTGACCGAACGGGAGCGGGTGCTCGAGGTCCTTCGCGAGCTTGACGATCATCGTGGCGATGCGAAAGAGCTTTTCTTTCGTGGCGCCGTGCACGTCTGCGGTCACCGCGCCCAGCTTCGCGAGAATGTCGTAGAGGGCGGCGCACTCGGTGGCCGAGCTTCGCGCTGCGAGGAAGAGGCGGCGTTGGTCGAGCTTCGACGACTCGGCGGCGCCTTCGGCGATGTGGAGCACGACGGACGTGGAGGCGCGGTGGAGCTGCTCGGAGAGGTGGCTCCGTGTGGGCGGGAGGCGCGCGATGACCTCGGCGGTTTGCACCACGAAATCGAGGGCAGATTGGTACACGTCGAGGCGTTCGTGAACGAAGGACATGGCGCAGCCTCGCACGTGCGGGCTCGGGGGGCGGGGTTGTTGCGCGCGAGATGAGCGCGGCCCCGTCCTTTTTGCGGGTTTCTCACGTAAGCCGCCGACGGCGAGCGACCGGCGAGCTGTGAAACGTGAGCATCGCGCGGATCGCCGACCCACCGGACCGAGGCGCCGGTCAGCGTGGCTCGAGGCGCACGATCGCGATCTCCGGTTTGCAGGCGAAACGAACCGGCACCATCGACGTGCCCAGTCCGCGCGATACGTGCAAATGGCTCGTCCCGTCGAGCGCGGTGTAATCGCCCTCCACGAAGCGGCCGGAGCCCAATGGAAGGAACAGCGGCGCCATGAAGGGCACTCGGATCTGGCCGCCGTGGGTGTGCCCGGCGAACGCCACATCGAGCTTGGCGTGAGCGTGGTCGAAGAACGAGGGAGAGTGAAAGAGGCCCATCGTGATGGCGCCGGCGGGTTTGCCCAGGAGCGCTTTTCGTAGGTTGGGCTCGGTGGTGCTCTCGTCGTCCATACCGGCGACCCACACGTCGTCGCGAAGGGATATTCCCTCGTCGACCAGCAACGTCGCGTGCACCGAGGCGTAGAACGCGCGCTCGCCTTCCACACGTTGCCAATGCTCCCAGTTGCCGCGCACCACCAGCGCGCCGAGGGGAGCGTGCAGCTTCTCGAAGAAGGCCCGCGCGTGCTCCAAGTTGCCATTGTCGACCACGTCGCCGCTGACGACGACGACGTCGGGGTGCGCTTCGTTCAAAAGCGCGATCGCCCGCTCCTCGCGCGTGCCGAAGCCGTGAGCGTGCAAGTCGCTGAGGTGCGCGACGACGAGGGGCGAGCGCACGTTCGTCTTCCACGTGCTCCGCTCGACCACCACGTCGTTCGGCTCGATGAAACACGCGTCGACGACGACGGTCGTGGTGAGGGCGAGCGTACCGAGGGCGGCGATGCGCCCCCGTGTAAAGCGCGAGGCCTTTGGTGGTTTCGAGGTGGGCGCGCTCACCGCTTCGACGCGCTCCGCCACTGACCACGACGAAAACGAGCGCTCATCGCGGCCATCGTACGTCGTCTCTGGCGGAGGTGGGGGTGGTTCGTCGTTCGCGCCTTCGCCCGCGATGAAGCCCGGATCGACCATGAAAATCCCCGAACGGTGGCAATCTGCGCTCGGCGCCGAGGTGGAGAAGCCCTATTTCGCGACGCTTACGAAGTACGTGGAGGACGAGCGAAGGGTGCGCGCGATTTATCCGCGTACGGAGGACGTGTTTCGCGCGCTGGAGCTCGTGGCGCCGGAGGCCGTGAACGTGGTGCTCCTCGGCCAAGATCCGTATCACGACGAGGGGCAAGCGCATGGCTTGTGCTTCTCGGTGAAGCCGCCCACCCGCGTGCCGCCCTCCCTCAAAAACGTGTTCCGCGAGCTCGAGGCCGACGTGGGGGTGGTGATCCCGAAGGGCGTGGGGGACCTGACACCCTGGGCCGAGCGCGGGGTGCTCTTGCTCAATACGGTGCTCACGGTGGCGGCCCATTCGCCCGCCTCGCACCAAAAGAAGGGCTGGGAGACCTTTACGGACGCCGTGCTCGACGTCATCAATCGTGGCGATCGCCCGGTCGTGTTCTGCCTTTGGGGAGCCCACGCCCGCGCGAAGGCGAAGAAGATCGACGTCGCGAAGCACGTCGTGATCGAGGGCGCCCACCCGTCGCCGCTTTCGGCGAAGAAGTTCTTGGGCTCGAGGCCATTCTCGGCGATCGACCGCGCGCTGGTGGCGAAGGGGAGGGCGGCGATGGATTGGCGTTTGGGGCAGGGGTAGGAGCGGGTGGTCGAGGGCGGCGTCTGAGGCCTCCGACAAAGCGCACCCGTTACCGCTGCGCGAATCGAGGCGACACGAGTGAAGGTGATACCCTCTTTCAATGGTGCGCTCTCGTGTGCTGCGTCGCTTCGCTCTCGCAAGTCTGATCCTCTCTTCCCAGGCGTGCCAGCGCGAGCCCGCGGCGCCGCCCCAGCAAGCGCGCGTGGCGGGGCCGAAGGTGGCCGCGAGCGTTGTCGAGGCCGAGGCTCCGGTTGCTCCGCACGTGCCAGGCAGGCAGTCCGCCGCGCTCGCGGACGCGGAGGTCGATCGGGCGCGTGATGCGGTGCTTGGCGAGCGCCCCCAGCGGGCCGCCGTCGCGCCGAACCCGCAGCGGCGCTGGGATCGCCACACTCCGCCGCGCGGGCTCGATCGCGTGACCGAGCGCGTCGGGCTCACCAGCGCCGAGTCCGAAGCGCTCGCCAAGAATGGGTTCGTGGTCCTCGAGCGAATGTCGTTTCGAAGCTACGGCGACGCGTTCGACTTCGTTCACCGGCGCGAGCTGCCGCTCTACGTCTCCTCCGATGCGCTCCTCTACGCGCTCTTTCGCTCGCACTCCGACGTGGTGGAGTCGCTCGAGACCGAGAGCCAACTGCGCCTCATCAAGGTGCTCGCCGCGATGCACGCTGCGCTGCCGAAAGCGCAGCGCAGTTATGCGGCCGACGTCGCCGCCGACGCCGATCTCTACCTCGCTGTCGCGCGCTCGTTCTTGGCTTTCCCTACATCGAAGGCCAACCGCGCCGCCGTCCTCTCGACCCTCGGGCGCGGCGATGTCGCAAAGCCTTGGGTCGACCGCATCGTGCGCTTCGGCGGGCCGGAGACGGTGACTCTCTTCGGCCGTAAGCGGGTCCTCGATTTCTCGCAGTGGCGGCCCGTCGGGCTCTATGCGCAGGGCCTCGAGGCGTACTACGTGGCATACAAGTGGCTATCTCGGGTGGAGCTCGGCCTCTCCACACGTGGCGCGGTGGCGCCGGGATCGGGGTCGTTCCGTGGCGAGACACCGCGCGAGGCGACGCTGGCGCTCGTGCTCGCCGATCTCGCGTCTCGCGCGGGGGTGCTCACCGATCTCCGCGCTCTCGACGCACGCGGGCGCTCCCTCGCTGGTTCGCGCGAGGACGTGCCGCCCGCCGATCTCGTCGACCTCGGCCAGGGCCTCGATTTGACGAGACCCGAGGCCGCCGCGGAGGCCCTTCGCGCGCGGATCGGCGCGCGCTACACGCGCACGCTGGCGACCGAGCCCGTCGAGGAGAAACAGGCACTTCCCGTCGTCGCGACCCTCCTCGGGATTGGCATCAACGCCGACGCGCGCGCCCTCTCGCGCCTCACCGAGGATCGTGATCTGCGCGGCGCGGACGTGGCCGTCGCGCTCGGCCACGACGCGGCGTTGCCTTTCACCGAGGGCCTCGCGCCTGCAAAAGTGGCACTCGCGCGCGAGCAGCTCCACGCGGTAGACACGGCGAACGCCTATGGCGCGTGGCTCGGCGTGGTCCGCTCTTTGGCGATCACGGGAGATGGCGGGCGATTGCCCAGTTTCGCCTCCGGCCCAGGGTTCGCGTCGCTCCGCGCGAGCTCTGCCCTGGCTGGGTATGGCGCGCTTCGCAGCGTATATGCGCTGCAGACTCCCCTCGTCGAGCGCACCGGAGGGTGCACCATTCCCGACGCTTACGTGGAGCCGCACGGCGCCCTCTTCGACGCGCTGTCTACCTATGCCGCTCGAATGGAGTCCTTCGTGCCGGAGCTGGAGGCCTTCGCGGCCTGGCTCGAGGGCGAAGTGCGCTTCGCCAACGAGCGAGGCGCCCGCGCGAGTGCGAAGATGAAAGTAAAGGCGGACCCGAAGCTCGACGAGCTCACGTCGTGGATTATGGAGAATCGCGCCTACATGGCTGGAGCTCCCCTCGACCGCGCGCGGCAGCCGCTCCGTTTCGCCAAGACGATCGCGGCGCTGCGTGCGATCGCGGAGGACGAGCGCGCGGGGCGTGCGCTGTCTCGCGAGCAGCTCGCGTTCCTCGGGATGGTGAGCGAGTACCATCCGTACGACATGTACGCCGCCGAGCGAACGCCGGCGCGCTACAACGGGTGGTATCCGCGCCTCTTCGCCACGCGCACCCAGGCCTTCGATCGTGCGGTTTACGCTGGTGATGTCGCCGCTTCTCGGGTCTCGGGCACCGTGCTGCAGGTGGGTGGCCTCGAGCCGCATCTGGGGGTGTTCGTGGTGGACACGCAGGGGGAGCCTCGTGTCGTGGTGGGCCCGGTGGGGAGCAGCTTCTCCCGCGCGGTACCCGCCGCACCGTCGCCATCGTCCGAGAGCCTTGCCGACGCAGGCGCGACGCGCGCGATGCCGTGGGAGGCCCGCTATACGGTCGCCGCCCCAGAGTGGAAAACGCGGTTTGTCTACGCGAGGGAGAAGAAGGGGGTTCTCTCGGTCGAAACGCTCGAACCGATGGGGCCCGCGACCGTAGAGCGCGTCGACCCGCACGGCGCCACACTCGCCACGGGACCCTTGCCGACGACCAACGGAGCGCCAGTGGCGCTGACACCTGCCGCGAGGGCGGTCTCCGCCAAACCCTCGACGACCTTCGTGCGTTTGCGACGCGCAGACGGTGTCCCGGTGGAAGTGTCACTCGGGGTCGAGGGCGATTGAGGCTTCGGGAGCGAGTGTTCGTGTGGGCTCGTGGCAATCTGCGCGGTTTGGTGCCCGTCTCGTGGTCGGTTTGCAGGGTCGCTCCTCTCTTGCTCGCGCCCGCGCCGCAGACCACCTTCCGCGCGCTCGCCGCAGCGTATAGTGGCGTCATTACCCTGCATCGTCCTTCGCGTTCAATGGCCTGCGCTCTGCTCCTCACGGGGCTCGCGGCGCTCACGGCCTGTACCAAAGGGGTGCCGGATTCGAGCGACGCCACGCCCGCTCCGCCGGCCCAAGGCCTGGAGCAGCCAACGAACGACGCGCGGGTAGTCGCGCTGGCGCGGGCGGCGATGGCCTGTCCTTGGACCGACAAGGGCATCGAAGAGAGCTGCGCGGCGCTCGCTCCGTGGAGGAAGGCGGCGGAGGTGCAGGCGCCGACCGCGGACACCACGCTTGTGAACATGCTCGACGACACGCGCGATTCGGTTCGCTGGCTCGCGGGGGTGGCCTTGGCCGAAGTGGCTCGACCGCTCCAACACGATGGTGCGCGCGCGAAGCTGCTCGTCGAGGCGGCGCGGCGAGAGCGGAACGATCGTGTGGGGAGGGAGCTCGGTTTCGCGGTCGGCGAGCTCGATCTCGCGGCGACCAAGCTCGAGCCCGAAGTGCGCGATCTCGTCGCGAGCCACCCGGTCTCGTTCGTGCGGCTCGCGATCGTGAGCAGAACGCTAAAGAACAATCCTTCGATGTTCGAGCCGATCTTCCACCTCGCGCGGACGGAGCGCGACGCTTCGGTGCGTCGCGCGGCCATCGGCGCGCTGAGGTTCGCCCCGCTGGAGCGTAAAGAGCAAGTGAGCAATCTGTGGATCGACCTCACCAGTGATCCGGACGGCGACGTCGCGGACGTCGCGTCTGCCAGGTGCGTAAACAGCGAGGAGCTCTGCGGGTATCGCTGGGACGACGTGTTGACGAAAATGGAAGCGCGCGTCACCGCGTTTCCTTCGTTCATGCCATTCGCGCTCGGTGAGCTCTACGCGCAGCCGCGGGCCACGGCGCAGCAGAAAGCGCGCGCGAAGAAGCTCGCGACGGCCGTATTGGAGACCAAGACGAACGACGACATCGCGCGAGGAAAAGCGCTCGGCGCGCTCGCGCAGATGGACCCCGCCGCGGCGCGAAAGCTCGCGCCGCAGTACGCGGCGGAGACGTCGCTGGTGTTGCTCCCGATGGTGGCGCGCGACCTCCTCTCCGACGCCGGCGTGAGGGACGGCGGTTAGCCTCACCTCGCCTCGCGTATCACCTGCGCGGTCCTCCACACCCGCGATAAGCACACGTCCGAGCGAGCGAACGTATGAAATCGAAGTCTGTCGCGAAGGCCGATTTGCCCACGAAAATCTGCGAAACCTGCGGCTTCTCGTTCGCGTGGCGGAAGCGTTGGGAGCGCGACTGGGACAATGTACGCGTGTGCTCCGCGGCGTGTCGGCGCGGAAAGAGCACCGCTGGCGGCGAGCGATACACGGGGGCTATCGTGACGCTGCTCTCGAAGCGGGGGCCCTCGTCGTCGATTTGCCCTTCGGAGGTGGCGCGCGCTCTCTCCGCGAACGAGTGGCGAAAGCTCATGGACGCGGTCCGAGCCGCCGGCGCGCGCCTCGCCAAACTTGGGGTCGTCTCCATCACGCAGGGTGATCGTGAGGTCGACCTCTCCCAAGTTGCAGGCCCGATCCGTTTCCGTCGCGGCCCGAGCTTCGTCCCTTCGCTCACGAAAGACGAGTGAGCCTCGGCTCCGTGCGGCGCAGTTCTTTCGAGGCGATCCCTGCGTCGCCGCGATGACCGGGCTACAGCGAAAAGCTCTTCCCGATTTTCACGCGCGCCCCCCAGAAGGGCGCGACCCGAGCCAAGCAAAGCTGCGTCGCGACGCATTTCGCCGCCGGGGTTCCGAGCGTCGATCCAAAGTCGACGACGACCGATTCGACCTGTCCAGAAGGGGCAAACGTCACGGTGGCGTGGCCCGGCCCCCGTGGGCCGCCCTTTTTTGCACACACCGAGAGCGCGACACCCGCGAACGGACCATCGGCCATCCCATCTGGATGGTTCGCGCGTCGTGATGAAGGTTCGCACGTGTGGGCATAAGCGGCGTGGCTCGGCTCGGCCTTCACCTCGGCCGCCGCCGGTGTTTCCGAAGGCGAGCCAGCGTCTGCTTTCTCCGTCAGCGCGACCGACGCGTCGGCTCCTGGCGAGCGCGGAGCGTCGCTGGCGTCCCGCGCCTGCTCCACCGCGACGAGGCTCGGTCGAGGCTCGTAGGAGGGCGAGCACGCTTGTCCGAACAGCGCCAGCGGCAGCACCCCGACGATTCCCCGCGAGCTCGTGCCGTGCACTCTGCCGCGGACGGGGCGTCTCGTGGGGCTCGTGGATTCAGAATCAGCGCGCGCTTCCATACCGCTTTATCTCCGCCAAAACCCACGCGCGCACGACGGCGTCGCCCTTTTCGGACCAGCCTTTGCGCGCGACGGCCGCGACCAGCTCGTGCTCGTCGAACGGGATACGCGTGTAGCCGCCGTCCCCGCCTCTCTCGATCGCGATGAAGATTTGGCGCCCGTACGTATCCGCGGCGAGGCAACCCCAGCGCGTGTAGCCGAGGGCGTCGATTCCAAAGAGCAGGCTCCCCCCGAGCACGATTGGGATTTTGACGGTGCCCTCGCGTGACCGCACGTAGTCGGCGCCGTCTGCCCCGTAGAGTGCCACGTACCGCGTTCCGTCCGGGCTGAGGGCGAGCTCCCGAATCTGCCCGTCGAGCTGGAGCGGAGAGTTGTCCAAGAAGCCTTTTGGTCCGCTCGCGGTGATCGCGACATAGGCGAGCGTATTGCCCTTGGATGCAGGAAACCTTGGTGCGCCAATGTTGGTAAACACCGGACCCCCGCGCTCGTCGACGACGACCCGCCACGCCTTGGCCAAGCGCGCACGATAGGCCACGTGCTGGCCATCCGCCGAGAACATGATCGACGAGCCCGTGATCTCGTCGAACGGCGCGCCCGCCACCCCGTCGACATAAACGTACGCGGAGCCCTTTCGAATGGCCGTGTACGCCGAGCGTCCGGTGCTCCCGTAAACAGGCTGCGACACGCTGGTGTAGGGGCCCTCCTCGACGCCGTTGCGAACGACGCCCCAGCCTCCTTCGCGGGACACCACCGCCGTGCTCGCGCCGCCAACCGGAGAGAGCGCGAATGCCGGAATGCGCCGCGATCGGGTCACCTGAGCGCCGTCGACCACGAGCACCTCCATGTGCTCCTCACCCGCGACGTCGGGGAGGCGGCCCGTATAGGCAAGATGGGCGCTGTCGTGGCTATACGTGAGCTTGGCGACGCCGGCGTACATCGGCATTGGCTTATCGTCGGCGACCACGAACGCGCCGCGCCTCGTGAGGACCACGTACGCGAGGTGTGCGCCATCGGGGCTGAACGTGAGGCTGCCCGCTGCGACGTCGTCGACCCCGCGCCCGATGACGCCGTCACGCACCACGTACGAATACGTGCGTTGCTGCGCGACATAGGCAAAATGCTCGCCGTCCTCGCTAAAACGAAGCTCGCCGACCGCGTCCCAGCTCATGGGCTCGGGTTTGCCGTCGAGCACCACGTGCCAACGCCCTGCGCGCAACGCGGGATAGGCCATTCGTGAGCGCGTTTGGGAGAACGTGATGCCGTCGACGCCGACACCGTCGTAGGCGGCGCTCTTTTGGCCGTCGACCGCGACGTGCTGCATTTCGTCGACCTCGACGACCTCGATCCGATGCGCGCGGTCGGGGGATTTTCCGAGCCAGGCTCTTGGCGGCGTGCAGCTCGCCGAGAGGAAACAGGAGACGACGACGGCTCGAGCGACGAACGATTTCATTTGCGCACTACCCCCGGAAACACGATGTCACGTTTGCCCGTCATCACCCCTCGCGCCACGAGCCGGCCGCGCACCGCGGCCTCCACGTCGAAGCGTACGAGATCGTCCAGTATGCGCACGAGCGTGCACGTGTAATCGAGCCTGTCGCCCGCGAAAACCGGCGCGAGCAGCTTGACGTCGACGGCCGCGCTCATGCCCATTCGCGATGCCGTCGTAGGCAATGCCTCGGCGAGCGCGGCCTCGAACGTTCGCGCATCGGCGGGCCGAAACCCCGGCTCGAGCCGGCAGCCGCGCTCCAGGTTGCGTAGGCCCTCGAACAGGCTCTCCGCGTCACGGCCGATCTCTTCCCAGCCCTTCGCGAGCTCGAGGAGCAGCAAGAGCAGGTTCGTGGTCTGCCCCATGCCCTCTATCGTGTAAACGCCCGGCCAAAGGTGGAGCCCGGGGAAGTGCCCCTCGAACACCGGCTCGTTCGACGAGATCGCGCGGCTCGCACGGAGGCGTCCGTCGCCACGCTCCAACGACTCCACACGATCGACCATCAGGAACGGACGGCGGTGCGGCAAGAGGCGCTGAACCACATCGGGGCCGAGAGAGAGCTCGATCGTGGTGCTCATCGGGGGCTCGTTTCTCCAAGGTGCGGCAGAGAGCGCGGGAGCGACGCCGTGGCCTCGAGCTCGCGGAGGGAAGCCGAGCCTGCGACGCGGACAGCGCGCCCGAGGTTCTTTCGCGCGAGGTACCGAAGCACCGCGCCGGGACCCAACGTGACGACGCGCGATATGCCCGCTGCAGCGAGGGTCTGCATCGTCGCGTGCCATCGGGTGGCGTGCGCCACCTGCTCCGCGAGCACCGTCGCGAGGTCGGCGTCGGGCTCCACCACGCTCCCGTCGCGATCGATCACGAGCTTCGGCAGGCCCGCCCGCGGCGCCCGGACGCGACCGACGAGGAAGGCGCGTAGCTCGTCGACGGCCCCGCGCATGCGCTCCGAATGCCAAGGTCCGAGCGCGTCGATCGGCTGCGCACCTAGCTCCGCGACGACCGCCGCGATCGCCCGTGGATCGCCGGCGAGCGAGATCTCGTCCGCCGCGTTCTCGCCCGCGACGGTGAGGTAACCGTGCCGGCGACCGAGCGCGAGCGCCGTGTCGAAGAGCTGCGGATCGGACCCCGTGAGGGTGGCCATCGCTCCCGGGAAGCGCGCTGCTTCGCGCTGCATGAGTCGCCCGCGCAGAGACGCGAACGCGATCGCGTCCTCGGGGGTGACGTGCCCCGCGATCGCGGCCGCCGCCACCTGCCCAAGCGAGAGCCCAGCGACGAAACGAGTGGAAATTCCGCGCGAAACGAGCTCTTCCGCGATCGCGAGGGTCACCGCGACGAGCACCGGCTGAAGCACCGCGGTCGCCTCGAGGGCGCGCCCGCCTCGGACCGACAAATCCGACGGGGTGATGCCCGCGTCACGGGTGGCGAGCGCGAGCAGCTCGTGTCCGCGCGGGAGGGAGGGAACCCACTCGACGACCTCGAGGAGGCCGCGTGGGCTCTGCGGAGGCGAGAGAAACGCGGTCACGCGGTGAGCCCTCCGTCGACCCGGATCGCTTGGCCGACGATGTACGAGGCGTCGTCGGAGGCGAGGAAGGTGACGACCTTCGCGACCTCGCTGCCCTCGCCGGTGCGGCCGAGAGGAATGAGCGCGAGCTTCCGCGCGAGCACGCGGTGATCGAGGCGCTTCGCCATCCCCACGTCGAGCAGGCCCGGCAGCACCGCGTTCACACGAACGCCGCGCGGCGCGACCTCGGCAGCGAGGGTCGCGGTGAACGACGTGAGGCCCCCCTTCGCCGCGGCGTAGCTCGCTTGCCCTGGGCTCGCGACGTGACCGACGACGGAGCCCACGTTGACGATCGCGCCTTTTTTTCGGGTCATCATCGATCGGACGACGGAGCGGGAGGTGAGGAACGCGCCGCGCAAGTTGGTGCCGACCACTTCGTCCCACGCCTCTACCGACATGGTCGCGAAGCTCTCGTCGCGCGCGACGGCGGCGTTGTTCACGAGCACGTCGATGGCGCCGCGCTCGTCGAGCACCTGCGCGACGCCGCGTTCGACCGCGGCTGCCGACATGACGTCGATCGCGAGGACCTGCCCTTCGCCACCCGCCGCGCGGATGGCCTCGAGGGTGATGGCCGCGTCGTCGGCGCGCACCTTGTAGCCCACCACGACGAACGCTCCTTCGGCGCCGAACGCCTCCGCGATCGATCGCCCGAGCCCGCGCGACGCCCCCGTCACGAGCACGGTTTTCCCTGCGAAGCGCGCGCTCATCGCGGCTCGTCTTCGCGGCGCGAGTCCGCCGCGCGCATCCCCGTGATCGTTGGGAACGCGTCGTCGCCGCGCGAGGCGTAGGCGTGCCGCTGTGGGCTCACGAACAGGCTCAAGTTGCGGAGCACGGGCGGAGAGACGGTGCGCGCGGCGATCGGCTCGCTCGCGTTCGCTCCGTCGTGTCTGCGCACGACCGCGAGGCCGGGGAGCCCCGCGTGCGCCCACTCGCGCTCGAGGAGGGCGATCCCGATCCACGCGTCGAGCACGTGCGAGTGGTTGGCCGCGATCACCGGCCCGAGTGTGCGCTCCTCCGAGACGACGAGGTCACCCTTGTCGAACGGGTCGGCGGCGGTGACGAACGTGGCGCGCGGCGGCTCGGGCGAGAGCGCGCGACGGGCCGCGAGCGCTTCGGCGCCGACGTAGCTCTTTCGTCGCGAGACGCGCCACTGGAGGGCGAGCTCGATCGGGGTCGCCCCCGGCCACGCGCCTTCGCGTCGAATATCGAAGAAGCCGTTCTCCATCATGCTCGTATCGATGACGTCGACCGCGACCTCGCGCGCATCGAACGCGCGTCCGAGCTCGTGGAGCCGCGCGATCTCCTCGCCGGCGGTGGCGCGCGGGAGCCACACGTCGTAGCCGTATTCGCCTGTTTTTCCGCTGCGAAACACGAGGCCGCCGCGATCGCGGAAGAACGTGAGGTAGGGCAGGCCGACGAGATCGAGCCCCCGCCACGCCCCGAGGAGCTCCCACGCGTAGGGCCCGTGGATCGCGATCCGCGTGAGCGCCTCGCCGAGATCGTGAGCCGTGAACGTGCTCCCGGCGGGAGCGTATGCGCGCACGTAGTCGGCGAGCTCGGGCGCGGTAGGGCCCTCCGCGAGGAGCACGAACGCCTCGTCGTCGCGGCAGATCTCGATGTCGGCGAAGGGGGAGCCGTCTTCGCGGAGGAGGAGCGAAGGACGCATCTGTGCATCTTGCAACTGCAGATCGCTCGAGACGATCGCGTCGACGACCTCGAACGCGTGCGCGCCCTCGATCCGGAGCGCGACGGTGCCGGGGGCGGTGGTGGTGACGACCCCGGAGCGGAGCGCCACGACGTCGTCGCGCGTGGTCATTTCTCGTCTCCGCTGGCGGCGTCGTGGGCCATCACCAAGTCGACGAGGGTGCCCACCGTGCGGAGCACGCTGCGACCTGCCGCCTCGTCCGGGATCGCGACGGAGAACTCGGCCTCGATGCTCAAGAGCACCTCGATCGCGTCGACCGAATCGAGCCCCAGCCCGGTACCGAACAGCGCCACGTCGGGATCGATCTCCTCGGGCTCGCGCCGCACATGGAGCTCTTCGGTGAGCACTCGCCTCACCCGCGCGAGCACGTCGTTTCGGCGCGCGACATACGCGCGCTGCTCAGCGTTCATGATCGAAAACCTCGGCTTTTTCTGCGGCGAACACGACCGCGCACGACGCGTTCGGCGATGCCTCGCTCACGATCACGTGCGCCTCGCCCGCGCGGATTCGCGCGATAGCCGCGGCGGCACGGTAGAGCGACGAGGCCGCTTCGGCAGGACCGCGCGCGTGGGTCGAAGGTTCGAGCGCCACCGTAGCGAGACCAGCCGCGCGCGCGGCCTCGGCCTCGACGAACGCGCGATCGTCGGGACCGCCGATCGCCGTCGCGACGACGCGTGTTCCGCAACTCCGTGCATGATGCACGGTCAGCACGACGCACGCCGCGCCTTCGCCTCGGCTCGACGGATCGTCGTGGGCGGCGAGCTCGTCGAGGCCAGCGGCGACGAGGGTGTCTGCGTCCTCACGCGAGGAAAGCTCGCGCGCGGCGTAGACCAGCGCGAGGAGCCCGCTCCCTTCGCCCATGCTGATCGCGGTGGAGGGCCCACGAAGGCCGAGGAGCTTCGTGGAGGTGCCGCCCGGCGCGTTGAGCACGAGCTTCGGAAAGGCGGTCGCGGACAGCTTCACGAGGCCCCGCTGGCGCACGCTCTCCTCCAGCTCCGCCACGCTCTCGGGGGAGCTTCGCGTCACGCCGAGGAAGAGCCCCGTTCGTTCGCGTGCGTCGCCGCGAGGCACGAGGCTCGCGTCGCCGAGGGCGCTCGCGACCACCGCCGCGAGCATGCGCTCGGAGCGGTTGAGCCCGCGGGTGTCGGCGCCACGGAGGAGCGCGTCGAGCGAGGGCTCGGCGAGGCGCCCTGGGCATTCGTCGTGCGGAGCGTCGGTCCCGCGGAGCCCGTCTCGCCCGAGGCTCGTGGTGGTCGCGACGTAGACCGCGCGAAGAGGCCGCGTCGCGTGCGCAGCAGGAGCCGAAGGCACCGCGCTGAGAACGACCGCTGCGTTGGCGCCGCCGAACGCGGAGCTCGACGAGACGGCGTGCCGCACGGCGTGTTTGCGCGGCGTCGGCTGCGCGACCGGATCGGCGGGGCAACGCGGGCGCGGACCCTGAAAATGAAGGGTCGGCGGCACCGATGCGTGCTCCATACACACGAGCGTGGCGAGGATCTCCAAGATGCCCGCCGCCCCCTGCGCGTGCCCGAGATGACCCTTCGTCGAGCTCACGAGCATCGCTTCGAGGTGTGCGCCGAACACCGCGCGGAGCGCTTGCCACTCGGCCGCGTCGTTGGCCTCGGTGCCGGTACCGTGTGCGTTCACGTAGTCGACGAGCGAGGCCGCCACACGCGCGTCGGCGAGCGCGGCGCGAAGGGCACGCGTGACTCCGGCGCCGGTGGGGTCTGGCGCGGTGGCGTGGTACGCGTCGCTGGAGAGGCCCGTCCCCGCGAGCCACGCGAGCTCGGTCGCGCCGCGTTGGCGAGCGCTCTCGTGGCGTTCCATCACCACGAAGCCAGCGCCTTCGCCGAGGGTGGTGCCCATCGTCTTTCCGAAAGGAGAGCACTTGGCAAAGGAGAGAGCGCCGAGCGCGTGGAAGCCGGCGAACAGGTCGGGGCTCAGCACGTCGGCTCCGCCGGCGATCACGAGATGCACGTCGCCGTGGTCGAGGAGCGACTTCGCGAGGCCGAGCGCGTTCGTCGACGAGGTGCACGCGGTGGACACGGAGAGGGCAGGTCCGAGCACCCCGAGCGCGCGCGCGACCGCGGCCGTCTCTACGTGCGGCTTCTCGGCACCGTCGCCCAAGCTGGTGCCCATCACGAGCGCGGTTCGCTTCGCCAAACTAGGGAAATTCTCGAGTGAAACCCGCGCCCGCGCGAGCGCCTCGCGCGCGGCGAGGGTGGCAAAATCGACCGGCGAAGGTGCTCGTGAGGGCCAGGGCACGAGCGCTCCGAGGTGGAGCGAGAAGCCCTCGGTGGAGAAACGATCGATGCTGACGATGCCGTCGCGACCATGGGCGAGTCCGTCCCAAAGCGCGTCGACGCCGATCCCGAGGGCGGACACCGCGCCGATGCCGGTGATGCCGACGCTCACCTCAGCTCGTTGCGCGGAGCGCGAGCCCCACGATCAACGTGATGAGCCCGGCGAGGCCGAGCGCCGCCCCGAGGGTGATCACGAAGGCCCCGCCGATGCCTCCGCTCCCGGCGATCGCGAGCCCACCGAGACCCGCAGTCACGGCGCCGATGCCCAACAAGATGGCGCCGACCGTGATCGCGGTGCCGCCGCGCGGCTCCGTGATGGGGACCGAAGGATCGTGCGCCCATCGTTGGGCGAACGAGACGCTGTCGTTGCGGAGCTTCCAGAACGTCTCCCGGCCGAGGCGCACGGCGAGGGTACGTTCCGCCTCTGCGATCGTCGCGTCGCGCGAGGCGACGCGCTCGACCGTGGATCGGTACTCCGAGACGAGGAGGGGAGTGGACTGCGCGAGGCGAAAGCTCACGTGCGACGCGATCGAGCGGAGGTGGTTCCTTCGCGCCATGGAAATGCCGATGTGGGCGGCTTCGATGTCGAGGGACTCGGCGATGTGCATTCCGAGGCCGGGCGAGCGCTGCATGACGCGGCCGATGTCGCTCGCTTCCGTAGGAGTGAGCTCGTCGAGGAGGCCTTTCATGCCGAGCATTCCCTCGTCCATGTCTGGCATCGCGCGAAACATGCGCTCTTGCACGGCGGGGTGCATTCGCGCCTCGGGGGGCATGTCGCTGAACGATCCCACGAGCAAAAGCGACCGCATCGCCTTTCGGAACACTCGCTCGGTGCGCTCCAGCTCTTCGGGGGAGGGAGGGAGCCCTGGGGTCGCAGCGTCGCGCACGCCCTCGATCTCGCGAATCTTGGCGAAGCTCTTCGGCAGGCGATCGTGGCCCTTATCGATGTGGGCAATGCCAGAGTCCACATTGGCGAGAAAGCTCATCACGTCCCCGTGGGACCACCGGCGCTCGTCGGTAGAGGCGTAACGAAGGCCGCCCTGCGCCCCGCAGCCGATCGAGCCCACCACGCTCGCCCCGCCGAGGGCGCCCATCTTGAGTAGGTCTCGCCGATCCATCGTTTCTCCCCGAAGCTCGCACGGCGCCGCCAGAGACGACGACACGAGCTTCGAGGGTACTTCGATGGCAGGGGTTGGGGAAGGAGATTGGACGCGGGCGAATGCTGCCGACCGCTGTGCGCCACCGCTACTATCGTGTCATGGCGGCGTGGTCGGGTGAGATCGACATCGGTCCTGCGTGGGCGCTCTTCGTCGGAAGAGGCGGTGATACTCGGGAGCACGCGCACCTCGCCCACAAGCTGGTCGTCGCTCGTGACACGGAGGGCAGCGTCGAAGGGGGCACGTTCGTCGAAGCGGGCGTGTGGTTCGTCGCCTCGGACCAGCGTCACCGCGTTCGCGTCACGGGCACCGTCGCGCTCGCCTTCGTCGACGCGGGCAGCGTCGGGATCGTACGTTCCGAACGACTGCCGACCGGGCTCGCGACGGCCGCCGCGGCGCTTCGGTCCGAAGATCCAAGCGTCAGAATCGCGGCCCTCCGTGCGCTCGTCGACGAGCTACCGCGGGTCTCGGACACGCGCGTCGCGCGCGCAGCAAAGCTCCTACGCGACACCCCTCGGGTCGCGCTCGGAGGTGTCGCATCGAGGGTGTCGCTCTCGCTTCCGCGGCTCTCGCACCTCTTCGCGATGCGCCTCGGTGTCAGCCCGCGGCGCTACCGCACGTGGGGCTCGATTCGTCGCGCGCTCGACGAAATGGCCAATGGCGCGTCGCTCACCGCCGCGGCCCACGCCGCAGGCTTCGCGGACTCGTCCCATTTTTCACGCACCTTCGCGGCCACGTTCGGCGTCGTGCCGTCCGCCATTTCCAAAGCGACCACGATGCGACGTCACGACTCCTGAGGGCGCGCCGAAGCCTCCAGCGCGCGCTCGTCGAGGGCTACGACTCCCATGAAGGTCTCGATGTGCGCTGCCACCACACTCGGCTCGTCGAGGGGCGAGAACGTATACGAGTCGTGCACGAGCTCGAGACGGGCGTTCGGAAAGTCGGAGAGTAGCTTTTGCGCGAGTCGCCTCGGAAAGAAACGATCGCGCTCGGACCACACGAGCAATACCGGACGATCGAACGCGGGAAAGCTCTTCGCCGCACGCTCGGTTAGCCTCGGCGATAGGCCACGAAGGAACTTCGCGACATCCCTCCGTGCCCACGCGTGGTGCGAGAGCGACGCGGTGAAGGAAGCGCCCACGTCGGCCGGCATTCGCAACGCGAGCCACCCCAACGCAAAGGGCAGATTTCGCACGAATCGAAAGCGCAGGAGCTGCGCCACGACGAAGAGAGCGCCGGGCACGAACGCGGCGAGCTCGAAGGGCTTGAAGAGCAGCGGCAGCCACACGTCGTACGCGTCGCACGATGTCAGCACCAGGGCGCGCGCGCGCGCCGGGTGACGCTCGATGAACATTTGGCATAGCGCGCCGCCGCTGTCGTTTCCGACCAACGTCACGCTCGGCAGCGCGAGCGCATCCAGCGCTTCGACTACCAGCGCGATCACACCCTCCGGCGACAAGTCGGCGTCTGCTTTCATCGCCTCCGCGTGCGCGCCGAGCGGCAAATCCAGGAGGATGCATCGGTATCGGCGCGACAGCGCTTCGGCCACGCCGTCCCAGAGGCGCGAGCTCGCGAGCACACCGTGGAGAAACACGAGCGGAGCTCCGCCGGAGGGGCCGAGCTCCCGCACGTGGACCGGGCCCGCAGAGAGGCTCAGCCGACGGGGTCGAACGTAGGGTGAACTGGACACGCTTCTAGGATGCTCCCTCCGCCCGCGGCCGACTTGAACCGAACGGTCGAAAAGCGCAGCCAGGCTGTGCTTGCGTTGTCGTCGCGAGGCTACTTCCTCGGAAATCGCTTCTCCAAGTCGTCCACCACCGCCGCCGACTCGTTCACCACACGGTTGGAGATCATCACCTTCGCGTCGAAGTAGCCGAACGCGCGGAGCGACGACGGGGTCGTGATGGCCTCGCCCTTGAGCGTGAGGTCGCGCGCGGACTTGAACGCGTCGCTGGCGGGGAGCTTCGTCGCGTCGAGCCCGAACGAAGCGCGCGTGGCCTCACGAACGAACGTCGCGACATGGCATCCCGCGCAGGAGAGCGCGTCGGGGCCGTATTTTTCAGGATTCTCGATGCGGACGAGCGCCGAGAGCGCCGCCGCGCGCGCCTCCGGGGTCGCTGCCTTCGCCGCTTCGGTCGAGAGGAGCGCGTTCATGTCCTCGGGGATCTTCGGCGCCGGCGTGAGCTGGTACGTGTATCCCTCGGCCGCGATGGGCCGGTCCACGCGTTGGTTCGCCTTGCCGACGCCGACGATGTTCATCACCTGGGTCTGCCCGCCGGCCCGTTCGACCCCGCCGAAGAACCACTCTTCTTGGCGCGGAGGTGCGCGGAGGAAGAAGGTCATTCGGGTGAGGTTTTGCTCACCCGCGTGCTTGAGCACGAGCTCGCGGAGACCTTTGCCGTACGCGCCATCGAGCCCTTGAGCGGCGAGGCCGGCGTGCACGTCGAGCGGCGCGTCGCGGACCTCGGGCGCGAGGGTGCGGAGTCGTCGAAGCTCTGCCACGACGGGACCGAGCTCGCTCTCGTCGAGTCGGTAAAAGAGATGAAGTGCCGAGTCCAAGGTGGCCCCCGCGTCCGTGATCGGCTGCATCACGACGCGAATTTGCGCCTCGCAGCCGTCTTTCCCGGGGAAACAACCGTCGAACCGGATCGCGACCGCGCGCATCCGTGCGTAGTCGAGGCCTTGCGCAGGCTTCACTCCAAACTTGGGGACCTTGTCGTAAACGTCCTCCGGGAGGAGCACACCTTTTGCTCCTGCGTCCGTCGGCCCGAGCGCGCCGGGGGCGGCTGGCGAGGCAGGGATCGGCACGAGCACCGACACGTCGTTCAGGCCGAGCGCCGGGAGCGCGAGAGGAGCGGCCGCGTCCACCTCGGCCGCGGGGGGCGACTCGGCGGTGGACGAGCATGCGGCGAGCAACAGTGCGAACGCGATACCGGAGATCCTCATGGTGCCTTCCTCGGCCGAGCGCGCCATTCCGGCCCCGGCGCCCTCGCGATAGCACGGCTCTGGCGTCGCGCGAGCGGTGACGCGAAGTCTCCTCCTCCCGCGCAGCTCGAGCGAGCGTGTCCCCTGCCGACCCGCCCGTCGTGTCCGGAGGCACGACGCATTGCGCTGGGCTGCGCGAACGCGCGACAGTGGTCACTCAGGAGCGCGTGCATCGACCCGTGCTCCGCATGGAAACCGTGCGCCGCAGGCCGCAACGGAGCTATCGTGCTCTGTTCCGTGACGACACCCGCGAAGGACACGACGACGGCAGGCGGGCGCGCGGGCGAATCGGGGCGCGACGCCGAACGCGATCGGCTCCTCGACGCGATCGTCGCGGTCGCCGCCCAACACGAGCTGCTCACGAACGGTCGCCGAATGGCGATCGCGTACACCATCGCCGCCATCATGGTGCCGCTCTTCTCGTCGATGGATCTGCTCTTCCGTGTCGTCGATCCAGGCTGGAATCTCGGCGCGATCTTGGCCATCCGTGCGGTCGTCACGCCGGTGCTCGTCCTCGGAGCGTGGCGCAGTCGCCGGCCCGGGCTCGGCACGCGAGAGCTTCATGCGTGGATCGCCGCCGCGCCGATGCTCCTCACGACCGCGATGGCGCTCTCGGTGATGGCGACGGGAAAGCTCGACAGCCCCTACGTACCGGGCCTCCTCCTCGTCGCGTTCGGGTATCCGTTCGTGCCGCAGCGCTACGACCGCGCGATCGCGACCGGGATCTACTCTACGCTTATTTTTCCAGCCTTCTACGTAACGTGTGCGTTCTACACGCACCAGGTCGCGGTCATGCTCGCGCCGCGCGAGATCGTGCGCCTCGTAACGGCGACCGCGATCCACGGCAGCGGCATCGGTGTGCTCGTGCTCGCGGCGCATTGGCTTTGGGCCCTCCGGCGGGAGGTGTTCGCGTCGCGCTCGATTGGCCGTTATCGCGTTCGGCACTGCATCGGTCGTGGTGGCATGGGCGAGGTGTGGGCCGCCTGGGACGAGACCTTGAAGCGCGAGGTCGCGCTCAAGGTGTTGCGCTCGGATCGGCAAGATCCCGTCGCGATCGCCCGCTTCGAGCGCGAGGTTCGCGCGACGACCGAGCTCTCCCATCCGAACACGGTGCGTGTCTTCGACGTGGGGGCAACCGAAGACGGGCTCTATTATTACGCGATGGAGCTCCTTCGTGGGGAGTCGCTCGCGTCGCTCCTCCGCCGCGAGAAGCGCCTCTCGCCTCCGCGCGTGGTGTGGCTCGCGACGCAGGTCGCGCGTGCGCTCGCAGAGGCCCACGCGCGCGGCATCGTGCATCGCGACGTGAAGCCCGAGAACGTGTTCATTACCCACGCTGGCGACGAGGGCGACCACGCGAAGGTGCTGGATTTCGGCATCGCGCGCGTGCTCGACGTGAACGACGGCCTCACCGAGACTGGCCTCGTCGGCACACCGCATTATCTCGCGCCGGAGGTCTTGGTCGGCGAAAAGGCCACTCCCGCGGCCGATGTGTACTCCCTCGGCGTCATGCTCTTCCAAATGGTCACCGGGTTATTGCCGTTCGAGCCCGAGCGGGGGCCCTTGGCGAAGCTCGCGAGCGAGCCGCGCAGCGTTCGTGATCTCGTCCCGGACGTGCCGGATTCCCTCGTCGAGGTGCTCCGCCGTTCGTTGACGCTGATGCCTGGCGAGCGGCTCGCCGACGGCCGCGCGATCGCCGACGCGCTCGTCGCGACGGGGCTCGGCGACGGTTACCGCCCGGAGCTGGCGAGCGCCACGCCAAAGGCGGGACCAGAACGTGAACGTGTCACGGGAGACGAAGAGACACGCGAGGCCATTCCCTCCGGCCGCGGTGTCGAGCTCGCCGAACCGTGACCTCCGCCCTCGAGCTGGCCATTCCGGCGCGCTCGCGAGTGAGACGCGTCAGCTCTTCGTCGTGCCGTCGCGCGCCACCTCGGCCAAGGTGACGACGGTGGTGTCCACGAAGCCGTCGATCAAGACCGGATAGGCACGAACGAGAAGCCAGCGGCGCGCCGAGCCCGGCGCCCCGATGCCGACGATTTCGGAGCACGGCGCCTTGGTCCCACGTGCGACCGCCGACGGGAGCCGATGCGTCGGGAATGGGCTTCCGTCCTCGCGAACGCAGGTGAAGAGCTCGTCGAGCGTCGAGCGGCCCGTGATCTCGCTCAAGAGCTCACGTCCGAACATTCGTCGCGCGGCGCCGTTCGCGCGGACCATGACGCCGCGTTGGTCGTGCACCACGACGGCCTCTTCCAGGCACTCGAGGAGCATTTCGGAGCCCTGGTTCAGCTCGTGAACGCGTTTGCGCTCGATGGCGAGCACGGCGTCTTTTCGTCGCGACTCGAGCTGGGCCTCCGCCTGCGCCGCGAGCAAACCGAGGAGCTCGATTTGTTTCGGTGTCGGCGCGCGAGGCACGTGGTCGATGACACAAAGGGTGCCGAGCACGTGCCCGTCCGGCGTCCGCAGCGGCATTCCGGCGTAGAAGCGCACGCGAGGCTCACCGAGGACGAACGGGTTATCGAAGAACCGCGGGTCCTCCAGGGTATCGAGGACCACGATCGGGAGCTTGTTCTCCACCACGTGCCCACAAAACGAGACCTCTCGCGGCGTCTCGATCACGTCGATTCCGTGGCGCGACTTGAACCATTGCCGCGTGCGATCGACCAACGTGACGAGCGCGATCGGCGCCTCCAGCATCGAAGCGGCGAGGTTCGTGAGGCCGTCGAACGCCGGCTCGGGCTCCGTATCGAGGATGCGGCAGCCGTGCAGCGCCTCCAAGCGCAGCTCTTCGTCCGGCGGGATCGCAGGGGCCTTCATGGTGCGTAGAGCGTACGCCAAAACTTCGTCGGTGACCGCACTTCGCCGTCAGTCGTGCCCGCCTCAGGGAAAAGCTTCGCCGGGGGAACAATCGACGAGCGAGGCAGCCGGGTCCGGCACGAACAAGTGCACCACCGCGGAGGCAGGATACACGGTTCCGTCGTTGCACTTTGCGCTCTGGCTCGTCCCCACGATCACGAGCGCGCCGGGCTTGACGGTGCATGCGACGGTGCGATCGAGGGCACTCCATTCGGCGCAGATGGCATACGTTCGCCGGTATTCGGCGACGGGCCCTCTCGCCTTCGTGGGGCCCCACCAACGGCCGAGGCGGGAGTCGGGGTTGGCGGCGTCCCACACGCGCGTCACCGGGATGGGGACCTTGGTTCGGTAGGCCTCCGCGCGACACAATCGCCCCTCGCCCGCTTTGCCGACCGCCTTCTCCGGGATCGTCGCGTCGCTCGCCCGCTCGAGGCCGATGGGCACCTCGGCCGGGCCGAAGCATCCGTCCGCCGCCGCCGCAGCCATCGGCGCGGCGGGTGAAACGAGGGGAGCCGTCGGCGCTGGCATCGCCGAGGGAGCACACGATGCCATCACGAGCGCGAACAACGCAACGGACCCACGATTCGGATTCTTCACGATCTCGAAATGTATCGGGGTGCCAACCCGCGTGCATCAAAAATGGCCGCGCGTACGATTGCGCAGTCTTCCTCGCTCTTCTTTCTCTATTTCCACCAATGCGATCGGGGAGGAGGCCTCACGCCCCTCACGCCCCCGCGATCTTCGACGACAGCCACTTTTGGAACCCGGGCCGCTCCGCGGCGTGAGGCCGCGGGCGCGCCCGTGACGGGGAGGCCGCGGGTGGGCGCTCGAACGAGAGGACCTCGCCGTCCTCCGGTACGAGCACCCGATCCGCGAGCCCCTCGGATGCCATCCGCGCGCGAAGCTCCTGTCGCGTCGTAGGGCAATGATCGAGCGCCTCGAGGTGATTGAAGATCACCTTCCCGCGCGCCTTCTTCGCGAGGACCACGAGCTCCTCGACGGAAAAGAGAATATTCCCACCGATACCCATGTTCGCGGCGCCGGCGGGAGCGACGATCACGTCCGGCTGGAGACGCTCGACGGCCTCGATCACGCTCTCCGTGAGCACCGAATCGCCAATCAGGTAGAGGCTCGGTTCGTCCGGATGCGCGAGGTAGTACCCTGTCACGGGGCCGAGCACCCAGCCGAGCAGCCCTTTCCCGTGGCGGGAGCGCACGATCTCCACCTCGAGCCCGAGCGAGCCGTCCGAAAGCACGTGAACGTCGAGGCCCTTCTTCGCCAAGCTCGGCGCGTCGACGCCGTTGGTCCACACCGGGAGCCCGCGCTCCATGATCCACGCCCGCCCCGCCGCGTCGACGTGGTCGGGGTGCTCGTGGGTAATCACCACCGCCGTCGCCGAGGCGAGCGCCGCTTCGGCCTCCTGCGGCAGCGGCACGAGCGGATTTCGCCGCCGGGCCCCGACCATTCGGAAGCCCGGCATCGCCGCGACGGGCGAGAGCATCGGATCGACCAAGAGTCGGTGCGGACCTACGGACACGAGCACGGTTGCGTTTCGGAGCTGACGAACGATCACGATGGCCTCCTGCAGTTCAATCTGGAGTCAACGTTGCGATCGTCACCGACGGATGGCTATAGCCACCCGAGGATGCTAGGCATCCGTTTCTGCATGGCCCTCCGCTCCGAGAAAAAGCGCACTCTCGCGTCCCCGTCGGAGGGAGAGTGGGACCTCTTCCGTACGTTCGAGGCGGTCGCGCGCCATGGGGGGCTCACCGCCGCGGCGAGAGCGCTCGCGATGAGCCAGTCCACCGTGAGCCGCCACTTGGCGCGCCTGGAGGAGCGCGCGGGCTCGCCGCTGCTGCTTCGTGAGCAGCCCATCCGTCTCACGGATCGCGGCGCTTCGCTGCTCGCGGCCGTCGAGCCGATGGTGGACGCGGTGTTGCTCGCGCGGGCGGCCCTCGATCAAACGCCAGAGCTCCGCGGTGAGGTGACGCTCACCACGGTCGGTGAAGTGGCGCGCTGGGTCGTCGCGCCGCAGCTCGGCTCGTTCTACCGCGCCTATCCTCACGTGCGCCTCCGGATCCTCGCGAGCAACGAGCGCGCGAGCCTGGCCGCGGGCGACGCCGACGTCGCGCTTCGCCTCGCGCGGCCGGACGGAGCCGAGCTCGTCGCGCGAAAGGTCAGCACCGAGACCTATGGCTTTTACGCGTCGCGCTCGCTCGCGCCGAGCGAGGACTGCCCTTGGCTCGGCCTCGCGGGCTCACTCTCCAAAATCTCGGAGCAGCGGCACGCCGCGCGCGCATTCGGCTCTCGACCGCCGCGCCTGCTCGTCGAAGACGTGGAGTCGCTCGGGCTCGCCGTGCAAGCGGCCCTCGGCGTGGCGGTGTTGCCGCGCACGTTCGCGTCGCGGCTCACCGACGTCGAAGAGGTGTCTCCCGTCGCGTTCGGCGCGAGGGACCTCGGCGCGATACCGTCGCGTGCCTTTTGGCTCGTGGTCCACCGCTCGAAGCAACGTATACCGAAGGTCCGCGCCCTCCTCGATTGGCTCGGCGGCTTGTGGAAACCTCGCGGATAGAGTGCAAATGGCCTGCGTTGCTCCGCCGAGCGCGATTCGTGCGCCCTTTCGCATGGAACGGGGCGCGGATCGGTCCGCGTTGGAACAGCGACGACGTTTGCGTGCCTGGTCGCGGTCCTTGACGCGCTATCGCCATATGGCGACGCTCGGGCGATGGCGAGAGCGAAGTTCCTGGCGAAGTTGCCCTATCCCGACCTTCTGAAGGAGCGACTCCGTCTCTTCGCGATGCACGACGCGATCGTCGCGCCAAAATCGAGGAGCTTCGAGTTTCACCCCACGTGGGGGCCCGGGAAGGCCTCGATGGGAGCCTTCAAGGATGGCGAGGGCAACTTCTTTTTTGCGTGGATCTCGCCGAAAGGCGCGGTCGTCCGCGGCTTCGATCACGAGAGCGTCATGTCGCCCTTTCGCACCGACCCACCCGCGATTTGGCCTGGCATCTTCGATGGGCTCCCGAGCGCGCTCGCGTACGCGTTGGAAGAGCCCGCGTTCGCACAAGACGAGGTCACGTTCGCGTTTTGGGCCCCGAAGGGCGACGCCGCTTGGAAATTCGGTAAACCCAAGCTGCCAAAGGGGAAGGACCCCGACGGGCTCGAGGGAGTGTGCGCCTGCCTGCTCCCCAATTTCGAGCGCTGGCGAAAAGAGTATTACGACACCCCGTCTTCGAAGTCGTTCGACGTGCTCGCGGCGGGCGGCGTCGTCACCGAGCAGGTGGTGCGTGGCCTCACGGACGAGCCCGATTGGAACGAGATAAACGAAGAAGCCGCGCTCCTCCGCTGGCCGACGAAGGGGCTCCCGCTCCGCAACACGAAGCCGGCAGAGAGCCCCAAGAAGGCTCCCGCCGCTCCGAAGTCGGACACCCTCGCGCTCGCGGGCCCGCGCGCACGGAGCTTCGGACAGGCCGAGTTCTTCGTGCGATGCGAGCCCACGTTCGTGCGGATGGGCTTCGGCAAGACGGTCGTCGCGGAGGCCAAGGTCGACGTGTACGGCGAAATCTTCGACCTCGTGAAGGAGCGAATCTTACGGGCGAAGCGCACTGGCAAATAGCGAGAGCGCGTGCCGTTTCCTCACGTCGCGGGGTTACGCGCTGGCCCGAGCCGAATCGCGCCACGCCCCCGCGCGCGCCGCGTCGGCGACGAACGCGGAAAAGTCACGTGCAGGGCGGCCCAAGAGGCGCGTGATGTCGTCAGAGACGTGGGCGTTGTGGCCGTCGAGCAAGGCCTCGAAGAACGAACCGAGGAACGTCGCCACCTCGATCGGCAACGCGGCGCTCGCCCCCTTCGTGAACTCTGCGCGAGTCACGCGAGCGAAGCTCACCGCGCGGCCCGAGGCCTCTCCGATCGCGCGGGCGGCGTCGTCGAACGCAACGAGGCGAGGGCCTGTGAGGTCGTAGCGTTTGCCGGCGTGCCCGTCGCTCGTGATGCATAGCGCGGCGACGTCCGCGATATCCTCCGCGTCGACGAACGGCTCCGGCGCGTCCCCCGGGAGCGCGATCGTGCCCGCGAGCACCGGGCCGAGGAGCTGCCCCTCGCTGAAGTTCTGCGCGAACCACGCCGCGCGAAGCACGGTCACGTCGAGCCCGGAAGCAATCATCGCGTCCTCGCTCGTCACCGCGTCGGGCTCGCCGCGCCCGGAGAGGAGCACCACTTTTTTCACACCCGCTCTCGCCGCCTCCACCCCGAGGAGGCCGAGCTGCTCCGCTGCTCCCGGCATCGACAAGTCCGGGGCGTAGGCCACGTACATCGTCGCGATCCCTTCCAGCACCGCGCTCCAATTGCCCGGAGAGTGCCAATCGAAAGGCAGCTCGCCCGCGCGCGAGGTCACGCGAAAAGGCACTCCCCGCGCAGCGAGGCGGGCTCCGATTCGGCGTCCGGTTTTGCCAGTGCCGCCGACGAGAAGGGTCCGAACGTGGTTGGTCATGAAGGTCTCCTTGGTGGGTACGACGGAGACTGTGGGTCATGCGCGATCGCATCGCTACGGCCAATGTCACACATGTTCGTTGCGGATATGCATCGAAGCATGGGCGCGCCGCGGGCGTCCTGATACGGTGCGTCGATGCAGCGAAGGCCGAGCCATTTACGCGCGCCGCTCTCGTGGGACGATGTTCGCTTGTTCCTCGCCTTGTGCCGCTCGAGCACGGTCGGGCAAGCGGGGAAGCTGCTCGCGGTCGACGGATCTACCGTGTCGCGCCGGCTCGCCGCCCTCGAGGACGCGCTCGCGATGACCTTGTTCGACCGCGGACGCGACGGCATTTCGGCGACCAAGGCGGCCGAGGATCTCTTGCCGGTAGCCGAGGAGATGGAGAGCGTGATGACCCGCTTCTCGAACGCGGCTGACGGGCTCGAGCGCGAGGTCGAAGGCACGGTACGCATGACGTGCCCGCCGGACGCGGCCGAGGTCGTCGTCGCGCCCATCCTTCCGCGCTTGGTCGAGGCGCATCCCAAGCTTCGGTTGGTGCTCGATCCGGGGGAGGCGCTGCTCGATCTCACGCGGCGGGAGGCCGACATCGCGCTCCGCATCGTGCGCCCCACGCGTGGTGATTTGGTGGTCACGAAGCTGCGCACTGTCTCGTGGGTCGTGTGTGGATCACCCGCCCTCGTGCAGCGGCTGGGCGCGCTGCGAGCCTGGTCCGACGCTCCGTGGATTTCGTTCGGCGAGCGCTACGCGCAGTCCCCCGCCGGGCGCTGGCTCACGGCGAGCTTGAGGGACCACGAGCCGGTCGTTCGCTCCGATAGCATTCGCCTCGTGCTCGCGATCGCGGCGCAAGGCATCGGCTTGGCGCTCGTGCCGGAGCCGAGCGTCGCCCACTTCGGGCTCGTGCCGGTGAAGCTCTCGAAGGCGCTCCGTGAAGCGTCGACCACGTGGCCGAGAGACGATCTCTTCCTCGTCACGCACCGCGCGCTCCGCGACGTCCCTCGTGTTCGCGCCGTCTGGGAGGCCCTCGTGTCCGCGCCGACCCTCGCCGGCCCCTGACTCGCCGAGGCTCGCGCCTCCGGAGCGACGCGAGGCTCGCGCCTCCGGAGCGACGCGAGGCTCGCGCCTCCGGAGCGACGCGAGGCTCGCACCGGAAGGTCTCCGATTGTGCGCGAGGGCACGAACGACTCGTGCGAATATCGCGGATCATGGCAGTCGACAGAGACGCAGCGGCCGCGCATCTCGAGGCTTTTTTACGTGCGATCGGGCGCGATCCGGACGCCGACGCCGAGCTCCAAGAGACCGGCAGGCGCGTGACCGACGCGTTCGTCGACGAGCTCTGCTCCGGGTACGGGGTCGACTCGCGCGCGCTCCTCCGCGAAAACGTCATCGTCGGCGAGTCCGAGCTCGTGGTGGTGCGCGACGTCTTCGTGAGCACGCTCTGTCCTCACCATCTCTTGCCTGCCACCGGCACCGCCACCGTCGCTTTCGCCCCCGCCGGCCGCATCGTCGGAGTGGGCACGATCGTGTCCGTGATCGACGCCCACGCACGGAGGCTCGTCCTCCAAGAGGCGCTCGGGGAAGACGTGGTGGAGGCCCTCGACGCCGAGCTGCGCCCGCGTTGGGTCGGGTGTCGTCTGTTGCTCTCGCACGGCTGCATGGTGCTTCGAGGCGAGCGCGCGCACGGATCGCGGGTGGAGTCGCTCGCCCTCCGCGGATTCGCCGAGGGCGACGTGCAGGGCCGGCTGATGGCGCACGGCGTGCTTGGCCTCGGGCGAAACACGTGACGGACGCGAACCTCGCGCCTTCGTGTGTCGTCACTGGGGCGGGCTCGGGCATCGGTCGTGCGGTGGCCCTCGCGTTCGCTGCTCGCGGCCTCCACGTCGTGCTCGTCGGTCGAACGGAGAGCACCCTCGCCGAGACGGCGCGCGAGGTGGCGACGCGTTCGCCGTCCGTGCGCACTCTCGTCGTCCCGTGCGACGTGGCGAAGAGCTCGGAGGTGGAGTCCATGGCTGCCCGCGCGCTCGCCACATTTGGCGTACCAAAAGTCGTGGTCAATAACGCGGGGAGCGTGGTCCGCGCCCCGGTAGAGGGCACGACCGACGAAGCGTGGGCGAGCGTGCTCGGCGCCAACCTCGACGGCACCTTCTTCGTGACACGTGCGTTTTTACCTTCGATGCGCGAGCGGGGGGAGGGGCGCTTCGTCGCCGTCGCGAGCATCTCGTCGACCCTCGGCACCCCGAAGCTATCGGCCTATTGCGCCGCGAAGTGGGGAGTCGTCGGTTTCGTCAAGTCGCTGGCGGAGGAGCTCCGTGGCACTCGGCTCGCCTCCCTCGCGGTGCTCCCCGGCTCGGTCGACACCGCGATGCTCGCGGGGAGCGGCTTCCCCCCCGCGATGACGGCAGACCACGTCGCCGGCACCATCGTTTACCTCGGCCTCGACGCACCGCTGGCGATGAACGGGAGCGCGGTCGAGGTCTTTGGCTGAGCTTCGCGTGTAGAGTGCACGCGAACGCGGCGTTTCACAGCTCGCCGCTAGCGACCTCGATCGCGCCGTCGATCGCCGCTCCGGTCCCGCCCGTCTCCGTCGGGTGGCCTACACGCTCGTAGTCCACGCGCCAGGCGATCTTCGCGTTCCCCTCCGCCCCCGAGAGCGGCACCCGCACCACCGTCACGTCGCGGCCGTCCACGAACGGACGGCGGTC
>JAAFHV010000021.1:0-12711 GCA_013297655.1 Myxococcales bacterium | reverse complement strand
CCGCCCGCTCCTTCGTATCTCTTCCGAGCACGACATCCCGTGTTTTTCCCCCTGTCGTGAGGAATACGCGCAGTCGTCGAAACACGTCACCGGTCGGGAACGCGTGCCCGACCGCCGCGCGCGTAAAGGTGATCACGAGCGCGCCCTCTTCCCGCGCGACGGCGATCGTCGCCGCCGAGCGCACGAAGGCCTCGTTCCGCGACGCGGAGAACCGATGGTCCACGTGCGGTCCGCCAGGACCAACGACTTTGCTCATGTGGCAGTCAGTGCAGTGTGCACGTATACGGGAGCGCGCGTGCTCGCTGACCGTCTTTTGGAGGAGCCGCTCGGAGCCCGGAAACGGGAACTCGTGGCAGCCGGCGCAGGTGTCCTTCGCGCTCGCGGGGGGTCGCGAATCGGTCGCGAACGAGTGGCAAGAAGCACACGACACGCCGAGGTCGGTCCCTGGCCGTGTCGGTCGCTCCGCGTCCGTATGCGGCGCGTGGCAGCCGACACAAAACGCCATCGGCTCGATCGCGTAGGCCGTTTGGAACGTCTCGTGGCGAAAGGCCTCGGCGTGGTTCGAGCTACGCCACTCTTCGAAGATCTGCGCGTGACAGCCCTCGCAGGAGGCGATTGCGCGCGCGCGGTCGTGCGCGTCCCCCTTCGCAGGCGCGTGAGGAGAAGGCGCCGGGCCACACGCGAAAGCGACCGCCGTCACGAATATCAGAGTGGCCACGATGGCTCTGCGCGTCACGGCTGCCAAGGTAGCGCGTTGCCGCACTTTTACTCGGGCGGCGTTCGGATAACGTCGTTGGGATGCTCCCTCGCGCGGTCTCTGCTTGGTTTTTGTCGGTCGTGGTCGTGCTGGTGCCTGCGTGCTCACGCAACGACGTTTCCCCCGATCCGGTCGCGCCGACCGCCGAGAAGGGCGAGGTCGAGGGCCCGATCCCGGTCCCCGATCCGGGGAACTTTGGCTTCGACCCGTCTGCGGCGGTGGCCGCGAAGATCGGCACCGCGTGCACCGCGGGGCGGAGGTGCGGCACAAAAGGGAGGGTCGCGCTCCGTGCCTACTGGGCAGGCGTGGAGCGTCACGAGGCCGCGCCGTGCAAGCCCATCGAGTTGCCTTCGGAGAGCCATATAGGCATGGGCTTCGGCTCTGTCTCTTCTGGCGACTACGCGTGCGTCGGCAAGGGCCGCCTCTATTTCGAGTCGACCTGCGTCGCGTGTCGTCTGCAATCGACCTCGGTGATCGAGGCCGAGATAGCGGAGCTCACGCCGCAGCAACTTGCGAACCTGCAACACGCGGTGCGGTTCGAGGGGCCGCTACGCAGCGCGGCGGCGTGGCAGTCGGCGCTCGCGTCTGGAAAGCGCTCCACGCTCGGGCCTTGATTCCTCTTCGCGCGTGCGCCTTCTTCTTCGCCGCCGTTCGGATACCGTCGTGGGATGCCGTCGCGTTCGCTCCTTCTTGCCGCACTCGGTCTTCTCACGTTGCCGCTCCTGCCCGCGTGCTCGCGGAACGAGATCACGCCCGAGTCGCTGGTGCCGCCGCAGCCCGTGTCGAGCTCGAAGCCGGCGCCGGTACCGCAGCCGTCTTCTCCGCCGCCTCTGCAGCGCGCCGACGAAGCGCCGCTGCCGGCCCCGGTCTTGCTCGAGGTCGCCAACGACGAGCAGACCTCCATCCCGATCGGCACCAAGTGCACGGCCGGGGTGCACTGTGGGACCAAGGGGCGCGTCGCGGTGCGCGCATTTTTTCAGGGTTTCGGGCCGCATCGGCCGTCCACCCCTTGCAAGTTGGCGCGGCTCTCGCCCCCAGGACCCTCCCAGCACATGGAGATCGAGGAGCCGAGCGCGTGCGTCGAAGGCGGCCGCCTCTACGTGGAGAATCGCTGCGTCATGTGCCGGATAGACCGCCGCACGTCCATCGAGGCCGAGATCGCGGAGCTTACCCCGCAGCAGCTCTCGAACCTCCAGAAGGTCGTCGCGTACACGGGTGAGCCGCTGCGCACGGCGGCCGCGTGGCAGGTCGCCCTCGCCGACGCCCCGAAGAAGCCTCGCTCCGCCCCGAACTGACCCACGCGAGCGAGGAACGCGCGCCGCCCGAGCTTTGCGCTCGAAAAGGGTGTAACTTAAGGAGAAGTCGCGTGCCTGCCGAGCTCACCCAACTCGAAGCTGCCCTCGAAGAGCTGCCCATCTTTCCGCTTCCGGAGGTGGTGTTTTTCCCCGGCGTGAAGCTGCCGCTCCACGTTTTCGAGCCGCGTTATCGCGCCATGATCGCCGACTGTCGCGCGTCGCACGGGGCGATCGCGATAGCGCAGCTCCTGCCCGGACAAGACGAGGCGGGCCTCCCCCGCATCGCGAAGGTCGTCGGTGCCGGTGTCATCACCGAGCATCAGTCCCTCGCCGACGGCCGCTCGAACATCCTCGTCGAGGGGCTCGCGCGGATCGAGCTCGAGGAGCTCCCGTTCGTCGCGCCCTACCGCCGCGCGCGTGGTCGCTTGTTGGTCGACGCGGCCGCGTCTTTGCCCGAGTCCGAGCGCGCCGCCCTCGTGAGCGCCGCCACCTCGTTCGCGCGCGAGGTGCGCAAACACGATCGCAGCTTCTCGCTCAAGCTCCCGGACGATCTCGACACCGCGATCTTGGCCGACGTGTGCGCGTTCCAGCTCGTGGTCGACGCCGCGGCGAGGCAGCGAATTCTGGAGGAGCTCCGTCCGCACGTGCGCGTTCGTCTCGTCGTAGAAGAGCTCATGGTGCAAGCGGCGGCCCTCGCCAAACCGAGCGCCGACACCCGGTCCGTCAATTGAGCATCGCGCGCGCGCAACCCATGATTCGTCCTGCTTCGTGCGGCTCGACTCGCGGCGGTGCACGCGCGCTCGAGGCTCCGTGAAGCTCGTCGCGACGCTCCGTAAAGACGCCCTCGAGGGCGGCGCTCACGTCCGCGTCGCATATCCCCCGTTCGACGTGCTCGTCGCCCTCGTCCACGGCGTCCCGAGGGCGATCGAGGACGCGTGCAACCACGCCGGCGCGAGCCTCGCCCCAGGCCCGCGAACGAAGGATGGAAAGTGCATCGTTTGCCCGGTGCACGGTTACGTCTTCGAGCTCGAGACGGGGCGTCTCCGAAGCCCGCGCGGCCTCTGTGGCGATCAGCGCACCTTCGTCGTCAAAGAAGAAGACGGCGAGACGATCTCGATCTGGGACACGTTCGAGCTCTCCGTCGTCCCCACCTCCCCCACCACCCCCAACGACGCGCGCTGATCGCGAGGGCGTGGCTCACCCCGCCATCGTGAAGAATCGTCGTTCCACCGCGCGCGGATCACGCACGAACTCGGCGTAGACCTCCTCCGAAGTGGCGTCGGGGGCGACGTCGAGCTCGCCCTTCGCGATCGCGGCGAAGAGGTTCGCGGCGAGCACCTCGGGGCGTGTCTTCGGCATCTCCATCGCGCGGACCATGTCGGTGTCGATGCCGCCGGGAAAGGCCGCGATCACGTCGATGCCCTTCTTCCCGAGCTCGTAGCGGAGCGCCTGCGAGAGCGACCACGCCGCCGCCTTCGACGCGGAGTAACCGCCGAGCCCAGGCAAATTCCCTAGCGAAACGACGGAGAGGATGTTCACAACCGCCGCGCTCTTCGGGCCTTTTTTGGCGGCGCGCTCGAGGGCGGGTGCGAACGCGCGCGTCGCGGCGAGGAGGCCGAAGGTGTTCACCTCGAAGTCCTCCCGGATCGACGCGAGCGTGCTCGACAGCACTCCGTACGAGCCGAGCAGGCCCGCGTTGTTCACGAGCACGGTCGCGTCGCTCGCCACCTCCGCCGCCGCCGCGAGCGAGCGCTCGTCGGTCACATCGAGCACCAGGGGCACGATCGCGGCGGGGCTCTCCTTTACCAGTGAGTCGAGCGACTCCCGCTTTCGTGCCGTCGCGTACACACGCTTCGCCCCCCGCGCGAGGCTCTCTTTGGCGAGCTCGCGTCCGAGCCCACGGTTCGCTCCCGTCACGACCACCACGGCATCTTTCATGTTCATGTCGTTCACCTCGAGGAGCAATCTGCCCTCGCGCTGCAACCCCGAGTAGGCGCGACCGAGACAATCGATTCTTGCGTGCGACGAAAGAATCGCAGACCGTACGATCCCATGGATTTACTCGATCAGATGGCCACCTTCGTTCGTGTGGTCGAAGGGAAGAGCCTCTCCGCCGCGGCGCGCTCGATGCGCCTCTCGCTCCCCGCCGTGAGCCGCCAGCTCCGCGCGCTGGAGGAGGAGCTCGGCGCCACTCTCGTCGTACGGTCCACCCGCCGTCTCCACGTCACGGCGCAGGGCGAAGAGTGGTATCGCCACTCGGTCCGGGTCCTCCGCGACATCGACGACGCCAAGGCCTCCATGAAGGCAAGAGGCGGCGTGCGCGGCACCCTCGTCGTGAGCGCGTCCATCACGTTCGGGTCTGTGATCTTGGTCCCACGTCTGAAGGAGCTCCTCGCCACCCACCGCGAGCTGGAGGTCGACCTGCGGCTCGAGGATCACCTCGTCAACATCGTCGGCGAAGGGATCGACGTGGCGATCCGCGCCGGCTCTCCGCCGCCGGACAGCACGGCCTACGTCGCGCAGCCGGTGTTCACGATGGCGCGCGTGCTCGTCGCCGCCCCGGACCTGCTCCGCAAAGGCACCCCGAAGACGCTCGCCGATCTCGGTCGGAGACCATGCCTGGTGCAGGTCACGCCGCAAGGGCAGACCATAGGCTGGGCGCTGCGATCGAAGGAAAAAGACGAGACGGTGGAGGTTCGCGGGCGCTTCCGAACGCACGCGCCGAGCGTGCTCCGCGACCTCGCTATCCACGGCGCCGGCATCGCGTACGTGCCCGATTGGCTCGTCGCGGACGACATTCGTGAGGGTCGCCTCGTGCGCGTGCTTCCAGCTTTTCGTGCGCCACCCATCACGGCGTGGGCCATCTACCGCACGCCGCTCCGTGGCTCTCCGCGTCTCCGCGCCTTCCTCGCGATCCTCCCGAAAGACGAGGCGCGCGCCGAAGAGTGAAACCGGGCCGACGCCCGCGCGGCGCGGGTGGTAAGGGGAGGGTTCGTCCCGAGAAAGGCACCCGTGGAAAACCTCTTCGACCCGTTGGTATTTGCGTCTGGCCTCGAGGCTCCGAACCGCGTCGTGCTCGCGCCGATGACGAACAAGACGAGCCACGACGACGGCACGCTCTCGGACGACGAGCTCCACTTCCTCCTCACCCGCGCCGACGGCGGCTTCGGGATCGTGACCACCTGCGCGTCGCACGTATCCAAAGAAGGGCAAGGCTGGGAGGGCGAGCTCGGCTGCTACGACGACGCTCACCTGCCCGGGCTCCGCCGCGTCGCCGATGGCCTCCGCAAGCGCAACGCGAAGAGCCTCCTCCAAATTTTCCACGGCGGGCTTCGCGCCGACGAAAAAGCGAGCAACCTGCCGCGCCTCGCGCCCTCTGCGATCGATGGCGCCCGCGCCGCGACGGAGGACGACCTCGCGCGGATCGTCGCTGCGTTCGCCCGCGCCGCCGGTCGCGCCAAGGCCGCCGGGTTCGACGGGGTCGAGATCCACGGCGCGCACGGATACCTGCTCACCCAGTTCTTGAGTCGCGTGCAAAATACACGCGACGATGGCTACGGCGGCTCCCTCGAGAACCGCGCGCGTCTGATCCGCGAGGTCGTGCGCGCCGTGCGTGGCGAAGTCGGCGGCTCGTTCACCGTCGGCGTACGCCTCTCCCCCGAAGACTTCGGCAACGCGACGGGGCTCGATCTCGACGAGAGCGTGGAGGTCGCCCGTCTCGTATCGGAGATGAGCGACTTCGTTCACCTCTCGCTCTGGCGCTCGGCGCTCAACACCACGAAGCGGCCCGAAGAGCACGCGCTGCCGCTCTTCCGAAAGGCGATCCCGGAGCACGTGAAGGTGCTGGTCGCGGGCACGGTGTGGACGCCAGGTGAAGCGCAAGACTTGCTCGCCCTCGGCGCCGACGCGGTCGCCCTCGGTCGCTCCGCGATCGCGAACCCCGATTGGCCACGGCGCGCCCGCGAGCCGGGCTGGGAGCCGCGTCGCCCGCCGTTCACCCCCGACGAGCTCGTCGCGCGGGGGCTCTCGCCAAAATTTGCAGAATACATGCGGTCGTGGAAGGGCTTCGTGGAATGAAGCTCTTCGGAGCGCGTGGGCTATTTCGCGGAGCCGACCGCGTCTCGTAGCTTGAGCACGGTGTTCCAGTTTCGCGCGGTGCCGGCGCCGAGGGCGGAGAGATCGAGCTTCGATCGACCGATGCCGTCGGGGTAAAAGGCGTACGCCTCACGCCCTCGAATCACGACCGTTTCGGGGGTATCGCGCTTCTTTCGACCCGCTTCGTAGGCCGCGATCGCGGCCTTCGTCGGCGCAGACTTCAGCACGAGGAGCACGAGCTTGGCGGGGGCGCGGGTCGCTTCTTCGGTGAACGGATTGGCATCGACGATCGCGCGCCACTCGGCCGGAGAACGTGCCATCACCAAAGTTTCGAGGGAGAGGGCGACGGCGAGGTCATTCTCGATCTTCGTCTCGAGCGCGGCGCCGCTGGCCTTCGCGCCGAGGATCACGTTTCCGCTCGCGATGAGGGTGCGGACGTCCTCGTAGCCTGCGTCGCCGAGCGCCGTCGCGAGCGCCTTCATCGAGAGCGCGCTCTTGCCGCCCACGTTCACCGCCCGAAGGAGCACGATCGATCGCGGCACGCTCAGCGCGGTTGATAGAGGAACACGATCGTCTTCCCCGCCACGACGCGATAGGCAAAGAACGAGGAGCCTTGGAATCCGAGGATGCCGTCGGTGGGGCCGAGCGGCGGGTCGACGCTTCGTGGCTCCGCCGTGCCGAACGGCGACGCGGCGTTCGGTCGCCGGTGGAGCAGCACCCGCGCGGGGCTGGTGGGGTCGTCGCGTAGGAGCACGAGCTCGTCGTCGCTCACAGCGAACGCGCGCGTCAGCGGCAGAGCGCCGTTCAGCACCTTCAGCGAGCTCGAGATCTCGAGCGTCAGCGTGTCGATGACCTTGAAGGCCACTTCCCCCGTTCCCCCGCGTCCGGCACGTGCAAAATACACGTTTCCGCGCACGGCCGCCACGGCGGTGCCGTTGTTCGTCTCGGCGCTCTCTCCGCTCGGGTTCTGCTTGCCGATTTCCATGCCGTCGTCGGCCGCGAGCCCGCTCGTGACGAGGCCGTTGATTGCGCCCTTCGTTGCGTCGTTGTTTTGCACCTTGAGCATGGCGAAGGGCCGGCGGCTCACGGGCCAGTCGAGCGACGGCAGCGGCGACGATCCGGTGACCTCCCGGGCGAGGTTGCCGGCGAGAGCGAGCGCGAAGAAGCGAGGCGGAGGCCCTGGGATGTAGGCGTACGGCGGGGCGGCGGGGAGCTCTTGCGTCGTCTTCGCACCGTTGTAGTCGGCGGTGCCGAGCGGCCTCGCGTCGAGCTGCCCCGAGTCGCCCGCGTCGAGCGATGGGGGGACCACGGGCGCGTCGGTGGTGACCTGTCCGTCGTTCGGTGGCCTCGGTGGGCTCGCGTCCTCCACCACCGGGTCGTCGCCGCCCGCTCCGAACGACGTGCAGTGCGCGAGCGCGACGACACACGGGATCGAGAGGGCGAACGCGAGGAAGCGCCGAGAGGCCATCCCATCGAGAATACTCGCCCTCAGGGCGTCGCGCTCGTCTGGATCCGCGTTTGGCGCGTTGTCTCGCGGACGAGCTCGCCGAGGCGCGCCGCGCCTGCGCCGAGGGGCCCTTTTTCGAGCAAATAGTAGCTAATTTTGGGCGCTGTCTCGATCGGGATGGCGCGCATGCCGCGCGGACTAGGGCAAAAGTCGTTCACGATCGCGAGCCCGATTCCCAGCTTCGCGAAATGCAGCATCGTCTCCCAACCCGAAGCTTCCACCCCCACGTGATACGTCACGCCCGCCAGGAGATGCTTCACCATGTCGCGGTGTGGGCTCGGGGAGGGAGAGAGCACCAATGTCTCGCCCTCGAGATCGCGGGGGCGCAGCGTGCGCTTCTTCGCGAGCGGGTGTCCCTCGGGCATCACCACGTGTTGGCCCACGGTGCGGAGCTTGTGCGCCACGAGATCGCGCGGCGGCGATGGCAGGGCGACGACCGCGAGATCGGCGCGCGCCTCTCGCACCGCGAGCGCCGCCTCGATCGCGTTCGACGTGAAGAGGCGGAGCGCGAACCGCTCTTTCGGAAACCTGCGAATGGCCTCGCCGAGCAGGTAAACGAACGCGCCGGCGCCGGAGGCGAGGGTCACCTTCGCGCGCCCAGGGTCGCCACGCAGCTCCGCGAACGCGGCCTCCTCGCGTGCACGCGTCTCCCGCGCGAACGTGGCGAGCTTGCGCCCCGCTTCGGTGAGCGCGAGCCCACGACCTTCTCGCCGGTAGAGCGCGACGCCCACCCCCGCGGCGAGCTTCTTCACCTGCACGAACAGGGCGGGCTGTGAGATGTGGAGCACCCGCGCGGCGTGGGTGAAGCTCAGGTGCTCGGCGAAGACGGCGAAGGAAAAGAGCGCCTCGTAGCTCATGTGCGCGCCCATCGCCGCCAACATAGCTCAATCGCGGGCTATTCGTTTTGATTATGGCTCATCACGAAGCGATCGTGGCGTACCGGCCGCAGGCGGCTACCTTCTTCGTATCCAGAAACGAAACGGAGCCCAGGTCATGAGAACCCGCGAACCCACTCCCGAGCACGTGCGCATCAGCAAACATTTGAGCTACGTGCTCCGTCACGCGCCGGAGAAGATCGGCATCACCCTCGACGAGGCAGGTTGGGTCTCGGTCGACCTCTTGCTCGAGCGCTCGCGAAAGCACGGCAAAGACATCACCCGCGCGATGCTCGACGAGGTCGTCGCGACCAGCGAAAAGAAGCGCTTCGCGCTCAGCGAGGACGGCACCCGCATCCGCGCGAACCAAGGTCACAGCGTCGACGTCGATCTCGCCTACGAGCCGACAGAGCCGCCGCCGACCCTCTTCCACGGCACACCGACGATGACCGTGGCCCTCGTCCGCGACCACGGGATCTGCAAGATGGGACGCCACCACGTCCACCTCTCCAAAGATCTACAAACCGCCACCACGGTCGCGAGCCGCCGCGGCAGACCCGCGGTCCTCGTCGTCGACTCCGCGCGCATGCACGCCGATGGGCACGTGTTCTACGTCACGCCGAACGGTGTATGGCTCACCGATCACGTGCCGGCGACCTACGTGACGTTCCCTCGCGCGTGAGGAGCGCTTCGTGAACGGGTCACCGCGAGCCTCGAGGCGCAGGTCGCACCTCGGGGCTCGTTCTATTTGCCCTTCACGCCCGCGCCCTTCGTCGCGCCGGCGTCGAGGGGCGGCGGAGGTGGACCTTGTGGCGGCGGAGGCGGATCGTAGGTCGTTTGCCCATCCGGGAGGGTAAACACGGGAGGGCCCCCATACACGGGCGCGACCGTTTCCATGGTCGTGCCAGCGTCCGGGCGAGGCTCGGGCGGGCCGCCGTAGATGCTGCTCTTGCTCACGCAGCCCACGATTCCGAGCGCCATGCCGCCGAATACGAGGGCCGCTCGGGTGGCGGTGCGCGCGACTGGGCGAGGCTCGCTCGCGACCGTCTCCGTGCCTCCGCAAAATGGACACGCCGTGACGGACCCGGAATCCACGCGGCGGTGACGCTGACACGAAATGCAGGGTGCGAGGGCCATTCACCGAGCCTAACCGAGCTTCGTGCGCGAGAGCCTACGATCGCCGAAGCTCGCCCCGCCCGATTCAGTCCGAGACTTCGACTTCCGAGGGCTTCATCGTGCGGAAGTTCTGGTCGACGAGGTCGATGACCTCGTCGAACCATTGGTCGAACTGCGGCCCGCCGGGGCGCGCCGAGTCGACGTAGAACGAGCCTTGGATGCACTCCGGTTTGCCGGTCGCTTCGTCGGAGCGGCAGCGGCCGTCGACGTAGACGACGATGAACTTCGGGAGTCGGTTCACCGAGGAGCGGTTCCCGTCGTTCATGAAGTTGTTGGTGATGATGGCGAGGGCCTCGAGATCGCGCGGGTCCTGGCCGTAGCCGTGGAGCACGTAGACCACCGGGTAGCGGACGTTGCGCGCGCGGTTGTCCGCGTTCGCGTAACCCGGCGGCAGCGTGATGGAGATGGGGCCCGTGCGCTTCGTCTTGGGGCCGGTAAAGAACTTCTCGCAGCGCTCCTTCACCACACACTCGAGGGGAAAGTCCGGGCCTTCCGCCTGCGTAAGCGGGTTGTCGAGCGCCACTTGCGCGCGGGTGCGGTCGGCGTCCGGCCAGCGCTGGCCTACGTAATAGAAGCCGAACAAAAGCCGGTTCAAGAGCTGCGGCACCGTGCCCACGTGCATGCCGTCGCCTTCCAGAATTTCGGATGGCGAAGCGTCGACCGCGCCGTACCGCATGTTCGGCATGTCGACGATGTCTTTCCAGAGAAGATTGGAAGGGGAGAGCTCGTTCGGTTTGGCAGGGTTCTGCCCCGGGAGCTGCTCGTACCCATTGTAGAATGCAACCGATTTGATGCCCTTGCCGGAGGCGTCTTTGCGGGCAGAGACCGAGCCGGCGAGGTGGTTCGCGACCGACGCGAAGTTGAAGAGGTCGCGCACGCCGCCGTCGGTGACGATGTCGAGCCGCGCGAGCGCTTCGTCGGTGAGGGTTCCGCCCGGCGTTCCGGTCGTCCATCGGCTCACGATCGAGTGCGCGTCGAACTTGCGCATGTTGGTGAGACCGGCCGTCTCGCTGAACACCCCGTCGCCCTCGCCGGGGTCACCCGCGACGTGACGGTCTTTCGTATTGGGCACTCCGTCGAGGCCGTCGTCGCGGAACTTTTCGCCCTTTTCGTAGTGGTGATTGCCCTCCGTCCCGCCGGGGGAGAGGGTGTAGTCGTAGTCGTCTTGGTTCGGGTCGGGGTTCGTGACGGCGTCGTAGCCGGGCTCGTCTTTGTCACACAGCCCGTCGAGGCCGCAGTCGTCCCACGGCTCGTGGCCGGAGCGGTCGCGAATGCCGTTGTCGTTCAGGTCGACCGCGACCGTGAAATTGACGGGCTCTTTGCGATCTTCGGGCAGAGGAGTGAACGTGTTTTTGTAGGGGCTCTTTCCCTTTTGGCCGCCGTCGCAGAACGTGATCACGGGCTTCGAGCCGTCGGGGTTGTACTCGTCGTCGAAGTATCCTGTCTTGGCCGTCCACTGGTTCTTCGGATCGCAGCGGAACTTGGCGCAGGCCTGCTCGATCTGTCGCTGCCGCGCGGCGTCTTTGGCATCGCTCACCGGCGACACGGCGACCGAACAATCGACCCCCGCGCCGACGCCCGGGATCGCGGAGAGGTCCCCCTTGATCCAAGGGTCGTCCTTCTTCGGGCCCGCCACCATGTGGAGGAGGGAAGGATCCGCGTTTTGGCTCGCGAGGTTGCCGAACGCGAGCGACAAATCGCCGAAGATTTGCACGTACGAATCACGCGCGAAGGTGCCGCCGTTGCCGTTGCCCTCTTCGTACCAAAAGTGGTTGAAGTCCATCGTGTGGGCGAGCGGCTCGCTAATGGGATATCGGTTCGGCTCGTACTTCTGGCAATTCGGGTTCGACACCGGGCAGAAGCCGCCGCTCACGTAGTTCTCCACGAACCAGGAGAGCCACGTGTAATCTGCAAGTCCACCGAGGGGGGCGACCGCGTCGAACTTGTCGTGGTGGCGGAGGCCGAAGCTCGCCGCCCCGCCGCCGCCCATCGAGAACCCGAGCACCGCGCGGTGGGTGAGCCTGCGGCTTCGTGTCGCTTCGCCCGCACCTCGGCGCACGACGGCTTGGTACGAGCCGAGCCACGGGGACGAGAACTTCAGCACGTAGCCGCCGCTGCCATCGTCCTCGATCCGCGGCGAGGCGATCGGGATCGCGCGCGGCCCCTTCGTGCGCGGCCCGCTGTAGAGCACCTCGAGGTGACGCATGCGCGCGCGAGAGGGAAAAAGAGCGGGATTCACCGGGATCGAAAAGTCGATCTCCCGGCGGAGCACGTCGGAGGAGGTGATGGGCGCACTCCCCTCGAAGGCGACCGCGGGGCCGAGCGCGACGTACGGCGTGCCGCTCGTGAAGTCTCCCGTTCGTGCGCACGACACGCTCGCTCCGAAGGGAGGAAGCGCGAACTCGTCGGTGCGAATGAACGCTTCGTTGTTCACCGAGACGGAGGCCGTCGTTAGCGCTGCGGTGCCGGTCACTTTCGGGATCGAGGGCTTTCCTTGTGGGTCGAGCTTTTCTTGTCGCTCGAGCTTTCCTTGCCCCCGGCCCTCGCCCGCGTTGCAGCTCGGCGCGACGGCCTCGCGCACATCGATGGGGAGCTTGAGCTCGACCACCTCATTTTTTGTCGCGTCGTTCGGATCCGGGCGCTCCAGCTTGGCGGTGATCGACGTCCTCCCGACGGTCGCTCCTTCGACCTCGAAATCGATCGCCGGGGACCGCAGGTTCACCGTGCCCTCGGTGATGGAGCGCACACCGGCCGACTCGGCGGCGAACGTGACCTTCTGCGCGCTACACAGATCGGGGTCTACCGTGAGCCGTACGAGGCGCGAGGTGCCGGGCGCGAGCACGAGGGTCGGCGGGTCGAACTTGAGCTCGAGCTTCGCCGAGTTGTTCGCCTCGCAGATCTCGCCTTTCGGGAGCGACGCCTGTGGGAGCGGTGGAATGGGCACGGAGACCGGCGCCGATCCACACGCGGCGGCGACCGCGACCAAGAGTCCCAAAGATAGGCGAG
>JAAFHV010000209.1 GCA_013297655.1 Myxococcales bacterium | reverse complement strand
TACACTTCGACCTGCTCACGGCGACCCTCGCCGGAGCCGCACGTCTCGCCTTGGAGAACCTCATGATGCACGGATTCAAGCCGCAGAGTGACTTCGCGAAAAAGTACTGGGAAGAGGGCCGCGACAATGGCCTCGAGCTCGGCCGCGAAGAGGGGCGCCAGGAAGGGCGCCAAGCCCTCGGCGAGGCCCTGCTCGCGTCACTAGCTGCCCGTGGTCTCCAGCCTTCCGCGCAAGACAGCGCACGTATCGCTCGCGCCGATATCGAGACCCTTCAGGATTGGCTCTTACGCTCCTTTACCGCGACGCGCGTCGAAGACGCGCTGCTCTGACGCTCACGTCGGCGTGGCGGGATGCCGCGCGCCGAAACGAGTGGTCAGCTACTGCAGCTCAGCATCGAGCAGCCCACGCGATGGCGGGCCCACTCGGGTCGCTTTTCCGCGAAGCGCTCGAGGCCCGGTCGCTCTTCGTAGGGCCGGCGCATGACCTCGAGCAGGAGCTCGACTTCGGCAGGGTTGCCCTTCGCCGCGGCGTCGATGGCATTTTGGCATAGCCAATTTCGAAGCACGTATTTCGGGTTCGCGGCGTTCATCGTGGCTATCCGCTCTGCGTCCGAAGGATACGCCTCTTTCGCGCGCACCGCCCACGCCGACAGCCACGTATAGACGGAGTCTCCGACGGAAGTCTCCAGGAGCGAAGGGGCATAAAATGCGTCCCTCACCGCCGCGAGCGAGCGCGCCTCGTGCTCGGCGCGAGGGAGCGAGCTGTCGGTCGGTACGTTCGCGAGCCCGCGGTAGAAGAGCGTCATGTCGATCTCGGCGCACTTGAACACCTCGAAGAGCCCCTCCAAAAGGTGGTAGTCGGGGCTCTTGTTCTCGCCCTCGCCTTCGAGACGCAAATCACGAATGCCGAGCTTCCGCGCGTACATGTCGAGCTCCGCGACCGACCACGCCTCGGCGTAAGCATCCATCACCGCGTCGGCGGCTCCGTCGTCGAGCAAAGACGAGAAGGCATCGACGAGCGAAGCGACGTTCCACGCCGCGATCCGGGGCTGCGCGCCGAAGCGGTAGCGCCTGCCCGACGCGTCGGTCGTGTTCGGAGTCCACGCGGGGTCGAACCCCTCGAGCCAGCCATAGGGGCCGTAGTCGATGGTGAGGCCGAGGATCGACATGTTGTCGGTGTTCATCACGCCGTGAACGAAGCCGACACGCATCCAGGCGGCGACCATGCGCGCCGTTCGCTCCGCGACCTCGACGAGGAACGCTCGATAAGTGTCCCTCGTGGGCGCCGCCGCGTTGGGCAAATGGCTGTAGTGTGCAGCGATGACGTGGTCGGCGAGCTTCTTGACGAGGGCGTGCTCGTTCCGCGACGCGGGGAGCTCGAAGCTTCCGAAGCGGACGAACGAGGGAGAAATACGGGTCACGATCGCGCCCGGCTCCATCTCCGCGTTGCCGTCGTAGAGCATGTCGCGGAGCACCTCGTCGCCGGTGAGCACGAGGGCGAGCGCGCGGGTGGTGGGCACTCCGAGGTGGTGCATCGCCTCCGAGCAAAGAAACTCGCGGACGGACGAGCGAAGCACCGCGCGCCCGTCGGCGCGACGCGAATAGGGAGTAGGCCCGGCACCCTTGAGCTGCACCTCCAGGGTAGCGCCGCCGGGGGTGACCATTTCGCCGAGCGTGATCGCGCGCCCGTCGCCGAGCTGGCCCGCCCAGTGCCCGAATTGATGGCCGCCGTAACAGGCAGAATAGGGCTTCATCCCATCGAAGATTCGATTGCCGGCGAGCACGGAGACGACGTCGTCGGAGCGAAGCTCGTCGCCGGTGAGGCCCAGATCGGCGGCCACTTCGGGCGAATAGGCGAGCAGCTTCGGAGCGCTCACGGGAGTCGGCGATACACGCGAATAGAGCGCACCGTGCACTTGTCGCGGAAGGTTGTAGTCTGCAGGATCGCCCGGCATTTCGCGAACGAAACGATCGTCGAACGAGAAGCGCGAGGGGAGGGCAGCCTTGGCGTCGGAGATGCTCACGAGGCTCTCTTAGCACCACAGCGCGCGGCGCGAGGGAAACGCACGCCTTCGCGGATCGCCGCCGACGTCGACGACTCGAACGAGGGCGGATCGACGCCGAGGGGGTATGCTCGAGGCATGTGCCTCATGGTGTGGGTCGGAACCGCGCGCGCGATGAGCCGGTTCGTGCTCGTGAGCCGTCAAGAGCCGCATCCCGTCTCGGGTTACCACGAGGTCCGCCCCGAGCCCGAAGGTGTGCCCGTGCGCGCGCGCTTCGTGTCGCCGCACGTCGCAAAGTATGGGTCGCACGAGGGCTGTGGATGCGGCTTCAACACGGAGTCGCTCGACGTCGGGGGCTTCGACCGTTCGTCCACCTGCTCCGCGCGCGATCTCGTGCCCTTCCTCGGTGCGCTGACGGACGAGGAACGAGCAGAGTTTTCAGCCGAGCAAGCCTCTCGCGAGCGCCTCGCCGCGGCCGTCGTGGAAGCGTCGATCCACGGAGCGGTCGAGGTGTACGCGTGTTGGTCCGGCGACGAGGCGGAGGCGCCGCTCGACGTAGAAGACGTGACCGCGAGCCACTTCGCGGAACAGCTCGCACCGCTTCGCGAGCGTGTCCTTTATCGCGTGGCACGCGTAGCGCGAGAACCGATGGTCGAACTATGATTGTGCGGATAGGGACGACCTGTGCACATGCCGCAAGTCGGGGCGTAAGTATCTGAGTTTGCGCAGCGACAGGGGCCACCCGCCTCGTCGTCGGTCGCGAAGCGCACGCCAGTGATAGCGTATCGAATGCTCTCACTTCTGCGCATGCTCCGGTTCGCGTGGCTGTCGGCCCCGATGACGGGTGTACTCTGCGGGTGCGCGACGACCGCGCCCACGCAGCCCGCGCCGCTCGTCGCGCCGAGCCCCGCGCCAAAGCCCGCCGCGTCCGAGCAGGTGGCGCCGTCGTCGACCGCCGACCAAGGCCGCATCGATCCGCCCGTCGTTCAGAAGGTGGTGCGTGCGTCGTTCGCGAAGATGCAAAAGTGCTACGAGGATGGCCTCGAGCGGAACCCCTCCCTCGCCGGGCGGGTGCTCACCAAGTTCGTTATCGCGCGCGACGGATCGGTGTCCCACGCCGAGGAATATGCCGGAAAGGCCGACCTCACGAACCTGGCGAGCATGCCGGACAAAAAGTCGCCCCCGATGCCCGATCGTCAGGTAACGAGCTGCGTCGTCGCCCACTACCGAACCTTGCATTTCCCCCCTCCCGCGGGCGGTTCCGTCACGGTCGTTTATCCGCTCAGCTTCGCGCCGGGGAAGTGAGCGCTAGCCGAATAGGCGGCTCAGGTACTTTTCGCGATGGTTCAAGAAGTCGCGCATCACCGTGACATGGTCGAGTGACTCGTACGCCACGGTCTCGATCGGGGCTTTGTCGAAGCTCACGATTCGCGCCTTCGGGTACGCGAGCAGGATCGGCGAGTGAGTGGCAATCACGAACTGCGCACCTTCGCGTACCTTTTCCCCGAGGAGCGCGAGGAGCGCGAGCTGGCGCGCGGGCGAGAGCGGCGTCTCCGGCTCGTCGAGGAGATAGAGGCCCTCGCCGCGGATGCGCTGCCCGAAAAACTCGAGGAAGCTCTCCCCGTGCGAGCGCACGTCGAGCCTCGCGAGGTGCTCTTCGGCCAAGATTTCGTCCACGTGAACCGGATCGGGGAGCGGCTCCGTCGTAGGCCGGTACGAGGGATCTTTGCTCTCCCGCAACTCGCGGAGAATGCGCGCGTCGAGGCGCGCGGTCGCCTTGAGGTGCCCGAAGAAGTCCTCCGCGCGCATGAAAAATCCCGTCCTCGAGCGCGCCGTCCAAGCGAGGCGGAGGTGCGACGCGAGCTGTCGCTGCCGGTCGAGAGAGTGGTCGCGCTCGATCCTGTCGCCGCCATAACCGGGTATCTCTGCGGCGCAGGCGATCGCCTCGAGCATGGTGGACTTGCCACTCCCGTTCTCGCCGACGAAGAACGTGACACGCACGTCGAGCGCGAGCTTCTCGAACGAACGGATCGCCGGGATCGAGAACGGGAACTTCTCGGTCGTCGGCATCGTCGGCTTGCGCGTCACGTGAAGCAAATGTCCCATCGCGCGTACGTATGCCATGCCCGTCGTCGCGTCGCACCCGCGCTTCAGCGCGTCGAGGTCGCCCGCGCGAGGTCGCGCTTCCACGCCGTGATCTCGGCGCGCATCCACCCTCGAAACGCGCGCGCGGCCTCGCGCTCGGCGCTCGATCGCACCCACGCCATGAAATAGCCGCGCCCGGTGGGCACGAGCGGAAGGCGGGGAAATACCCGCACGAGGCGGCCAGCGGTGAGCTCGTCGCTCGCGAGGGAGAGGCGCGCGAACGCGACGCCCTGCCCACGAACGGCCGCTTCCACCACCATGCTCGAGTCGGTCACGCGGATCGAGCGCGCCGACTTGGTGTGGTGCGCGTAAGGGCCGACGAGGGCCTCCTCGAGGTTGTCGTCGCCCACGATCGGCACGCGAGCGAGGTCGGCCGGGGCGCGCAGCTTTCGCTTCGCCACGAACCCCGGCGCCGCGACGAGCACCCATGCGTCGTCGTAGAGCTTCTCCACGCCGAGCCCGGGATACTTGCCACTCCCGTAGCGAATGCCCACGTCGATGCCTTCGCCAACGAAGTCGTGCAAGAGCTCCGAGGGGGAGATGCGCACGTCGACCTCGGTGTGTTTCTCGAAGAAGCGGCCGAGGCGCGGGACGAGCCAGCGCGACGCGAACGAGGGGAGCACGCTCACGCTCACCACCGGGCGTGTCGGCTCGGGGCGCGGGCGCAACCGGCGATGGGCCGCGTGGAGGCGCGCGAACACGTCGCTCAAGGCCTCCGCCCACGCCGCGCCGTTCGCCGTGAGCTCGACGCGGCGGGGTAGCCGGCGGAAGAGCGGATACCCGAGCTCGGCTTCGAGCTTGTGCACTTGATGGCTTACCGCCGTTTGGGTGACGAAGAGCTCCTTCGCGGCGAGGGTGAGGCTCCCCAAGCGCGCTGCGGCCTCGAACGCACGAAGCGCGGTGAGGGAAGGTAACGGGGGCAGTCGGTCGGCGGCGGCCACGATCCGTCGATTCTACATGAGGAAATCTCATGCGTCGGTGAAGAACATTCCGTCGCGCGAAGGGGAGGCGCGCGCTACCTCTCGGGCATGCGAATCCACCGCCTCCGATACAGCCCGTATGCGCGTAAGGTGCAGATCCTCGCCGAGCTCGCCGGCATTCCGCACACCGTGGTCGATGTACCTTACGGCGATCGGGAGGCGCTCGCGAAGCTGACCGGGGGGTACATTTTTGTGCCCGTGTTGGAGCTGGAAGATGGCGCCGTGATCATGGAGTCGCGCGCGATCTGCGAGCACTTGCTCTCGTTGGGGAAGGGTTCGCGCTTGGTCCCGGAGGGGCTCGAGGCGGCGGCGTGGGGATACCATGATTTCGTGGATGGTCCGCTCGAGGACATCCTCTTTCGCCTCGCTTCACCGGCAATTCGGGAGAAGTGGGAGTCGGCTTTCGAGCGGGCTCTTTATGTGCTCGTGAAAGAGCGTAAGTTCGGCGCAGGCTGCGTAGACGCTTGGGCACGCGATCGCGACGTGCTGATCGCCAAGGCGAAGAAGCTGCTCGAGCCCACGCTCCGCACCCTCGCGAAGAAGCCGTTCGTGCTCGGCGACGAGCCCACCCTCGCCGACGCCGCGCTCTACGGCCAAGGCGCGATGCTCGAAGAGGGCGACCCCTCTCTCGTCTCCGCGATCGCGCCGGAGCTCGGGGCGTTCATGCGTCGCGTCGAGCGTGCCGTGCCCGCGAGGTAGCTGGGAGCTCGCCACGGCCGACGTTCGCAGCGCGTGAACGAAGACGGTGACGCGCGGCTCGCGCGGTCCCGCTGGATCGGGGGTCCACCAACGACGGCGATCAGGAGCACCACGCCGCGCGCAAAAAGCCAAAAAAGCCGCACAAAACCGCGCGTGCGAGATGTGCTGAAATGTCGGCACGGAACGTGTAACGGACGTTGCAGATGCCAAGAACCTCACGCTGGTCGCTCGCAACGATGGCTCTCGCGGCGCTCTTCGCGCTGCCGGCGTGCTCCGCCGAGGTGGAAGGCGAAGAGGGCGCGGAAGGCGACGAGGTGACCCAGTCGGAGGACGCGGTCGTGGGCCAAGACGCGCTCGAGCTCGGGGCCGGTTTGCCACGCGCGGACTTCTCGCGTGGGCTTCCGGCTTCCGCGAAGACGACGAGCCTCGCCGCGTGGGACTCGCCCGCGAAGGGGCAGGGGAGCCGAGGCTGGTGCACGGCGTTCGCGACCATCGCCGCGATCGAGAACCTGGTGAACAGGCACCTCGGGGTGAAGGCCGATCTGTCGGAGATCGATCATTATCAATCGTATCGCCGCTACGAGATGCTCTCCTCGGTGAAGACGGCGGCGCGAGTGCCGATCGCGCCGGAGAGCTCGTGGCCCTACGACGGGAGCCCGATCGCCAATTACCGCGACACGCGTATTGCCCAAGTTGCCTCCTACGCCGCGCCGGAGAGCCTCGCCGAGGTGCTCACCGAGCTCGAAGCGGGCCACCCGATGGTCATCGGGATCACCACGTTCCGTAACTTCGGCGCCGATTCGTCCGGGCGCGTGCCGATGCCGAGCGGCTGGAAGCGCGGGGGCCACGCCGTGGCGGTGACCGGCTTCGTGCGCGACGCGAGCTACGCCGGTGGCGGGTATCTCCTGTTCAAGAACTCGTGGGGAAAGAGCTTCGGCGCGGGCGGATATGGCCACTTGCCGCTCGAGTACTGCAAAGTTTCGTCGTGTTACTTCTTAGCCATTCGCAGCGTGAGCTATGGCGGGCGGACGACCCCCGCAGCGGGCGGCGCGCTGCCCTCGCCGGAGCCCACTCCCGCACCCGAGCCGACTCCGGCGCCGAGCCCTTCGCCTTCGACGCCAGCGCCTTCCCCCACTGGCACTACCGTCGACGACACCGCCGTGCGCACGGTCGCGGTCCACGATTCTCGCGATCCGGCGCGTTTTTGGCTCGCGCTCGACGCCGCGCCCGCCATCCTCGGGCAGGTGACACACGTGCGGTACGACGTAGATCCCACGTTTGGATCGGGTCGATACGCGTCGTCATCGAACCGCGCGACGGCGTTCCGCACCACCACGGTTTACCGCACGTACGATCGCGACTGGCGCACCAGCGGCACCGAGCTCACGCTCGCGGACGGACGACGCGTGAGCATCGCCGGTGCCGTGATTCGTTTCTGATCCTGGCCTGTCTCGCGAGCCCGAGCGAAGCGCTCGCGAGCGAGGTCGTCGGGTCCCGCCGCGCGTGCCTCTCGTGGAACGTGTGGGCGAAGGAGCGCCTCGTCGCTCAGCGCGCGCCGATGAGCGCGACGATGGCCTTGCCGTGTTTTTTCACCAGCGCCGAGCCCACCCCCGCGACGGCAGAGAGCTCGTCGGTGCTCGTGGGTTTGCTCTCCGTCAGCGCGGCCAGCACGCGGTCCGTAAAGATGCGGAACGCGGGCACACGAAGCCGTTTCGCCTCCGCGGAACGATAGGCTCGTAGCGCCGTCACGAGTGGATCCTGATCGTCGAGATCGACGGACCGCGTGCGCTTGCGGGCCGGCTTTTCGCCCGCCGCCGACTTCGTACAAGCTCGTTTTCCGGGGGCGCGTTTGCGACGACCTCGTGGCGTATCGGGCTCGCCGCCAGAGAGGCGCACGGAGGAGAAATCGAAGGCCGTTCCGTCTGCTCCTTCGGCTCCGCCCCCGCGTGGCGCCGCGTTCGCGTTGGCGAGCGCGATGCGACGGAACACGATCGTCTCGCCGTCTTTCACCATCGAATCTTCTTCCGAGACGAGCACCCCGGCGCGCACGAGGGCGGCGACGACCCGCTCCACCTCGCGCCGCGAGATGTCACCGTCGGGGGAAATTTCGCGGTGAACCTGGCCCACGGTGGGGTCCCTTCGATCGCTCTTGGCGAGCACGGCGACGACGCGCTTCAACAGCGAGGTCTCGGTCGCCGTCGCCGCGCGCGCGACCTCGGCGATGGAGCTCTCCGGCGCGCACGAATCGCAGAGCCCGCAGCGCTCGCCCGCGTCGTTCTTGTCGCCGAAGTGACGGACGAGGGCCTGCATCCGGCACGAGAGACCGTCGGCGAACGTTTGCATACGATCGAGCTGCATGCGTTTGTGATCGACGTGCTTGGAGTACCGCTCGAGGTACTTCGCGGCGGCCTCGCCGGTCGCGCGCGCGATGCCGTCGCCGCGCACGATCGCGCCGCCGAACACCCAGAGCTTCTCGACGACCCGCTCGAAGTCTTCCGTCGACATGCGGACCCGCGCCCGCACGTCGGACAGCGGCTCTTCTTCGTCGCGGAGGGCGCGCGCTACTTTGGCGAGATCGGCGGGCTCGGGAAAGTCGCGCTCGAGGAAGAACTCGTGTGTCTTCCGGTCGCGATAGCCGTGGAACATGACGGCGCGGGAGGGGAGCCCGTCGCGGCCGGCGCGCCCGATCTCCTGGTAATAACCCTCGATCGTGGCGGGGAGCGCGGCGTGCACCACCGTGCGTACGTTCGCCTTGTCGATGCCCATGCCGAACGCGGTGGTCGCGACGATCACGTCGACTTTGCCGTTCAAAAACGCCGATTGAGCACGATCGCGCGCGGAGGCGGGCATTCCCGCGTGGTAAGCGAGGGCGTGCCCACGTTTGCCGAGGCGGGTGGCGAGGGCCTCTGCCTCTTTGCGCGTCGGCGCATACACGATCGCGGGCCTGCACGCCGAATCGGAGAGGATCCTCACGATCGCCTCTGCGCGCGCAGAGGTGCCGAGCTCCTTCACCTCGACTGCAAAGTTGTCGCGGCGGAACCCGCGAATGAAGCGCGCCGGCGCGTTCATGTCGAGCTCCTTCAGGATGTCTTCTTGCACGTCGGGGGTCGCCGTCGCGGTGAGCGCCACCACCGGCGCTGGGCGCAAGAGCGGGAGTCGCTCGCGGAGCATGCGGTAGTCGGGCCTGAAATCGTGGCCCCACTGGGAAATGCAGTGCGCCTCGTCGATCGCGACGAGGGTGGGCTTTCGTTTCGCCAGCATCTCCGGGAAGCCGGGGACACGGAGTCGCTCCGGGGCGATAAAGAGGTAATCGAGCTTACCGGCGAGGTAGTCCACGCACGCGGCGCGCGACTCGGTGCGGTTTCGCCCCGAGTGGATTCGCGCGGCGGCGAGCCCGAGGGCACGGAGCTTCTCGACCTGGTCCTCCATGAGCGCGATGAGCGGGCTCACGACGAGGGTGGTGCCCCCGCGGGCGAGCCCGGGGAGCTGGTAACAGAGCGATTTTCCCGCGCCGGTGGGCATCACGAGGAGAACGTCGCGCCCCTCCGCGACCGCCTCGCACACCTCACGTTGCGCCGGACGAAAGCGCTCGAGGCCGAACGTGCCCTTCAAGAGCGCGTCGAGATCGGAAGGGTGCGCGTGCCTCGCTGGCGTTCCGGAGGGGGGCGCGGTGCCGTCGCCATCGTCGATCCGGGAGCGGCGAGGGGCCTCTCGTGCCGGTGCGAAACGCGGGTCGTCGTCGTCGGTGGCTGCGTTCGCGAGGGTGCGTGCAGGTTGCACGGATCGCGACGTGGCGGGGGTGGCCGGTCGCGCGGCGGACATGGCAGAGGTGGCAGGGGATGTGGCGCGCGTGGAAGCCGTCGCAGGCGCGCGAACGCGCGCGCCCGGGGTCGGGCGTGCCGACGCGGGGATCGCTTCTCCCGGCGCCGCGGAGCTCGCTCCCTCGCGTCGCGCGCCGGTGCCGTTTGCCCACGACGCGCCCGAAGTGGCAACTTCGCCCGAGGGCGCGCCGTTCGCCGCGATAGGCGACGATCCACCGAACGAGAGCGCCCCTCCGCCGGCTCGGCTCTCCTCGACGACGCGGCTCACGTATCCCTCGATGTCGCGCATGAAGGTGCCAAAAGGCAGCTCGCCGCGCTGAATGTCACCGAGGCGCGCCTCCCATTCTCCCGTCATCGCCGGGCTCTTCACGTGGGGGTGCACGCGGTCCACCAGGGCGATGCCCTTTTCGGTCGCGTGGAGCGCTTTGCCCACGCGGACGACATACCCACGCACGAGCAGCGTCTCCAAGATCGAGGCGCGCGTGGCGGCGGTGCCGAGCCCGCGCTCGCGCATCGCATAGGAGAGCTCTTTGTCGTCGAGCGTCTTGCCCGCGGTCTCCATCGCGGTGAGCAAGGTGGCGTCGGAGAGGTGCGGCGGCGGCTCGGTCTTCTTGAGGAGCGCTTTGGCGTCCGTCACCGTGCGACGGAGGCCCTTCGCGAGCCCGGCCGGCAGCGTCTTCGGCTCGTCGCGTTTGGCGCGTCGCTCGAGCACCTTCCAGCCGACCGCCTCGATCGACGTGCCGGCGCTCTCGTAGCGGTCTTTCGTGCCTTCGGTGTCGATGATGGTGACGACGCGCGTGGTCGCGAGCACGTGATCGTCGTGGTACGCCGCGAGGAGCCGCCGGCACACCAGATCGTAGAGCGCGCGTTCGCCTTCCGGCAGGCTCGCCGGCGCGCGTGTCTCCGTCGGCAAGATGGCGTGGTGGTCCGATACTTTGGAGTCGTCCACGAAACGTCGTCCGAGAGGGCGCGCGCCGGTGCCCTGCGCGACGAGCCCCGGATACGCAGGAGCGACGAGCGCCGTGATCGCGGGCAGGGTGTCCTCGATCGCGGTCGACAAGTAGCGACTATCTGTGCGTGGATAGCTGATGAGCTTGTAGCGCTCGTAGAGCGATTGCAGGGTGGCGAGCGTCCGCTGCGCCGTCATCCCGAAGAGCCGATTGGCGTCGCGCTGGATCTCGGAGAGATCGTAGAGGAGCGGCGGGGGAATGCGCCTCACGTCACGATCGACGGACGCGATCGTGGCGAGCCCCGTTTTGGCGCGGTCCATCACCGCGCGCGCCAATTCGCCCTCTTTGGGGAGCCTCCGCGCCTCCGGGCCTTTGGCACCTTCGCGCACGTAGGTGCCTTCGTAACGTGTCTCTTGCGATGCGCTCGGTGCGTTCGTGTCGTGCGCGTTCTGGGGAGGCGCGAACGTGGCGACCACCTCCAGGTACTCCACCGGGACGAAGTCGCGAATCTCCAGATCACGCGCCACGATCATCGCCAACGTGGGCGTTTGCACGCGGCCGACGGACAGGTGATCGTCGTAGACGAGGCTGTACGCGCGCGACAGGTTCATCCCTACGAGCCAGTCCGCGCGGCTCCGTGCTTTTGCGGCGTCGGCGAGGCCGTCGAAATCGCTCCCTGGTCGCAGCGCGCGAAATCCGGCCCGGATCGCGTCGGCGGTGAGCGACGAGATCCAGAGCCGGCGCACGGGTTTTTTCGCGGCCGCGCCCTCGTACACATAACGAAAGATGAGCTCGCCCTCGCGCCCCGCGTCGGTCGCGCACACCACGTCTTTGATCTCGCGGGAGCGGAGGAGCTTCTTCACGACCGCGTATTGGTCTTTGGTCGACTCGCTGACGACGAGGGGCCACTCGGCGGGCAGCATGGGCAGCTCCGCGAACGACCATCGCTTCCATGCCGCGTTCATCTCGTGCGGCTGGGCGAGCTCCACCAAGTGCCCAATCGCCCAGGTGACCACGTAGCCGCCACCCTCGAAGTAGCCCTTTTGGCGCGAAGTTGCCCCGAGCACCTCCGCGATGTCGCGGGCGACGCTCGGCTTTTCGGCGATCACGAGGCTCGTCCCCCGTTGGGAGGTCGTGCCGAGCCTTTCCGAGGACGTCATGAGGGGACCTGAGGTCCTATAGCGCGAAGGGTACGGTACTGTCTCCATGGGGCTGCTCCGCGCTGCCCCAAGCGAACTTCGTGCCTCGATGGATGCACGAGAAAAGAAGCGAAACGAGCGCGCTCGCCCTGTCCCAGGACGGCCCCCGAAACGGCCCGGGCCGATCGTTCGTTGCACGCGAGGTCGATCGCAACGGCACGTGGGCTCCCCCAAGGTCGCGCTTAGGGAACACGAGTCGATCGTTCGTGACCCCGAGAGATCGATCGCGACGCCGCGAAGGCGCGCGGCTCGGGCTTCGGAACGATTAGGGGGCTCGTGTCTTCGAGACAACCTCGACCAGGTGATATCGGCGCGAGGCGGAGTCGGCTGGCGGCCGGACCACCATCTCGATGGTGACCTTTAGCTCGTAGGCGTGGCCCTCTTCGTAGTGGAACCCTTCGATCCCGTCGTAGAGCAGCGTCCACGCGGCGGTCGGGGACGGGCGAACTTGGAGGCATTTCTGCGGACCCTCGCCCTCGCAGTCGACGCGGACCTCGCGAACGAAGAGCGGGCGCACGCCGGACGTCGTTGCCGCAGAAGCATCTGGCGGGTCGACCGGTGACGGCGCGGTGCCGCTCGGGGCCGAAGGCACGCCAGGGGGCGTGGGCGCAACAGGAGGCTCTGGAGTGCAGCCCGCGAGGGCCAAGACGACCGTTGCCCACATGGGCGGACCAAAACGCATCACGAGAGGGTACACCTCGCGACCCTTTCGGAGCGACAATGATGAACATGACTTCCCTCGTTCGCCCCTCGACGACGCGCGCCGCGGCCGCGCGCTCCCGTTCGCTTCGCTTCGTTCCGCTCGCGCTTCTGCTCGTCGCGGCCTGCCACGCGCGCGACACGAACGCGCCGACGGGGGCATGGGCCGCTCCGGCGGGACCCGTGAATGATGCACGCGTCTCGGAGACGGCGTACCCGAAGTCGGCGCGCCAGCACGCCGCGCTGCCGCTGTTTCTCCCCGGGAGCGCGAGCCAGGCGATGGTGCAGTACGACGTGGCCGATGGCCAAGCGGTGCTCGAGGGCGACATTCTGCTCGGGCCCGCCGCGCAGGTGCCGATGCGCTTCGGCATTCCCTGGGCGCCGATGACGAACGTGCACTCTGCGGTGATGCGCACGAGCAAAAACCACCTGTGGCCGAACGGCGTCATGCCTTACGTGATCGACCGCACGGTCTCTGCCGTGACGCGCGAGTCCATCGGCTGGGCGATTGCCCACTTGAACACCACCTCGCTCAAGATTCAGCCGCGCGGCACGGAGGCCGACTACGTCATTTTCCGCGACGTCGATCGCGGCTGCGCTTCGTACGTGGGTCGCATCGGCGGCGGGCAGGAGATCGAGGTCTCGGGCTGTGGGCGCGGCAGCGTCGCGCACGAGATTTTGCACGCGGCCGGCTTTTACCACGAGCAATCGCGCGGCGATCGTGACCAATGGGTCACCATCAATTGGGACGACATCGACCCGAATCACCGCTCCAACTTCGAGAAGCGCGACGCCCAAGGGCAAGACATCGGCGGGTACGACTACGGCAGCCTGATGCACTATTCGGCGCGCGCGTTCAGCCTCACCGGGCGGCCCACGATCGTGCCGCGCGATCCCAGCACCAACATCGGCCAACGCGACGGTCTCTCGAACCTCGATCGCGCTGCGATCACGTTCATTTACGGAAACGGATCCGCCCCCGCGCCGACGCCGACCCCGGCACCGACGTTTCCCCCCTCGGTGCCGGTGCCTTCCACGATCCCCACCCCGTCGACGCCGCCCGCGCAGCCGCCAACGCAGCCGACGCAGCCGACGCAGCCTCCCGCGGTGGCGAGCACCGGGTTCGCGGGGAACTACAGCTCACAGCGTGGCAACGTGGCCTGCGCCCAGAATGGCCAAAACGTGAGCTGCGGATACCAGGGCGGCACCATGTATTGTATCGCGAACGGCACTTCGCAAATGGATTGTGCGTGGACGGGCGGCGGGCAAGGAAGGGCCGCGTTCCAGCGCCAGGCGACGGGCACTCTCGCGGGGACGTGGGGCGACTTTTTCTCCGCGAACAGCCGCGGCGCGTGGGACCTCGTGCCCGCCGGCTCTACCCCTCCTCCTGCGCCTTCGGCTCCTCCGCAAACGGCTCCGCAGACGCCCACGAGCGTCCCCGCCGCCGCCACCCTCACCGGGCGCTATGCGAGCAGCCGCGGGCCGATGACCTGCAACGAGAACGGCACCAACGTGGGCTGCGCGTTCGACGAGAGTGGCAGTCAGGGCAGGCTCGATTGCCACAAAGACGCGAGCGGTCTCCAGCTCACGTGCACCTGGGCGACCGGGTTTCCGCGTGTAGGTGCCGGGCGCGCCGTGCTCAACCGAAGGAGCGCGACCGATCGCGCGCTGAACGGCACGTGGGGGTTCTTCACCGCCACGAGCGGGGCAGGGAGGTGGGACGTTCAGGGGCAGTAGGCGCGAGGCGAACGGGGTTGCGTCGGCCAGCGCCATCGCGCTACGGCCGCCGCCGCGTCTTCGAGAGTGGGCGGGCGGCCACGAACGGAAGGTGACCGCCGCTAACCCTGTAGCGGGTAGAGCTCCACTAGAATAGTGACCGGGTTCGCGTCGTCCACGTGCTCGAGGAACGACGCGATCTGGAGGCCGTCTTTTTTCCAGACGTCGCTCTCCAAGACGAACTCGCAGGTGTCGTCGCGCCGCTCGCCCGCGGGCCCGGCCCAGTCGCCGCTGGGGGCCCCCGCGAGGGCAGCAAAGAGCTTGGCGCGGATAGGCAAATAAGCCGCGCGCCCGAGGGCGATGCGCCGAGCCTCGTCGAGCTCGGGCTCCTCCGCGGACCACAGCGCGATCTGTGCAGATTGCACGTGACCGGCGGGCCCCTCGAGGCGGGTGCGCAGATCGCCGAGCGCGAAGAAGCGAAACTCGTCGTACGTGCGTGTGGCCTGCCAGCCGAGCGCCAGGAGCGAAGCGTCGATCGTGCGGAGCCCTTCGAGGGTGAGGTTCGCCGGGAGCGGGAGGGGCTCGTCGTTCGCCATCTCGGGAGGTTACGACTCCATCGCCGGCTATGGAACCGGGCGCGCGGCAGAGCGATGCAAGTCGTGGTAGCTCTGGTTGCCGATGGATCATGTCGACGTCTTGGTCGTGGGCGCGGGCCTCTCGGGCATCGGTGCGGCGGTGCATCTTCGCACCCGTCTTCCGCAAAAATCCTTCACGATTCTCGAGGCGAGGGACGCGATCGGCGGCACCTGGGACCTGTTCCGCTACCCGGGTATCCGCTCCGACTCGGATATGCACACCCTCGGCTATTCCTTCAAGCCCTGGAATGCCGAGAAGGCAATCGCCGACGGGCCCGCGATCTTGGACTACGTGCGCGAGACGGCGCGCGAGCACGACGTGGAGCGCCACATTCGCTTCGGGCACAAGGTGGTCTCCGCGGAGTGGTCCACGAAAGACGCGCGCTGGGTCGTCTCGGCGACGACGAAGAGCGGCGAGACGGTGCGCGTCTCGTGCCACTTCCTCTTCGTGTGCAGCGGCTATTACGACTACGCAGGCGGCTACACACCCGACTTCCCCGGGATAGAGCGTTATCGCGGGAAGGTGGTCCACCCGCAAAAGTGGACCGACGACGTCGACTACGCCGGCAAACGTGTGGTCGTGATCGGCAGCGGCGCGACGGCGGTGACGCTGGTGCCGGCGATGGCGGAGAAGGCCGCCCACGTGACGATGCTCCAGCGCTCCCCTACGTACATCGTCTCGCGCCCGGCCATCGACGCTATCGCCTCGAAGCTACGCCGCGCGCTGCCGGCCAAGGTCGCTTATGGCGCGACGCGCTGGAAGAACGTGGCGATGGGAATGGCCTTCTTCCAGTTTTGCCGCAAATTCCCCGAGAAGGCCAAGTCGATGCTGGTCGGCCAAGTGCGCAAATCGATTGGCAAGAAGGTAGACGTGGGGGAGCACTTTTCTCCCTCGTACCACCCGTGGGATCAGCGGGTGTGTCTCGTGCCCGACGGCGATCTCTTCGTCGCGCTCGGGAGCGGCAAAGCCGAGGTCGTCACCGATCACATCGAGACCTTCACCGAGACGGGCATCACGCTCCGCTCCGGCAGGACGCTCGAGGCCGACTTGGTCGTCACCGCGACCGGGCTCCGTCTTCAGTTCATCGGCGGCATGAAGCTCGTCGTCGACGGCAAAACGTTCGATCCGGGGAGCCTCCTCAACTACAAGGGGGCGCTCTTCCGCGACGTGCCCAACATGGCCGTCACGTTCGGTTATACGAACGCCTCGTGGACGCTGAAATGCGATCTCACGTGCGAGTACGTGTGCCGGCTCCTCGCCCACATGGAGAAGAAGGGCCTCCGCATCTGCGTGCCGCGCCTCCGCGACGGCTCGGTCAAAGAAGAGCCGCTCCTCGATTTTTCGTCCGGCTACGTGACACGCGCGGCGAACGATTTGCCGAAGCAGGGCTCGAAGGTCCCTTGGCGCGTGCACCAGAATTATGCCCTCGATATCCTCGGTTTGCGCCACGGACCGCTCGAGGACGAGTCGCTCGAGCTCACGTGAAGGTTCGGCAAACGTGTGCCGCGAGCCTGCAAATCTCGCGGCGATCCGTGTAAACTCCCGCGACGATGCTCGAACGGGGCGTGCTCGTTGGGGGGGACTACCGCGTGGAGCGCAAGCTCTCCGAAGGGGGCATGGGCGCCGTCTTCGTGGCAGAGCAGGTCTCCACCGGGGCCAAGCGCGCGCTCAAGATCGTACGCCCGGAGCTGCTCCGCAACGCGAAGCTGCGCGAGCGGTTCGCGCAAGAAGCGAAGGTTACGAGCCGCATCGCGAGCGACCATATCGTGTCCGTCGTCGCCGCCGGGTACGACGAGAAGCTCGCCCTCCCGTGGCTCGCGATGGAGCTCCTGAACGGCGAGACGCTCCACGATCTCGTGGAGTCGCGCGGGCCGCTCCCGGTCGACA
>JAAFHV010000208.1 GCA_013297655.1 Myxococcales bacterium | reverse complement strand
CGATCACCCCTTTGACCTGATGTCCGCGCCCGATCCCGATCTCGACGAGCGTCGCGTCGCCGTGCTGCCGGAGCTCGTGGGCGAGGTACTGGTTCGCGACGTCGTGCGCCTTCGGCACCTGCGGGTAGCCCTTGGTCATCGCGTAGAAGAGCTCGATCTGCGAGATGTCGAACGACTCGAGATAGATGTTCTTCGACTCGGCGAGGCGCCGGTCCATGCGCCGCAGCATCGCGTCGGCGATGACGTGAGAAATGAGGCGGTCGCTCGGCAGCGAGGGACCGACCTGCGGCTCGATCCACTTCTCGATCGCGCTCTTCGCGATGCGCTCGCGGCGAAGGTCGAAATACTGGCAAGCGTCGCGAAGTCCCTCGTAGACCGACTCGAAAATCATCGGGTGGGCTCCTCTTAAGGTGCTCGTTGTCCAAGGCCCGGACGGGGCGCATCGTGGCGCCCAGAGCGGACGACACGAAGCTTTCACGGTACCCGAGCGCGGCGCCTTTGCTCATCAAAATAAGCGCTTGGCGGTTTGCTTCGACGAGGGGCCGATGTCTCAGAGTGTGTCTTTTTGTCTTACCTCGGCGGGCGCGCCCGAACGCTTATGCCGCGTCAATCGCGGATTTGCGCGCGGCTGCGTATTGGCCCGACGCGACGAACAGGGCGAGCTCGCGGAACAGCGCTTCGCCCGCGAGGTGCGCGTCAGCGTGGATGCACGCGCGCGAAGCGAGGGGCTTTTGCGCCGCCCGAAGCCGGCCGCACGCGAGCATGCCGACCTTCGCCGCCGCGCGCTCGACGCCGACCAAGTACGCCCGCGCGTCGGCCGTGAGCGACAGTGGCGTCGGAGCGGTCGCGAGCTGGGCCAGTCGGAAGTGAGCGTCCAGCTCGGGCCTCATGCGCGCCGAGAACTCGAAGGCCGCGAACGCGATTTCCTCTGCCGAAAGAGACGTGATGTCGGCGCCGATGACGATCGCCGCCGGCTCGGCGTGGAGACGCGTGAGCGCGCCGCCGCCCCCCTCGCGGAAGTACACCTTCCGGGTGGAGTGCAGATCGAGCGCCGCGCCCGCCGAGGAGAGCTGCTTGTAGATCGGCATCGCGCGGGTGAGGAGCGCGCGCGAGCTCGTCATCGGATCGACGAGCTCTTTCAGGCTGAAACCGAACGACGCGAGCGGCGCCGGCGCGGGCACGTCGCGCAGCAGCTCCTCGAGTGCCTCGGGCACGGCGAGGGTCGTCCCGGCGAGGCTCTCGAGCAGCTCGCGGCCCACTTCCATAGACGGGGTCTTCGCGGGCGCGGCCTGGGCGAGAGGCTTCGCGCCTTCCGGGGCCTTGTCGCCGAGGACCGCGATCGCGGCGTCCGCGACCGCGGCGGACTCGTCGCCTGCGGGGACGACGTCGAGGATTCCGGTCCACGCTTCGACGTTCTCGATGTCGAGGGAAAGCACCCGCGTCCAGCGCTCGCGGAGGGCCTCTTTTGCGGCGCCGGACGACGCGGCGGACCGCGCGAACCGCGCGAGGAGCTCGATGTCGTGGTGCTCGTCGCTCGCGATCGCGCGCGCGTACGCTGCCTCGGCGCCGGCGAGGTCGCCCCGCGCTTCGGCCACCTCGCCTGCGAGCGTGTCCAGGAAGGCTGGGCGCTGCCCCGCGGAGCGAGCGGCGTGGAGCAGCACGTCGATCTCGTCGAAGAGCGCGTTCGCGGCGAGCGATTTCACGAGGTGCGCGGTCACGGTCCGATCGAGCGGGTCGGCCTCGAACGCGTGACGCATCGCCTCCGCGTAGCCGGCGAAATCCCCGAGGTGGTCGCGGCGCGCGATCGCGACGCGCTGCCATAGGGCCGCCGAGCGCGCCTCGTGGCCGCTCCGGAGCGCCTGCTCGGTCAGCACGTCGCATAGCTCGGTGAACCGGCCCATGCTCTCGAGCAGGGTTGCCAACGCCTGGCTCGCTTCGTCCGAAGGTTTCAGCGCGAGCACACGGCGATAGGCCTCTACCGCGCGAGGTCGATCCGTGTCGCGAAGCTCGTAGACGCGCGCGATGCGGAGCAGCATCTCGGGATCGCTCGACTCGGAGAGCGTCTCGCGATCGAACGATTGGGGCTGCGGGCGAGGCGCCGCGGGCGGTGCGCTCGTCGTGGTGAGCACGTCGATGAAGGCGTCGAGGCACGGGCCGGCCGAATCGAACCTGCGCGCCGCGTCGCGGTTCGTGGTCCTTTCGAACCACTCGTCGAAGCCCGCCGGCAAGGTCGCTCCTGGTGCGAACGCCGCCGCGCGTACGGTGGGGGGCGGCATCGGCTCCGTCGCCATCTCGATGAGGAGCCCGGTGATGCTCGCGTCCGGTGTATTTGCGGCCGCCCAATAATGCGAGCCGGTGAGCAAAAAATAGGCGATCAGCCCGAGCGCCCATACGTCGGTCGAGGGGGAGATGATCGAGCCGGGGCGGAGCTGCTCGGGCGCCATCCAGAGCGGCGAGCCCAGCATTTGTGAGTTCTTGAGGGTGCCCTTCACCTCTTGCGCCCACTTCGCGATCCCGAAATCGAGCACCTTGAGCGTGAACGGCACGTCTTGTCGTCGCGCGCTCGCGAGGAACAGATTCTCTGGCTTCAAATCGCGGTGAACGATGCCGAGCATGTGCGCTTGCTCGAGGACGTGGCGAAGCTGTCGCGCGACCTCGCGGAGCTCGTCGACGCGCATCGGCCCGGCGCGGTCGACGTGCCCTTCGAGCGTGTCGCCGCGGAGAAGCTCCATCACGAGCCACGGGATGTTCGACTCGACGTCGACGCCAGCGGCGAGCACCTCGACGACGTGGTCGCTCTCGATCGACGCCGAGATGCGCGCTTCGCTCTCGAACCGGGCGCGATGGGCGCTGTCGGAAGAGAACTCCGTGTGCATCACCTTCAGGGCGCGTTCCTTGCCAGTCGAGAGCTGCTCGACGACGAACACGGACCCCATGCCACCGGATGACAGGTGGCCCACGATCCGGAAGTCCTTGGCAAAGACGGTACCGGGCTGAAGAAAGCTCATCGTGACCGAGAGGCTACCCGAAACGAAGGTCCGACGGGGGAGCGAACCACGCGCGGGCTCGTGTCGTCGACCGCGATTCCTGGTGCGGTCGGCGCGCGGAAGCCAGGCCAGTTACTTGCGCTGGTCCAAGACGGTGTCCAGCGTCGACGCGGGTTTGCTCGGGGCCTCGGCCGTCTTCGCGGGGGTGGGCGCTGCGCGAGCGGGCTTCGGCGGCTTTCCCGGATGGAAGTGGACAGCTTTTGCGTGAGACGCCGAAGGAGCGGTCGCGGGGCTCGTGGTGGTCTCCGCCGAAGCGAGCGGGCTCGCGGGAGGTGGAGCCGGGGCTGCTGCGGGCGCGGTCGTCGCGACCACCGCGGGCACCGACGAAGACGCCGCGGCGATCGGCGTGGGGGGGGCCGTGGCGCGCTCCGGGCCGCGTGACAGCTTCACCGCGACGACGATCGCGACGAGGAAGACGACGAAGGCGACGGGTGTCTTCCAGAGGCTCTCTTTTGGTGGTGTTGGCGAGTGGCTCCTCCGCCGCGAGGGTTTCACCGTCAGCGCATCTCGCGAGCCACGCGCGGAAACCGCCTGCGCCTCGACGGACGTCGGAGGAGGCGGGGCGCCACGCGAAGGAGGCGCAGGGTCGGTGAGGTTTGCCCCTTCGAGCAGGTGCGGCTCGGCGCCGGGGTGGCGGTCGAGCACGACCGGGGCGGGGCCGCTCTCTTCTGGCGCGACGGCGATCGAGGCGCCGACATCGCCGAGATCCGGAATGGTTTTCCTACGTTGCAGACTCTGTAGCGCGCGGTCGAAGCTCTCTTCGCGCCGAACGCGGCCGGAGCGCACGAAGCCATCGATGAGGTCGGCGTGGTCGGCTCTCGGCCTCGGGGTGTCCGAGATCGACACCACACGATCGAGCTCGTCCGCCAAGTCGCCCGCGGTCGCGAACCGCGCCTCGGGATCGTGGGCGAGGCACCGCCGAAGCACGCCTGCGATCTCGGGTCGTACGTAGGGAGGGAGCGGCAGGAGCGCTTGCCCGGTGACGAGCGCGTGGAGCACGATCATGTCGTTCGGGCCGTCGTACGGGGTGGTCCCGGTGAGGAGCTGATGAAGCGTGGCGCCGAGCGCCCATACGTCGACCCGTCGGTCGATGGGCTTTCCTGCGGCTTGCTCGGGGGCCATGTAGCGGAGCTTGCCGCGCATGCTGGCGGAGCGGGTGGGCTCGGCGAGGCGCGCGAACGACTTGGCGAGCCCGAAGTCGATCACGAGCGCGCGCCCGGTCGCGTCGATCAAGATGTTCTGCGGTGACGTGTCGCGGTGAACGACGCCGAGGAGCGCGCCGCCCTCACCACGAAGCTCGTGCGCCTCGTGGAGGCCCCGCGCCGCCTGCGCGACGAGATGGCACGCGAGCATGTCCGGGAAACGCGCGGGCTTCTGGTTCGAGACGACCCACTTTTGGAACGCGGACAAACTGCCCCCGTCGACGTCGTCCATGACCGCGAACAAGATACCCGCCGACTCGCCCGTTTCGCGGATCTCGACCACGTTCGGGTGGTGGATCCGCGATGCGATGCCGAGCTCGTCGAGGAAGAGCGCTTGGAGGTGCGGCTCGGCCGCGAGCTGCGGGAGGATCGTCTTGATGACCACGCTGCGCGGGCCACCTGCCACGCGCTTGCGTGGGCGCGCGCACCAGACGGCTCCCATTCCACCGTCGGCGATCGGGTAGAGGAGCTGGTAGTCGCCGACGTACGTGCCGCAGCGGAGCACCGTCTGCTCGGCCTCGGGCAAGTCGCCGAACACGGCGGTCGCGGCGTCGTCCTCCAGAGCGTCGGGGCGAAACGTGAGGGTGGGATCGCCCTCGTCTTCCGTCTTGCCGCGGCCGGGCAAAGTCACGCCCTCCCCCGCGAGCTCCGCGGGTGGGGGAATGCGACGCGAAGAGGGGGCCATGCTGCGACACAACATACCTCGATTCGGGACTCGCCGTGAGCCGAACGGCCGCGCCGCGCGGAACCGCTGGTGCGCCTTCGTGCGCCGAGTGTGCGATGCTTCGTGCGTGGCAAACCGGAACGATCGCAGCGTGACCCACGTCGCGAAGAGGCTAGGGAAAGAGACACTCGCGCGCTTCTCGCTCACCGTGCGCGGCATGGCTCCGGTGGTGCTCTCGTCGCACGAGCCGGGCCCCCTTCGTGTCGGAAGCGCGGCGGGCATGGACCTGCGCCTCGCCGATCCGCTCGTCTCGCGGCGCCACTTCACGGTGGAGCCGATAGGCTCCGTGCTCCACCTGGAGGACTCGGGCTCGACGAACGGGACCGCGGTGAACGGCGTGCGGGTGGCGCTCGCGTACCTGGAAGGCGGCGAAGAGATCACCGTCGGCCAGACATCGATTCGAGTCGATCGCCTCGCGGACGAACAATCGTTCGCCCTCCCGCCCGAAGATGCCTTCGGTCGCACGTTGGGATCGAGCCCCGCGATGCGAAAGCTCTATCCCTTGTGCCACCGTCTCTGCGCGAGCCCGATCGCCTTCTTGATCGAGGGCGAGGGAGGCACTGGGAAAGAGCTCTTGGCGGAGAGCATGCACGAGGCCGGGCCGCGCGCGAGCGCGCCGTTCGTGGTCGTCGACGCGGGTACGCTGCCGACCGACGTGGAGACCGTGCTCTTCGGGGCCGAGTCGCGCGACGGTCGCATCGTGCGCGGCCTCGTGGAGCAGGCCGATGGCGGCACCTTGTTCTTGGACGAGGTGGCGGCGCTCCCGCTCGATTTGCAGCGAAAGCTCCTCCGCGTCGTCGAGCGGGGGGAGCTCATGCGCCTCGGCGGCACGGCGTGGGTCCATGTCGACGTGCGCTTCGTTGCGTCGACGAAGCGGAACCTGGAGGAGGAGGTCCACCAAGGTCGCTTCTCGGAGGAGCTGCTCCACGCCCTCGCCGCCGCACGCATCGCGCTGCCGCCGCTCCGTCGACGCGAGGGCGACGTGGCGCTCCTCGCGAGCCACTTCTGGTCACGTTCGGGGCAATCGGGGCCTCTCCCCGAGGCGCTCGTCGCGACGATGGCGACGCACACGTTTCCGGGCAACGTGCGCGAGCTCGAGCGTATGGTCGCGCGCCACGTTCTGACCGGCGATCCGCGGCCCGTGCTCGCGCCGCGGAGCGACGATCGTGTGGAAGACGCCCAGGGGTTCGGCGACTTGCTCGGCGAGGACCTCGCGTACTCCGCGCTCCGGCGAAAGCTGCTCGACAGGTTCGAGGGCGCCTACGTGAAGCGCATGCTGGACGTGCACCACGGAAATGTGTCGCGCGCGGCGGCGAGCTCCGGCCTCGCGCGAAGGTACTTTTACACGTTGAAGTCGAGGTCCGAGAAGTAGCGCGCGGTCCGGGAACGGACGGCCTCGTGGTCGCGCGACGTCGCGACGTCGCGCGAGCGAAAAACACCAGCGTTGGTGTTTTCGACGCAGGCCGGAGACCGGCGGAAGGTCCGCGCGGGCCGTCGCGTAACGGAGTTCGCGGCCGCGCACGCGTGACGCTGCGCGAGCCGGAATGGCTCGATTTGCTGGTCGCGGTGCGTCGAAGCGTGGGTGCGCTCGGAGTGTGGTGGGCAAGACCCGCCGCGCGTCACGGTGGTAAGGTGGCGCGGTGCAGACCACCCTCTCCGCGTCTCCCTACAAGCCGCGCCACCACGTTCGCATCGTGACCGCCGCGTCGCTCTTCGATGGCCACGACGCCGCCATCAACGTCATGCGCCGTCTCATGCAGTCGTCCGGCGCGGAGGTCATCCACCTCGGACACAACCGCTCCGTCGCCGAGATCGTCAACTGCGCGATACAGGAAGACGTCCAAGGCATCGCGATCACCTCCTATCAGGGCGGACACGTCGAGTACTTCAAGTACATGATCGACCTCCTCCGGAAGGCAGGGGCGACGACGAAGGTGTTCGGCGGCGGCGGCGGCACCATCCTGCCGAGCGAAATCGAAGAGCTCCACGCCTACGGAGTCGCCCGCATCTACTCCCCGGACGACGGCCGCGCGATGGGCCTCGTCGGGATGATCAACGACCTCTTGGAGCGCTGCGACTTCGAAAAGCGGGCCCCGGACCTCGCGCCACATTTGGCGCGCCTCGGCGAGCGTGATCCGGCGACGATAGGTGCCCTCATTACGATCGCGGAGAACTTCCCCAAAGCGGGCGACGAGCTCAAAGCCGCCCTCGCGAAGCGCCTAGAGGCCGCGGTTCGGGTGCCGGTCCTCGGCATTACGGGCACCGGCGGAGCGGGCAAATCCAGCCTCGTCGACGAGCTCGTGCGGCGCTTCTTGGCCGACACGACCGACAAGACGATCGCCATCTTGTCCGTCGATCCGTCGAAGCGAAAATCGGGAGGCGCGCTCCTCGGCGACCGTATTCGCATGAACGCGATCGACGATCGTCGTGTGTACATGCGCTCCCTCGCGACGCGGCAGTCGAACCTCGCGCTCTCCAAGCACGTCGCGGAGTCGATCGAGGTGTGCCGCGCGGCGGGCTTCGACCTCATCGTGGTCGAGACGTCCGGGATCGGCCAGTCCGACACCGAGATCACCGATCACGCCGACGTCTCGCTCTACCTCATGACGGCCGAGTATGGCGCTGCGACGCAGCTCGAGAAGATCGACATGCTCGATTTTGCCGACGTTATCGCGATAAACAAGTTCGACAAGCGTGGGTCGCTCGACGCGCTCCGCGACGTGAAGAAGCAGTGGAAGCGGAACCACTCGGCGTTCACCGTCGCCGACGACGACATTCCCGTCTACGGCACGATCGCCTCGCAGTTCAACGATCCGGGGATGAACCGCCTCTACCGAACGCTGATGGACGTGGTTTCGGCGAAGACGAAGGCGCCGCTCGCGCCGCGCGCCGCGCTCACTCCCGGGATGAGCGAAAAGCGTTGGATCATCCCGCCGGAGCGCACGCGCTACCTCGCCGAGATCGCCGAGACGTGCGACGCGGCGGACGCGTTCGTGAAGGCGCAAGCCGCGATCGCGCGCCGCATGTACCAACTGCGCGGAACGCTGGAGGCGCTCCGCGCGAACGTGGGCAAGAAGCGGCTCGAAATCGTAGAGCCGCGTGGCCCGGAGGACGTGGTCCACGTCACCGAAAAGGTGGAGGGCGAGCCCGCCTACCTCGCCGATCTGGAAGAGCTCTACCGTGACCTCGCGGGGCGCCTCGCGCCGGAGTCGAAGGCGCTGCTCGACGAGTGGCCGGCGACGAAGCGCCGCTATGCCGCCGCGAAGTACCAATTCCAAGTTCGCGACAAGGTGATCGAGCTCGACCTCGTGACCGAGTCTCTCTCGCATCTGCGCATCCCGAAGGTGTCACTCCCGAAGTACGAAGATTGGGGCGACCTGCTCACGTGGCTCCTCCGCGAGAGCCCGCCCGGCCAGTTCCCGTTCACCGCCGGGGTGTTCCCCCTCAAGCGCGAAGGCGAAGATCCGGCGCGCATGTTCGCGGGCGAAGGCGGCCCCGAGCGCACCAACAAGCGGTTTCATTACGTCTCGCGCGGGCTCCCCGCGAAGCGCCTCTCCACCGCGTTCGACTCCGTGACGCTCTACGGAGAAGATCCGGATCCGCGCCCCGACATCTACGGAAAAGTCGGAAACTCGGGGGTCTCGATCGCGAGCGTAGACGACGCGAAGAAGCTCTATTCCGGCTTCGATCTCTGCGATCCGACCACCTCGGTGTCGATGACGATCAACGGCCCCGCGCCGATGTTGCTCGGTTTCTTCTTGAACGCCGCCATCGACCAGAGCTGCGAGAAGTGGATTCGCGCGCAGGGCAAGGTGGAAGAGGTCGAGCGCAAAATCGCCGAGATTTACCAAGCGCGCGGCGTGCCGCGGCCCACGTACCAAGGCACTCTGCCGGAGGGGAACGACGGCCTCGGGCTCCTCCTCCTCGGCGTCTCGGGGGACGAGGTGCTGCCGCCGGAGGTGTATGCCAAGCTCCGCGCGCAGACCCTCTCCGCCGTCCGCGGCACCGTGCAGGCCGACATCCTCAAGGAAGACCAGGCGCAGAACACGTGCATCTTCTCGACCGAGTTCGCGCTCCGCCTCATGGGCGACATCCAGCAGCACTTCATCGACAACCGAGTACGTAACTTCTATTCGGTCTCGATATCGGGCTATCACATCGCCGAAGCAGGGGCGAACCCGATATCGCAGCTCGCGTTCACCCTCGCGAACGGCTTTACGTTCGTGGAGTATTACCTCTCCCGCGGGATGAACATCGACGACTTCGCGCCGAACCTCTCGTTCTTCTTCTCCAACGGCATGGACCCGGAGTACGCGGTGCTGGGGCGCGTCGCGCGGCGCATTTGGGCGCGAACGATCCGCGACAAATACGGCGGTAACGATCGCTCGCAAAAGCTCAAGTACCATATCCAAACTTCGGGGCGGTCGCTCCACGCGCAAGAGATCGCGTTCAACGACATTCGCACCACGCTTCAGGCGCTCCTCGCCCTCCAAGACAACTGCAATTCGCTCCACACGAACGCGTACGACGAGGCGATCACCACCCCCACGGAAGAGAGTGTTCGCCGCGCGCTCGCGATTCAGCTCGTCATCAACAAGGAGTTCGGCCTCTCCAAGAACGAGAACCCCACCCAGGGCTCGTTCGTCATCGAGGAGCTTACCGATCTGGTCGAGGCGGCGGTGCTGAAGGAGTTCCGCGCCATCTCCGAGCGCGGCGGCGTGCTCGGGGCGATGGAGCGCATGTACCAGCGCTCCAAGATTCAAGACGAGTCGCTCTACTACGAGACGCTCAAGCACGACGGATCGTTGCCTATCGTAGGGGTGAACACCTTCCTCGATCCGAAGGGCTCCCCCACCGTCGCGCCGCCGGAGGTCATCCGCGCGACGACGGAGGAGAAGGACTACGCCATCGGCGCGCGCGACGCGTTTTGGAAGCGAAACGACGGTCGCGCCGCGGCCGCCCTCGCGGCGGTCGAACGCGAGGCGCTCGACGGAGGCAACGTGTTCGCGGCCCTGATGGAGGCCTGCAAAGTGTGCACCCTCGGGCAGCTCTCCGGCGCGCTCTACCACGTCGGCGGTCAGTACCGCCGCAACATGTAACATGCACGGAACCGTCCAATGAGCTTCCCCCCCGTTACGTTCGCGGATTGGCGCGCGCAGGTCGAAAAGGATCTTCGAGGAGCGTCTTTCGAGAAGGTGCTCGTCCACCGCACGGCGGAGGGCCTCTCCGTCGCGCCGCTCTACACCGAGCTCCCGAAGGGCCTGCTCGCGCGGTCTGCGGAGGCGCGCTCGTTCCGGATTTGCCTTCGCCACCCGGTGGAGCAAGACGAGAGTGAATCGTCGTGGGTAGCGCGCACGCACGCGCTCGCGGCGCGAACGGGCGGGCTCTTGGTCGTCGAGACCGACGCTGCGGGCGCGGCCGACGTCGTGTCCGCGCAGCTCTCCTCGGCGCCGTTCGTCCTCGACTGCGATCCGTTGCGAGACCGCGCGCGCGACCCTCGGACTTCCCTCGCCGCCGATCTCGACGCGCTCGCGAAGACCGCGCGTGACGTCGATGCGCGCGCGCCAGGCTCTACCGCGGTGATGGTCTCGACGCTCGCCTACCACGACGCGGGCGCCGACGCGGCCGACGAGCTCGCGATCGCGCTCGCGACCGGCGCGAAGTACCTCGTCGTGCTCGCGGCCTCCGGTCTCCCGATCGACAACGCAGCGGCGCAGATCGCCTTTCAAGTCGCGGTCGGGCGCGACACCTTCTCGGAGCTCGCGAAATTGCGTGCGCTCCGCACGTGTTGGCAGAAGGTGCTCGTCGCGTCCGGGGCGCAGGCCCTCCCGAAGACGCTCGTGCACGCGGTGTGCTCGTCGCGCACCCTCGCCGTCCGCGATCCGTGGGTGAACATGCTTCGGGTCACGACGCAGATGTTCGCCGCGATTCTGGGCGGAGCCGATCTCGTGACGCCGGCGACCTTCGACCAGCTCGCGGGTGAGGTCTCCTCCCTCGGGGCGCGTGTCGCCCGCAACACCGGTCTCGTGCTCCGCGAAGAGAGCTTTCTCGGCAAGGTCGCCGATCCGGCGGGCGGCTCGTATTATTTGGAATCGATGACCGACGCGCTCGCCCGCGAGGGGTGGACTCGGTTTCGGGCCCTCGAAGGCGAAGGGGGCATTGTCCCGGCGCTCGAGAGCGGCCGACTGCTCGCGAAGCTGGAGGCCACCTGGAGCGCGCGCCTCGACGCGATCGCGAAGCGAAAAGTCGCCATTTTGGGAGTGTCGGAGTTCGCGAACCTCGGCGAAGCTTTGCCCAGCTCGCTGCTCGCTTCCAGCTCCGAAGGGCCCCCGAAGTCTGCCTCCGCGCTCCCCGTGCACCGCGACGCCGAGGCCTTCGAGGCCCTGCGTACCCTCGCCGAGCAACGATCGACGCCGCTCGAAGCGGTGCTCGTCACGCTCGGCCCGCTCGCCGAATCACGCGCGCGCGTGGGCTTCGCGACTGGCCTCTTCGCAGCGGGTGGCATTCCGAGCCGCGAGAGCACGGACGACGAAAAAGCGCCCCTCGTATGCCTCTGCGGGGCAGACGAGCGTTACGCGACGGAGGCAGTCGACCGCGTGCGCGCGCTCGTCGCCCTCGGCTGCGATCGGGTGCTCCTCGCCGGGAGACCCGGCGCGCTCGAGGCGCCGCTCCGCGAGGCGGGCCTCTCCGGTTTCGTGTTCGCAGGGTGCGACGCTGTCGCCATTCTCACCGAGCTCTTGGAAGCACGCGCGGAGGGCTCGTCATGAATCGCCCGACTCCCGATTTTGCCACTCTCGATTTCGACGCGGTCGTCGTCCCCCCCGGCCCGCAGGCCGCCGCCGGCACCGGCGAAACGTGGGACACGCCCGAGCACATCCCCCACCGGTCGCTCTACGGCGCGGCCGATCTCGAGGGTGTCACCCACCTCGGCTCGCTGCCCGGGTTCGCCCCGTTCGTGCGCGGGCCATACCCCACGATGTACGTGCAAAAGCCGTGGACGATTCGGCAATATGCCGGGTTCTCCACCGCCGAAGACTCGAATGCGTTTTACCGGCGCAACCTCGCCGCCGGGCAAATGGGGCTCTCGATCGCCTTCGACCTCGCGACCCACCGCGGCTACGACAGCGACCACCCGCGCGTCATCGGCGACGTGGGCATGGCCGGCGTCGCGATCGATTCGATCTTGGACATGAAGATCCTGTTCGATCGCATCCCGCTCGATAAAATGAGCGTATCGATGACGATGAACGGGGCCGTGCTCCCCATCCTCGCGCTCTACATCGTCGCGGCGGAGGAGCAAGGCGTGGCCCCGGAGAAGCTCCAAGGAACCATTCAGAACGACATTCTGAAAGAGTTCATGGTGCGGAATACCTACATCTATCCGCCCGCGCCCTCGATGAAGATCATCGCCGACATCTTCGCCTTCACCTCGCAGAAGATGCCCAAGTTCAACTCGATATCCATCTCCGGGTATCACATGCAAGAGGCAGGGGCGACGGCCGACCTCGAGCTCGGGTACACGCTCGCCGATGGCCTCGAGTACGTGCGGACCGGCATCGCCGCGGGCATGGACGTCGACGCGTTCGCGCCGCGGCTCTCGTTCTTCTTCGCCATCGGGATGAACTTTTTCATGGAGGTCGCCAAGCTCCGCGCCGCGCGCCTCGTGTGGGCCGAGCTCATGGCGCGCTTCTCCCCGAAGAGCCAAAAGAGCCTCGCCCTCCGCACCCACTGCCAGACCTCGGGCTGGTCCCTCACCGCGCAAGACGTCTACAACAACGTGATTCGCACGGGCATCGAGGCGATGGCGGCGACGCAGGGCCACACCCAAAGCCTCCACACGAACTCGCTCGACGAAGCGCTCGCGCTACCTACCGATTTCTCGGCCCGAATCGCGCGCAACACGCAGCTCCAGCTCCAGCTCGAGTCCGGCACCACGCGCCCGGTCGACCCTTGGGGTGGCAGCTATTACGTCGAGCGCCTCACCCACGATCTGGCGGCTCGCGCGCGCGCCCACATCGACGAGATCGAGAGCCTCGGCGGCATGGTCAAAGCGATCGAGGCGGGGGTACCCAAGCTCCGCATCGAAGAGGCCTCTGCCCGCACCCAGGCGCGGATCGACTCCGGACGACAGGCCATCATCGGCATCAATCGGCATCGCCTTGCCACTCCCGAGAAGGTCCCCGTCCTCAAGGTCGACAACGCCGCCGTGCGGAAGACTCAAATCGAGCGCCTCGAGCGCCTTCGTCGCGAGCGCGACGCCGTGGCGTGCCAGAGCGCCTTGGACGCGCTCACCGCGTGTGCAGAAGGCAAAGGGGGAAACCTCCTCGAGCTGGCGGTCGCCGCAGGGCGAGCGCGCGCTACCGTGGGCGAGATCTCCTATGCCCTCGAGAAGGTGTTCGGCCGTCACCAAGCCGAGATCCGCGCCATCTCCGGGGTGTACGCTGGCGAGGTGGGAGAGCACTCGAAGGGCGTGGAGTCGGTGCGAGCGCGAACACGAGCCTTCCTCGAGCGCGAGGGGCGGCGGCCGCGCATCTTGGTCGCAAAAATGGGCCAAGACGGCCACGATCGCGGCCAAAAGGTGATCGCGACCGCGTTCGCCGATCTCGGGTTCGACGTCGACATCGGGCCCCTGTTCCAGACACCCGAGGAGACGGCGCGCGCGGCGGTGGAGAACGACGTGCACGTGATCGGAGCGAGCTCGCTCGCGGCGGGGCACCTCACGTTGGTCCCCGCCCTCCGCGAGGCGCTCGCGGCCCTCGGGCGGCCGGACATCCTCGTCGTCGTCGGCGGCGTGATTCCCCCCGACGACTACCCCGCGCTCCGCGAGGCGGGGGCGGCGGAGATCTTCGGCCCCGGGACCGTGATCGCCGACGCGGCGATCTCGCTCATCGATCGTTTGGAATCTTCGGAATGACCACGAGGCGTCCGCGCCTCGGCCTCGACGCGTACGAGCGTGGGGTGCTCGATCGCGACCGTTCGGTGCTCGCGCGCGCCATCACCCTCGTCGAGAGCCGGAACGAAGACGACGTCGCGCTCGCGCAGGCCCTCCTGCATCGTTTGCTCCCCAAGACGGGAAACGCGCGGCGAGTGGGCGTTACCGGCGTGCCGGGAGTGGGCAAGAGCACCTTCGTCGATGCCCTCGGCATGATGCTGCTCTCCCGGAAAAAGAGCGTCGCCGTGCTCGCGATCGATCCCTCGAGCAGCCTCTCCGGAGGCTCGATCTTGGGTGACAAAACGCGTATGGCGCGCCTCTCTCTCGAGCGGGAGGCCTTCATTCGCCCCACCCCGAGCGGGCTCAGCCCCGGTGGCATCGCGCGGCGCACCCGCGAGACGATGCTGCTCTGCGAAGCGGCCGGCTTCGACGTGGTGCTCGTCGAGACGGTGGGCGTAGGGCAGGGCGAGACGGCGGTCGCGCAGATGGTCGACTTCTTCCTCGTGCTCGCGCTCCCCGGCTCCGGCGACGAGCTACAGGGCATCAAGAAGGGAGTCCTCGAGCTCGCCGACGCGATTGGCGTGAACAAATCCGACGGCGACAACGCATCGCGCGCGCGGGTGGCCCTCGGTGACATTCGCGCCGCCCTCCGCTACTTGCCAAAGAAGCGACCGAGCTGGGACGTTCGGGCGCTCGCGATCTCGGGCCTCACGGGGGAGGGGCTCGACACCCTCTGGGACGTGATCGAGGACCACCGTCGCACCCTCGAGGCTTCGGGCGAGCTCGCGTCGCTGCGTGCCGAGCAGCAGGGCGCGTGGTTGTGGTCGCTCGTGAGCGATCGTCTCGAGCGTGCGTTTCGCGCGAGCCCCGCCGTCGCCGCGAAGCTCGGTCGCGTCGAGGCCGACGTGCTCGCCGGCCGCCTCACGCCGCCCGCGGCCGCCGACGAGCTGTTCGTCGCGTTCGGACACGAGGCCGTGCGCGCCGTCAAGATCGACTGACCCCGCTTCGTCGCGCGGGGATCCCGCGCTCGCGCTCGCGTGGTGCGATGGTGCGCGAGGCTCCCGGGAGCACACCTGTGCTCTGCCGCATCCATGTGGAAGGATCCACGCGGAGCAGTTCATACCCCTGTAATTCTCGATGGTTATGCGTGGCGTGAACCCTGCAAAAGGGGCCGCATGATCTCGCGTCGCAACTTTACGGTCGGAGCCGGGCTCTCTCTCCTCCTCGGCTCGGTGCTCGGCACCTTCTCCGAGCCTGCCCACGGCGAGCCCGCGCGCAAGACGGCGAAGCGCCTCATCCTGTTCTTCTCGCCGAACGGCACGGTGCACCGTCACTTCCGGCCCACCGGCGACGGCGCCCAGTTTCAATTCGCGCCCGGCTCCATCCTCGAGCCGCTCACTCCCCACAAGAACGATCTCGTCGTCTGCGACGGCATCGACTTCCACGGCTTCGACAACCACGAGGGCGGCATGGCGGGCATGCTCACCGGGGCCCCCGGAGGCGGCATCTTCGGCGGGCGCTCGGTCGACCAATACGTGGCCTCCAAGCTCACCAGCACGGCCAAGTTTCCCTCTCTCGAGCTCGGAGTGGCGACGAGCGCGTGGGGCGCGCAGACACAAACTCGGATGGCGTATGCCGGCCCTGGTCGCTTCGCGAGCCCGGAGGACAAGCCGCTCGAGGCCTATAGTCGCATCTTCGGCGACGTCGCCCGCGCCGCGAACGATCCCGGCGCCGCGCAACGTGTGCTCGCGAAGCGCCAGTCGCTCCTCTCGGTGGTGAAAGGCGATCTCGTCGATCTCGGTCGGAAGCTCGGCCCTGGCGAGCGCGCGAAGGTCGAGGAGCATCTCACGTCGGTCCGCGCGATCGAGAAGCGGCTCACCACCCCAATCGGCGATTGCAAAGCCCCTATCGCCCCCGTCGCGCTCGATCCGCAGACCGCGGCCAACGTGCCCAAGCTCGTCGAGTCGCAGATCAACCTGATGACCCTCGCGCTCGCGTGCGGAATTACGAACGTGGCTTCCCTCCAGCTCTCCCACACGGTGAGCCCGCTCGTCATGTCGTTCGCCGGCGTGTCGGAGGCCCACCACGAGCTCTCCCACAAGAGCGACGCCGACCCCGCGGGAGTCTTGAACTTCGTCAAGGCCGAGCGCTGGTTCGCCGAACAATTCGGCAATCTACTGACGCAGCTAAAGGCCACTCCCGACCCCGCCGGCGGCACCCTCCTCGACTCGAGCCTCGTCATTTGGTGCAAAGAAATGGGCGATAGCCGGATGCACGACGCAAAGTCGGTTCCGTTCGTGATCGCGGGGAAAGCGGGCGGTGCCATCCAGACGGGCCGCTATATGAAGTTCGGCGGGGTCTCCCACAAGAAGCTCCTCGCCTCGATATGCCTCGCGATGGGGGTCGACGCGTCGCCCGCGGGCGTGGACGCGACGGGACTGCCCGGGCTGGTGTCGGCGTGAGGAGCACCATCATGAGCATTCTCCAAAAGAAGGCCTCGACGACCGCCATCCTCGCCACGTTCGCGCTCCTCGGCGCAGCGTTCGCGGCGGCCTGCAGCGACTCGGAAGACGCGCTAAAGGCCAAAGGCGACGAGACGAAGAGCGGCTGCGAGAGCCCGGAGGACTACTTCAAAACGAAGCTCTATCCGAACTTGCTCTCTCAGAAATGCGCGACCTGCCATACCGAAGGCGGCGCCTCGGGTGGGACCCGCCTCACCTTCGGGAAGGGGGTCGACATCGCCGCTGCTTTCGAGAAAGCGAAGAGCCTCGGTACCGCCAATGGTGCGCTCCCGCTCCTCGTGCAGAAGTCGACCGGCGCGACGAGCCACGG
>JAAFHV010000207.1 GCA_013297655.1 Myxococcales bacterium | reverse complement strand
GGAGCGACTCGGCGTTGCGCGCGCGACGTCCGCTCTGCGAACGAGGAGCCTCTTCCGAGGCGGCGCTCGCTTCCGACATGGGCTCGCTCTCGGGGGAGTCCGGCGCGTCGGCCCATTGCGGCCGCGGCACCGCGCGAATCGCGTGGGCGGTGAGCCACGCTTCCATGAACGTGCGGAGGCGCTCGCTCCGGAACGTGAACCAACGCTCGCGATCGGCCGAGAACGACATGAGCACGTCTTTGAACCGGCGGAACGCGCCTTTGCCGTCGATGGCTTGGGTCAGCTTTCCGCGGAGGTCGAGATCGTCCACCATCGGGATGAAGCGCTCCATCCAGCGGTACTGCTCGCGCGACGACACCGGGTCGATGCGCAGGTAGTTCTGGTCCGAGCTGATGCGCACGTGCATTTGCGGATCGGCGACGCCGTCGACCACGCGGAGGACCTCGCCGGTCGCGAGGTGGAGGTAGCTGTGAACTTCGGGCGCGTTATTTTCGAACGCGTCCTCGAGGGCTTCCCAGTCGACGGGGACGTCGCGCAAGGGGACGTCCGTGCGTCCAGTTTCGTCGGTAGTCATAGATTCTCTGCTCCCTTCGAAGGCTAAGCGGCCGCGCGAAGTGCTCGACGCGGTCCAGGGACACGAGGTTCCTTCCGGGGCTGACGGAAGGGCTCGAAAGGGAAGTTCGGAAGCGCGGGAAGGGTTTCCCGGAAGGGTCCTCGGACACAACGAATCGCCCGCGAGGGAGGGCGAAAGAAACGACTTCAAAGCGTCTCACGCCGCGCGCGAAGAACCAAGCCCCAAGGCCACTTCCCAACGTCCGCGATGCGCTGGCAGGCTCGGGCGCCGCTCGATCACACGATCGGCGCGGCACGAACGATCGCGATCCGCTGCAATCTGCATCGAATCGGCGCGACGCGCCCAGTGAGCCGTAATCTTTCGATACCTTTAGGATAAGTTCGTGCGAATTCGTGCCACCGCGTCGGACCACCCCGAAAGGCGCGTCGCGCGGTCGGCGGCTGCCATCGACGGCTCGAATCGCTTCCCGAGCTTCAGCATGCGGGTCACGCTCGCGAGATCGACGAAGCCCGCTCCGATGCCGGCGAGCATCGCCGCGCCGCGCCCGGTCGACTCCACCTCCGTCGGTCGTTCGACGCCCACGTTGGAGATGTCGGATTGGAACTGCATCAGCAGATCGTTCTGCGAAGCGCCCCCGTCGACGCGCAACCGTTGGAGGGGGCGGCCCGCGTCTTTCACCATCGCGGCGAGCAAATCGGCGACCGAGAAGGCGATGCCCTCGAGGGTGGCGCGGGCGAGGTGCGCGCGCGTGGTGCCGCGTGTGAGCCCCGTGATCGCGCCGCGCGCTCCGGCGTCCCAGTGCGGCGCGCCGAGGCCGGCGAGGGCGGGCACGAAATGCACCCCGTCCGACGACGCGACCTCTCTCGCGAGGCCCTCGATTTCTTGCGCTGACTTCACGACTCCGAGGCCGTCACGCAGCCACTGCACCGCCGCCCCGGCGATGAACGAGCTCCCCTCGAGCGCGTACGTCGTCTCGTTGCCGATCCGGAAGCCCACCGTGGTGACGAGCCCGTGCGTGCTGAGGGTAGGCTTTTTCCCTATGTTCATGAGCGCGAACGCCCCCGTCCCGTAGGTGCACTTCGCGTCTCCCTCCTCGAAGCATGCCTGGCCGAAGAGGGCGGCTTGTTGGTCTCCGGCGATGCCCGCGATCGGGATCCCGTCGGGGAGGAACGAGACCCCCTTCGTGCGCGCGACGATCTCCGCGCTCCCCACGATCCGCGGGAGCACCTTCGCCGGCACGCGCAACGTGTCGCACGCCCACGCGTCCCACTCGAGCTTCCCGAGATCCATCAGCAGCGTGCGCGAAGCGTTCGTCGCGTCGGTCACGTGCGTCTCGCCGCTCGTGAGCTGCCACACGAGGAACGAGTCCACGGTCCCGAACGCGAGCTCGCCCTTCTCGGCCCGCGCACGCGCGCCGTCGACGGTGTCGAGCAGCCAGGCGATCTTCGTCCCCGAGAAATAAGCATCGATCACCAGCCCGGTGAGCGCCTTGATCCGCGGCTCGTGGCCCGCCTTCCGGAGCGCGTCGCAGGTGTCGGCGGTGCGCCGGCACTGCCAGACGATGGCGTTCGCGATAGCCTTGCTGGTCTTGCGATCCCAGACGAGGGTGGTCTCGCGTTGGTTGGTGATGCCGATCGCGGACACGTCCTTGCCCTCGAGCTTCGCTTGCGCGAGCGCCGCCTTCACCGAAGCCTCGACCGAGGCCCAAATCTCGAGCGGATCGTGCTCCACCCAGCCGGGTTTCGGGAAGTGCTGAGGAAACTCGACCGTGCCACGGCCCAACGTCGTGCCGTCGAGATCGACGACGAGCGCGGTGCTTCCGGTCGTCCCCTGGTCGATGGCGAGGAGGTATTTCGACATGTTCGACCTATACGAGCGCGAGGCCCCCGATCGGAAGCCCATTCGCACGCTCGCACACGCGCGGCGGGTCGCCGGACCGCGTCAGCGACCGCTGCGTGGTCGCGAGAAGATCGACGACACCACGAAGAGGAACGCGCACGTCCCACAGATCGCATAAGCGACCTTGCACTGCGCGACCTGACCGCGCGCGTCGAACGACATCGCGGCGAACCCGGAGGCGATCCCAATCGCGGTATAGATGAGCTGACGTCCGACGGCGTAGAGGGCGCGCGTGCCCGTCTCCATGCCGTGAACGCGGACTTCCATTTCGCCACGCCGTGCGCGGGTGAGGAACTTTCTCAGGTCGTCGGGGAGGGTGACCGCGCCGAGCGCCATCTCGCGCACGGTCTCGAGGGCGATTTGTCCGTAGTCGCGATTGCCGAGCACGAACTCGTGAAGATACGGCTTGATGATGCCCATCGGGTTGAGCTCGGCGTCGATCAGCGAGCACGACCCATAGACGAGAAGAATCGTCCGCTCGAGGAGGACCCAGTCTTTCGGAATGTGAAATACGCCGGAGAGCTCTTTCAGCCCCACGTTCATTTTCCGAAGGTCGAGCAGGTTCTCGAGGCCGCGCTGCGGGTCGATTTTGATGTCTTTCAGGTTGAGGCTCTCGATCTTCACCTCTTCCTGGAAGCGCCTGTGGAAATACTCGATGATCTTCTCGCTCATCGCCTCGTCGCTCGAGCGCGAGAGGAACCCCATTTTGCGGAGCGCCTTCACGAGGCGATCGGTGTCGCGGCGAATGACACCTTCGAGGAACTCGGGGATTCCTTCCCGCATCGATTGGGAGAGCTCTGCCGTCGCGCCGAAGTCGAGGAGGATGAGGTTCCCCTCCGCGTCGACCATGATGTTCCCGGGGTGCGGATCGGCGTGATAGACGCCGTCGATGAAGATCATTTGGCAGTAGGCGCGCACCAGCCGATTCGCCAAATCTTTCCTATCGATCCCGAGCGCCTCGATCCGCGCGGCGTCGCCCAGCTTGATGCCGTCGACGAACGAGCTCGTGAGCACTCGCTTGGTCGAAAGCTCACGAACCGGGACCGGGAAGCGAATCCGAGGATTCTTCTCGAAGTTCCTCGCGATGCGTTCGACGCTGTCGGCCTCGCGCTCGAAGTCGAGCTCCTGCCCGAGGAGCTCCTTTATCTGGTGGTAATACCCGTCGAGCCCCTGAATGGGCACGAACCACTGCACGATGCTCAGGATGCGGCGGATCGTCTGCAAATCGAGCTTCACGATCCGATCGATGTCGTGGTGCTGCACCTTCACCGCGACGAGCTGTCCGTCCTTCGTCCGCGCCTTGTGCACCTGCCCCAAGCTCGCGCTCGCGATCGGCTCCTCTTCGAGCTCGTCGAAGAGCTCGGAGACCTTCTTGCCGAGCTCCGACTCGATGCGGCGCGCGATCTCGGAGTAGGGGCGCGGGGGGACCTGATCCTGAAGCCCTTCGAGCTCGCTGCGAAACTCCTCCGGGAGGAAGTTCGCGAGAATGGAGAGGAGCTGCCCCACTTTGATGAACAGGCCCTGGAGCACCAAAATGGTGCCCTCCACCCGCTTCGCGTTGCGGCGGTGCACGTCCGAGAGGCGCTCCTCGCGGTAGGCCTGGCCGCGCAAGCGCCCCATGAACGACAGCCACATGTAGCTCCCGATCACGCGGAACGTGGTCCAGTAGGCGCGGACGAAGCGCCAACGCGCCGCGCTCACCTTGCGGTACGTGGGCTTCGCGACCAACGCGGTGGGCCGTGCGCTCGGGAGCTTGCGCTGCGGGGGCAGCACCGGCGCCGGAGCGGGCGACTCGTCGACCGGCGAGGCCGAGATCGGATCGGCGAACGCGGGCGCCTTGGCCTCCGCCTGCGTGCCGGGTGTCTCGGTCTGCGCCATAGGAGCTCCGAAGGTTAGGGCGCGCGCCGAAATAAGGGAACCACGCGCTGCGGGCCGCGTCAGGCGGGCTGCGAGGAATTGCCGCGCGCGGACGCGGACTTGGCGAGACGGGCGAGCGCGTCATGAGCGCGCGGACGCGCCTCGCGGATCTTCGTGTTGTCGCGTGTAGGATGCACGCGATTGGTGAGGAGAGATACCCCGACGCGCGCGTCCGGATCGACCCAAAAGCTCGTGCCGGTGAACCCGAGGTGGCCATAGGTGGCGGGCCCGAGCACACGTCCGGCGCTCGATCCCTCGGGGCTCTTGCCGTCGAAACCCGCGAGGTGGGTGCCGTTCGGACGCGGGACGAAGAGCCAAGCGGCCTCGTCGCGGAGGGAGAGCGTGTGGCGCGCGAACGCGAGCACCGCCGCGAGCGTGCCGAACATCCCCGCGTGACCGGAGCCTCCGTCGCTCGTGAGGGCCCACGCGTTCTCGTCGTGGACGGCGCCGCGGACCACCCCGCCACGGAACGCGGCGACCTCGGTCGGCGCGACGCGCGCGTCGAAATCGGCGACCGCGCGGAGCCTTCGCGCCGTCCCCAGCCCGTGCGAAAACCCGAGCGGCGTCGCGACGAGCTCTTCGATCACCTCACCGGCGTCGCGCGCCGACATCGCCCGCGCGAGGGCGGCTCCTGCGAGCACGTAGCCGATGTCGCTGTACACCGAGGGATACACGCCTCCGGCCGGCAGCGGCTCCCGCGAGCGCGCCGCGACGAGGAGCGCCTCGGCGGGATCGACACGGCCGCCCGTGAGCATCGGCTCGAACAGAGAGATATGGGCTGGCATGCCGGCGCGGTGGGCGAACAGGAGCTCGAGCGTCACGTCGGCGACGGGCGTGCCCCGAACCTCGGGCAGAAAATGCGCGAGCGGGGCGTCCTTCGGGAGCCCGGCCGCCACGAACGCGACGGCCGTCATCGGCTTCGTGAGGCTCGCGAGATCGAAGAACGTGTCGTCCGCACCGCCGACGAAGCAGGTGCCTTCCGGCGAGAAGTACCCCGCAGCCACGTCCCGTGCGACGCCGGCGCTCACGAGCTCTGCCGCGAGCGCCGACGCTCGTCCGCACGCGACCTCGCCCGGCGTCTCTCGCGTCGTCACGCCGACATTCAACCACATCCCAAGAACGGCCTGAAAATTCCGGCAAAAAGACCGCAACCCTTTTGACCGCACATGCCCCGCCCCGATAAGCTCGAGGGATGGCGGAGTTCGTCTGGGAAGCACGCGGCCGGGCCGGCGATTTGCGACGCGGCACGATGGAGGCGGACGACGAGTCGATCGTCAACCAACGCCTTCGTTCGCAGCAGCTGATGCCGACGAAGGTGAAAAAGAAGAGCACCTCGCTGAACATCCAGTTCGGCTCCGGCGTGAGCGCGAAGGACCTCGTGACCTTCACGCGCCTCTTCGCGACCATGATCGACGCAGGCTTGCCGATCGTGCAGTGCCTCGACATCCTCCAGGGCCAAACGGAGAACAAGCGCTTTGCGGTCGTCTTGGCCGACGTGAAAGCTTCGGTCGAGCAAGGGTCCACGTTCAGCGACTCGCTCCGCCGCCACCCCAAGGTGTTCGATCAGCTCTACACGAACCTCGTCCAAGCGGGCGAGGTCGGCGGCATCCTCGACACGATCTTGAACCGCCTCGCGCAGTACAACGAGAAGGCCGTGAAGCTGCGCCGGCAGGTCACCGGCGCGCTCGTGTACCCGTCCGTCGTCTTCGTGATCTTCATCGCGCTCCTCGTCGGCTTGCTCGGGTTCGTCATCCCGCAGTTCAAAGGCATCTTCAAAGACCTCGGCTCCGACGACGAGCTGCCTTGGCTCACGCAGAAGGTCGTCTGGGCCTCCGAAGCTTTCACGAACCACGCGATCCTCATCTTCCTCGGGGTGGGCGGGCTCATCTTCGGCTGGACGGTCGCGTACAGCCGCACCCCATTCAAGCGCGCGGCGCACCGCGTATTCCTCCGCATGCCCGTCGTCGGCGGTGTGCTCAAAAAGATCGCCGTCGCGCGCTTCACGCGCACGCTCGGCACGTTGCTCACGTCCGGCGTTCCTATTTTGGACGCGATGGACATCGTCGCCCGCACGTCGGGCAACCTCATCATCCAAGACGCCATCCTCTACGCGCGCCAAAAGGTGAGCGAAGGCAAGAACATCGCGTCCCCGCTCGCGGAGTCGAAGGTGTTCCCCCCGATGGTCGTTCAAATGGTCGGCGTCGGTGAGCAGACCGGCGCTCTCGACCAAATGCTCACCAAGATCGCAGACTTCTACGAAGACGAGGTCGACGTCGCCGTTGCGGCCCTCACGAGCCTCATCGAGCCGATGATGATGGTGGGCATCGGCGGCACGGTCGGCGTCGTGCTCGTGTCGATGTACCTCCCGATCTTCAGCATCGCCGGGAAGATCAAGACCACCTGAGCGCGCGCGTGCACCCGTGAAGCTCGGTGTTCCTGCGACCAGCGCGCGCGAGCAGGAGCTCGGGACGCGCCTCGCGTGGGTCACCGGGCTGCGCCTCGCGTTCCTCCTCGTGCTCGTCTTCGCGACGTCGTTCTTCTACCTCAAGGGCGACCTCGCGAAGTTCCCCGAGAGCGAACGGGTGCTCTTCGCGACCCTCGGGGTGGCGCTCGGCACCGCGCTCGGTTACGCGCTCGTGCTCCGTACCGGTGGCCACTTCGAGCGGCTCGCCTACGCGCAGCTCGTGCTCGACCAAATCACGTGGACGGCGATCGTCTACGTCACGGGCGGACCGGGCAGCGGCGCGACCTCGTTCTATGGCCTCACGTGCCTCGTCGGCGCGGTCCTCATCGGCCTCCGCGGAGCGTCCGTCGCCGCGATCACGGGCATCGTCGTGTTCGCGCTTCTGTGCCTCGGCTTCGTCACGAAGGCGATCGTTCCGCCCGGCGACCAACTCGCGGCGTCGTATGCGACCCGCCTCGACGCCGTCTCGTATCCGCTCCTCACGAGCGCGCTCGGCATCGGTCTCGTCGCGTCCCTCGCGGGATACCTCGCCGAGCGACTCAAGCGCACCGGCGGGCAGCTCGTCATCGAATCCGCGCGCGCCGACGAAGCGGAGCGTCTCGCGGTGCTCGGGCGCATTGCGGCAGGCCTCGCGCACGAGATTCGCAACCCGCTCGGCTCGATTTCGGGGAGCGTCGAGATGCTCCGCGAGTCCCCCGCCCTCGGCGACGAGGACAAGCAGCTCTGCGCGATCATCCACCGCGAGTCCCTGCGCTTGAACGATCTCGTGACCGACATGATGGACCTCGCCAAGCCGCGAAAGCCGCAGATGGAGCCGGTCGATCTTGCGGGCGTCGCGCGAGAGGTGCGCGCCCTCGCTTCACACTCGGAGCGGAGCGCCGCCGGCGACGTGCTCGTGCGCTACGAAGGTCCCGAGGGCGCGGCGTTCGCAGAGTGCGATCCGTCGCAAATGAAGCAGGTGCTGTGGAACCTCGTCCGCAACGGCGTGCAGGTCACGAGGGCAGGCTCCACCGTCACGATTCGTGTGCTCCCCGGCGCCCAGACCACGGTCGTGGAGGTCGAGGACGGCGGGCCCGGCATCCCAGAGAACGACCGAGCGAGAATCTTCGACGCCTTCTACACGACACGGGCGTCAGGGGCTGGCATCGGCCTCGCCGTCGTGAAGCGAATCGTCGACGACCACGCCGCCCAAGGAGCTCGCATCGAGGTGCGCTGCCCAGAGGGTGGCGGCGCAGTTTTTTCGCTCACGCTGGCGACCGTTACGCTTAGCTAAACCATCGAAACTACGCGTTTTTGTGGTCGCGCCTGAATCGGCTCGGTTGCGCGCCGTCTACTCGATTGCTCCCCGGCCCGAAGCGAGCTACGCGGTCGTCGCCGTTCGCTTTACCGCCTGGCGCATCTTTTGCTATCGACTGCCCTTAGGCTGCCTCACCGGCACCGTTCATTTGGAGTTGCCTATGAAGCTCGGATTGCTCCCCCTCGCGCGTGGCTTGCGCCGCGTCCGTCACATCCTCGCCGTCTCGGCATTCGCTCTCACTTTGGGCGTCGCGGTGCCTGCCCTCGCGCAGACCAACGCGCAAGCCTTCGTCGAACAAGAGCACGGCCGCCTCGCGACGCTTCTTCGTCAGCCGGCTGCCCAATCGCGCGAGGCCTCCATTTCGCAAGAGCTCGATCGCATGGTCGACTACGACGAGCTCGCGCGCCGCACGTTCGGCAAGCCCTGCCCGCCCTCGATCTCGCAGTGCCAAAACCACTGGGATTCGCTGAACGACGAGCAGAAACGCGAGGTCACCGGCCTCCTCAAGAAGCTCGTCGAGCGCAACTACCGCAAGACCCTCACGAAGACGCTCGACTACGACATCGCGTTCGTCGGCTCGCGCCCCCTCGCCACCGGCGACACGAAGATCCGCACCGAAGCGAAGTCGAAGGTGAACCCTCGTGAAGCCCCCGTCACCGTCGACTACGTCGTCATCGGGCAAGCCGGCAACTACCGCGTGGCCGACATCGTCACCGAGGGCTCGAGCCTCACGAAGAACTACTACGAGCAGTTCCACAAGATGCTCAACACGCCGGGCCAGGGTTACGCCCACGTCGTGAAGCGCCTGAACGACCGCATCGCAGGCCGCTGATTCCGGAGCCCACCTCGTGGCACCAAGGGCCGCACCTACGGGTTGCGGCCCTTCTCATTTTGCGCGCACGCCACGTCGCAGCGACCTCAGTACTGGCAGAGACACGGGCGCGGCTTGTCGTCCATGGGCTGCGGGACGCGGAGGAGCCTGCGATCGTAAGTCGAGCCGCGCAGATCGAGGAACGCGCGGGTGGCCGCCCGTGGCCGACCTTCCCTGTCTGGCTCGCCTTCGGCCCAGAGCTTCGTTGTCTCGGGGGTGCCGTCCTCCCACTGGAACGGTCCCTCCGCGGTTTGGCGCGAGAGGCCGATCCACACGCTGCTCTCGGGCGCGATCCGCGCGAGCTGGCGGGCGAGGGCCTCTCGCTCCTCCGCGCTCTCGAGCTTGGCGAGGGTGCCTCCCAGGGTGCGGCAGAGGTCCTTCGCTTCGGTGGGCGCAGAGGGGCTCGGCACGTAGAGATAGCGCTTCTCGGTCAGCGGGATGCGAACGCAGATCCCTCCGGTGCACGTCTCCGAGAGCGCACCAGGCGGCTCGCGCTCACAAAGCACGTCGTAGTCTCGGCCCGCGTTCGTGCACGAGGTGCGCTTCCACGGGCCGCGGAGGCCGGGATCGGCGACGAGACAGCCGATGGCCCCCGCCGAAGGCGACGCGGGGGCGTCGGGGAAGCGGCCGTCGTCTCCGGTCCGCGCGAAACACCCCGAGCATGGCCCTCGCTCGGGCGCTTCGGGGAAGCCGGGCTCGTCGCGGCCCTCGGGCGCGTAGACGTTCGTCGCGTCGCGGGTGAGCCCGATCCAATAGGCGCTCGACGGCGCGGCGGCTTCGGCGGAGCGAACCTCGTCGTCACCGGCGAAGGTCACGACGTGGGCCGAGGCGGCGCGGCATAGCTCGGACGCGGCCCCGAACGACGAGGCGCGCCCGGCCACGAAGTAACAGTGCTTCGTCGCGACGGAGCTGCCCCCTTCGCACGCGAGCGCGCAACCGGCGGTGCACCCAGGGGCCGCGCCCTCGCCCGGATCGCAGTCTTCGCGCGGGCCGCTCTCGCCGACGATGTCCGTGAAGCCGTCGCCGCAACGACCACCCGTGGTTTCAGGAGGAAAAACGCGAAGATCCGGGAGGCAGCCGAAGAGCGCGACCGTGACGGCAGCGAGCGCAATCCATGGCCTCCGGGATGCGCGCGCGCACGTCACGAGAGGAGCGTACACGAGAGCACGGCGCGGCGAGAGGTGTGCGTCGACCGGGGATCCCTTGCTACGCTCTCGAGAGATGCCGACGACCACCACAGCCGAGGCGCGCGCGAGCTCCCGCGGGCCGGAGGGCCCGCGCGAGGCGGCGCCGTGGACCGGCGCGCTCCGTGACGTGGTGGAGCTCGGACGCGGCGGTATGGGCGTGGTGTGGCTCGTGCTCGACGACGAGGGCCGCAGCTTCGCGCGCAAGTCCCTCTTGCCGGAGCTCACGCGATCGAAGGAGAAACGCGAGCTCTTCCTCCGTGAGGCACGGGTCGCGCTGGAGCTCCGGCACCCCAACGTCGTGCGCACCCACGAGGTGGGCGACCGAGACGGCGAGCCTTACCTCGTCATGGACTTCGTCGATGGTCTCCCCCTCGACCGCCTCCTCGCACGATCGCACGAACGCGGAGAGCGCCTCCCCCGCGCGCTCGCCGCCCACCTCGTCGCGTGCCTCGCGCGCGGCCTCCACGCCGCGCACGAGCTCGTCGATACGGATGGGAAGCCGCTCAACCTCGTTCACCGCGACGTGTCGCCACAGAACGTGATGGTCTCGCGCGACGGCGACGTGGTCCTCCTCGACTTCGGGGTCGCCAAAACGGACAGCGCGCAGGGCCTCACCAAGACCGGCGAAGTACGCGGAAAGACTGCGTATATGTCGCCCGAGCAGGGCCTCGGTGAGGCGCTCGACCGGCGCTCGGACCTGTTCGCCCTCGGCGCGCTGCTCTACGAATGCGTGGAAGATGCACGGATGTGGGGAGGCGGCACCGAGCTCGACGTGCTCCGCAAGCTGGCGCTCGAGACCGCCCCGCGGCTCTCCAGCGACGACGCGCTCGCGGACCTCCATGCGTCGCTCGTGGCGCGCGATCCGAACGAGCGACCCACGACCGCGCTCGAGGTCTGTCGCCGCCTCGTGGCGTACACCCGCGACGGGGACACATCGGACGAGGAGACCCACGCCACGCGCCGCGCAGAGCTCTCGCAGTGGGTCGAGCGGGTCGCGGAGGCCGCCCTCGACGAACGCGCGCGCGCTCTCTCGAGCGCGATCGAGCCCGTGCGCGCGAGCCTGCCGGGGCCTGCGCCGCAGGAGGGCGCCGCAGCGGACGAGCCGTCGGGTGTCGTTTCGAAGACCCACCCGCGCCGGCGAAGCTCACGAACCGCGGCCGTGACGGCCACCGTTCTGGTCGCCGCTCTCGGAGCGACCCTCGCCTACGCCGCGACACGAACGAGGACGAGCACCGACGCAGGCACCACCACGCCGCCCACGTCGTCCGCGGTCGCCGCGCGAGCGGACACGTTCTCGGACTCTGGCGCGCACGGAGCCGCGGTAGCCCCCACCTCGCCCTCGGCGCCGTCGCCGTCGCCGAGCGCGTCGACCCTCGCGAGCGCGTCGGCGTCGAGCCTCGCGCCCTCCGTCCGAATCGCAGCGCACCCCATCGCCACCGCGGCGAGCGAGACACGGCCGAACACCGCGAGCGGCGCGCCCTCGGTCGCCCCCTCTTCTTCCGCCGCGCCGAAGCCCTCCGCGCACCTCCGGCTCAATGTCGATCCGACTCCGTTCTGATTTCGCTCGCACGCTCGCGTTCACGACTGCGATCGTCATCGCGGTGCCGGGCCTGCTCGCCTCCCCGCTCGAGGGTCGTGCGCGCGCGCAAAGCCCCACGGCTAGCGAGGCGGCACCGCGCGAAAAAACGAGCGAAGACAACGATCTAGAGGCCTCCCGCGCGCGATTCCGAAGAGGCATGGACGCGTACACGGCGGGCGACTTCGCGGGCGCGATCGTGGTCTGGCAGGCGATCTACAGCGAGCTCGGCACGGAGCGCGGCTATCGGCTCGCGTTCAACTTGGGGCGCGCCCACGATGCCTTCGGCGACGCGGCGCGCGCGACCGAGCTTTACGCCGCGTACCTCGACGAGGTCGGCAAACGACGCGCGAGAGGCGACGAGCTCCCCTCCCTCGTGATCAAACAGGCCGAGGATGCGGAGGCGCGGATCGGCGAGCTCGTTCGTTCTCGTGGTCGCGTGCGCATCGTCTCGAGCAAGGCGCCCGTGCTCGTCTCGATCGACGGAGGAACGGCGCGCCCGTGCGGCTTCTCGGCGCTCTTGCCCCCGGGAAAGCACACCCTCATTTTTCGCACCGGAGAGGCCGACGTGAGGCGCGAAATCGACGTGCGCGAAGGTGAAGCGCTCGAGATCGTGCCGCCCGAGCCGACGCCGCGCGACGCCTTGCCTCGCGTCCTAACGCGACCTCCCGTGGTCGAGGTCCGCGCGGTGCGCCCGTTCTCGCCGGTGTGGATCTTCGTCGGCGCCGGCGCGACCGCGCTCTCGGTCCTCCTCCCCGCGTTCCAGTACGCGCACGCCCTCTCGGTCGCGAGCGAGCACGACGCCTCCGACGACGCGCTCGCGCGGGAGAGGCTAGCGTCCGAATATTCTGGAGCAAAAACCGCCGCTTACGCGACCATGTCGGTCCCCATCGTGCTCGGGGTGGCGACCCTCGGGTTGGGCGCGGCGTTCCTCCTCGGGACGAAGAACGAGAGCGTCCGGATCGGCACCCGCGGGCTCGGGCTCGAGGGCTGTGTCACGTTTTGACGGTGCTCACACCCAAGACGATGAGCTCCGCGCGCGTCGATGTCACACGGCGCGCACGTCGCGCGACGACAGGGTGAGCATGCGCAAACCGTCTTCCTCCGCCCGCGTCCTCGTCTCTCTCGCTTTGGCTGCCGCGCTCACGTGCGCCTTCCACGACGCCCGCGCCGACGCAGCGTACGTGCTCGACGAGATGCCGCGTGAGGTGCCCACCCGAGGGACGTTTCGGTGCCCGCAGGTGCCGCTCCAGCTCTACGGCGGCTCGGTCGTCCCGCTCAGCGGACAGGTCTCGGTTCACCCGTCGTTCGTGCCCAAGCTGCGCGAGCTCGAGAGCGTGGTCCGCGCGGTCGCGATCGAGGTCTACGGGCGTGCCCCTTCGAGCATTCACCACCTGGGCGCGTTCAACTGCCGTCGCATCCCGGGCTACCCGAACCTCGTGAGCGAGCACGGTCTCGGCAACGCGATCGACGTGGACGCCTTCACGTTTCCGCCGCTCGCGAAGGGTGCGACGCTCCCGAAGGGCGTCCCCGGACAGCTCAAGTGGGGCTTCGGCGTGAGCGTGCTCGGCCACTTTCGAGCACAAGGCGACCTCGGCGTGGTGCACAAACGGTTCCTTCATCGCCTCGCGCTGCGCCTGAAAGACGTGTTCCGGGTCGTGCTCGGCCCCGGCTACGTGGGGCACGAGGACCACTTCCACGTCGACATGGCGCCCTACAAGCGGTTCGAGATGGCAGTGTCCGCCGAAGCAGCAAAATAAGCAGACCGCGTCGCCGATGCGTCGTGCTGCATCTCTCTACGGTACGTGCATATTGCACGATTACGTCGGGTTCGCACTCGCTCCCAGGGTGGCGACCAGACCGGCGAGGAGCTCGATCCGACCTTCGCGGCGCGCGGTCTCGTCCGGGAGCACGAACCCGTGCACCGCTTCGCCGTCGAACACCGCGAGCATCGTGTCGACGACGAGGGGAAACGCGGGGCCGAGCGACGCGGCGAGGTTCGGCACGAGGGCGACGGCGAGGCGCTCGATCGCGGCGTAGTACGTGACGGACGGCCCGCGGAGCGCTTCACGAAGACGCGCGTCGGTACGACCTGCCATGAGAAGCTCGTAGAAGGCTTGGTTCTTCTTGGTCGCGCAGTGATCACGGAGGAGGCGAAGGCCCCCTACGAGCGTCTCCGACTCGGGCCGCGGGCGCTCGCTCGAAGCGACGTTGGCGCGAAACGCCGCCTCGTAGCTCGCGAGCATCGCCGCGCCGATGTCCTCCGCGGCGGCGACCATGAGCGCCTCACGGGTCGGAAAATGGCGGAAGAGCGCGCCCTGCGATACGTCGGCGCGGGCGCAAATGCGCGCCGTGGTGGCGCCCGCGTAGCCAGCCTCGAAGAGCTCGTCGCAGGTGGCGTCGAGGAGGAGCCGGATCGTGCCCTCGCGTCGTTCTTCTTGCGTGCGGCGCTTCGTCGCGGTGCGGGTGCGAGGCGCGCGGACGTCGACCTTGCGAGGCGCGGATTTTTTCGCGCGCGTCGAAGGGGCAGCCTTCACGCTGCGCTCACGGCGCGCTCACGAGGCGCGTCGCCCTTGGGCTGCGTCGCGGCGACGACGGCCTCGATTTTCTTCGTTTTTCCAGGCAAAAACTGACCAAACCCGCGCTCCTTGCCGAAAGCGCTCGTGAACCTCTCCCCGCGTTCGTCGTGCTCGAAGGCGACGCGGCCGTTCACGAGCACGCACGAGACGGTGCCGGTGCTGCGGTTCACCATCCGCGCGAGATCGCCGAAGCCCTCCATGTTCGCCTCGTGGTACGCGTCGAGCCGCGCGTCGAGGGCGGTGGGATCGATCACGCACACATCGGCGCGGTCGCCCTCGCGGAGGTGCCCCGCGTCGACGCCGAGAAAATCGGCGATCTCGCCGGTGACGCGGTGGACCGCCTTCTCGATCGGCATCACGGTGCGACCCTCGAGCGCGGCGTCGCGCACGAGACGAAGGAAGCGCAACGGGAAGCTGTAAAACGCCATGTTGCGGATGTGGGCGCCCGAATCGGCGAAGCCGACGAGAGCGGCCGGCTCGTTCACCATGCGCTCCACCTCCCGCGGCCGATGGTTCGCGATGGTGGTCCGCCAGCGGAGCTTTTTGCCGTGCTCCACCACCAAATCGAGGAACGCGTCGACCGGGTGCACCTTGCGGGTGTCCGCGACGGCGCCGAACGTCTTGCCGACCACGGTTGCGTCGGGGCACGCGACGATCTCGGCGTCGAAGAAGTCGCGCTGCCACACGCGCGGTGACCATTTTTTCTCGTAGTCGCGGCGAAACGACCGGCGGTACTCCGGATCTTGCATCAGCGCGTTGCGCTCGACCTCGTTCGCCAGATGAAGCGCCGCTTCGCCAGCACCGAACTCCTCGAACACCACGAGGTCGATCCCGTCGGCGTAGACCTCGAACGGGACGGGCAACGTCTGCCAGCGGAGATCGCCGCCCAAGAAGCGGTTCACCATCTGCGTGACGGTCGCGAGCACACGGTGGAGCCCCTGGCTCGACTTCGCGTCGGCCAACGTGATGAGCGTGGTGCGGAGCGACTTGCGGAAAAAGAGGCCCGCGCTCTCGACCATGAAGAGGAGCGCGTTCACCTTCGTGACCAGGCTCGGCGCCGATTGCAAAATCGCGCCGCGCTCGCGCAGCACCGCGTGCAGCCGCCGATACTCGCCCCACGTCGCGTACGTGGAAGGGAGCTGCGCGGAGCGGAAACGATCGCCGTCGAGCTTGTCCCACGGGTTCGTCATCGTGGAGAGACCGAGGAGCCCGGCGTCGAGCGCGTCGCCGAGGTGGCGCTCCATCTCCTCGAGCTCCGCTTTCGTGGGTCGCACGTCGCCGTCGACCGAGCGACCGAGGCCGAGGACCCGCGCGCGCAAATCGGAGTGACCGAGGAACGCCGTCACGTTCGGCCCGAGGGGGTGGCCTTCGAGGAACGCGACGTAGTCTTTCGCCGATGCCCACGTCTTCTTCTCGCGGAGGAGCGGGAGCACGTGCTCGCGCGGGACCGACTCCACGCGGGTGAAAAGATCGGAGCAATCTTCTGCGTCGGCGAGCACGGTGCCGATGGAGCAGCTCCCCACCGTGACGGTGGTGACCCCGTGACGAATCGACTCGGAGAGCGAGGGCGTCGCGAGCACCTCCGCGTCGTAGTGGGTGTGCAAGTCGACGAAGCCAGGGACGACCCATTTGCCCTCGGCGTCGACGAGCTTCCCCGCCCCGCGCTCGTCGAGAGGCGCCGCGCTCACCGTCACCACCCGACCGTCCCGGATGCCCAGGTTCTGCACGCTCGCCGGGCGCCCGGTGCCGTCGAAATAAAGCCCGCCCTTGATGATGACGTCGTACCCCATGTCCATGTCTTGACATAGAGAGTGAGCGCTCGCAATCTTTTTACGAACGCGAGCTTCGAGCTGGAAAATGGGCTCGCTGCGACCGTGGGGCGGTCAGCGAATGCCGTACTTGCGGAGATACGCGCGCACGTGATGGCGCTCCATGCCGGCGCGGCGGGCCATCTCGCTCACGTTGCCCTTCGTCGTCTCGGAGAGCTCTCCGAAGTAGCTCCGTTCGAACGCGGCGATCGACGCGCGCTTGGCCTCGGTGAAGCCGGAGTCGCTCGCGACCGCCCCCCCGAAAGAAGCGCGTCCTTCGGGGCGCGCGAGGGTGAGCACGTCGTCGATCGCCTCGGGGGAGTCGGCGAGGGTGGCGGCCACCTCGGCCACGTTCACGAGCTCGCGCACGTTGCCGGGCCAGTCGTGCTGAGAGAGGTTCTTGTCGATCCAGGCGATGACCGCGTCGGCCTTGTCGGCGAGGTTCTGCCGCGCGCACACGGCGGTCACGACCTCGGGGATATCCATGAGCCGCTCGCGGAGGGGCGGCATCTCGATCCTTACCTGCGCGATGCGGAAAAAGAGGTCCGAGCGAAAGCGCCCCGCGTTCATCTCGACCCCGAGATCGCGGCGGGTGGCGGCGAGCACGCGCACGTCGATCGGCTCGAACGCGGAGGCCCCGACCCGCTTCACGGCGCGCTCCGCGAGCGCACG
>JAAFHV010000206.1 GCA_013297655.1 Myxococcales bacterium | reverse complement strand
CCCACCGCCACAAAACCGTGCCGACCCACGGCCCCGCGCCGTCGCGCTCTCTTCTCCTCCACCGGCCCGTGCGCCCCGCGCACAAACCAATGTCGCCCCGCGACGCCCCGCGACGCCCCGCGAGTTACGTGCACTCCACATGAATAGCGTAAGCCCTCAGGCGAGGGTCGCGCGCTTGTCGGTCGCCATCATCTTCCCCTTTTCGTCGCGGGTAAGGCGGCTCGCGCAAAACTTGGGGTCGTGGGTGTAAAAGGCGAGCCCGTCCTCATCGAGAATTCGGCCTAAAATGGCCGTCTTTTCGTCGATGAGGAGCTCGGGGTAACGGTCGTAGCCCATCGTGATCGGGAGGTTCACCCACGGGGTGCCGGGCACGAGGTCGCCGAGGAACGTGACCGGACGCTCGCCCCCTTCGACGCGAGTGAGCATGAGGCCCGGGGTGTGGCCCTCCGAGTACGAAAAGGTGTAGCTCGGGCCGAGGAGGCGCGACGTCTCCCCACCGACGATCTCGACGCGCCCAGTGGCCTCCATGAGCGTCTGCAGCTCTGGCACATAGGAGGCCTTGTCGCGCGGGTGCGGGTTCTTCGCGCGCTCCCACGCACGCTCCGACACCACATAAGAAGCCTTCGAGAACGCGAGGCGATGAGGAGTGGCCTCTTGCCATGGGGCGAGGAGCCCACCGGCGTGATCGAAATGCAGATGCGAGAGCACGATCACGTCGATATCGCTCTCGCGCAGCCCCAGCGCCGCGAGCGACTCGAGGAGCACGCTCTGCTCTTCCTCTACGCCATAACGCTCGCGCAACTTGGGAGGGAAGAACGAGCCGATGCCCGTCTCGAGGAGCACGTTCCGCCCCCCGTCCTCGCGCACCAAGAGCCCACGGCAGGCGAGCGAGATGCGGTTCTTCTCGTCTGGCGGACACCACGTTTCCCACATCGATTTCGGACAGTTACCGAACATCGCGCCGCCATCGAGGCGCTGCCGATTTCCCTCTATCGCGTGAAGCTGCATCTCGTCCCCTCCTACCCCGAGCCGTCGAGTTTGACTAAGCGTCGGCGCGCGCGCCGATCAGAAGCAGCCCACCTTCGTGCCGAGCACGCGGCAGTTGAGCTTTCCTTTGCAGGGCTCGTCCACCACGTAGTGGCCGCCACGACAGACCAGGATCGACTTCGATTCCATGTCGCAGGTGTAGCTTCCGTCTTTGCCGCACGCGTCGTTCAACACGGCCTTCGTGTCGTCGCACGAGATCTGCTTTGCGACCACGCCGCACCCCTTCGGACCGCGGCAGGTGGCCGACACGCTGAAGCGGCCGTCCTTGCAGACGAGCTCTACTTTTTTGTCCTGCGAGCAGGCGTAGTCGTCGGGGTGGGTGCACGCGTCGCCGAGGGCGGCGACCGTGTTGTCGCATTTGACGACCTTGCCGACGAGCACGCAGCCGTTCTGCCCGAGGCAGCTCGCGGTGCGCGCCCAGCGAGCCGACTTGCACTCGAGCATCGACTTCTGATCCGAGCCGCAGACGACGTCGCCCTCGAGGTTGCACACCTCGGCGTCCTCCGCGATCGACTGGTCGCACTCCGCGTCGCTGCCGACCTTGTGGCAGCCGTTCACGCCGCGGCAGAGCATGGGCTCCCACGTTCCCTTGTGGCACACGAGCGCGTTCTTCGCGTCGACGCAGCTCTCGCGCCCGTCTTGGCGGCAGCTCTTGCCCTCCGTGGGCTTGCACGAGGTGGCGAGCGCCGTGACCATCGCGATGGCCGCGAGGACGGAGAGCGCCTTTCCGAGTCTCATGGTCGCGCACTTTACAGAAGTCGGGCCTGGATCCCTCGCGAAAAGCCGCCGGCCGCCTCCGACGCCGCTGTCTGCCGTTTCCGACGCCGCAAACGCAGCGCCCCGGCCCTCCACCGACACGGGAGCCCCGTGCGCGCCTCCCGCGGAGGGGGCAAAAAACCCTAAAATTCGGCGCGCGGGGGCCTTCCGACGCATCACTGGCGACGGCATCGGCTCAGCGGTCCGATGGACCACGACGAGATCCGCGTGCCGCGTTTCTTGCGTACGGTCGAGGTGGACCTCGCCGACCAGACGCTGCGCTCGTCTCCGCGCGCGCTGCCATCGTGCACGATCGGCGGCGCGTTCGCCGGCCTCGTCGCCGCGATCGTGGCGCGTGATCCGGAAGGGTGGCAGCTCGTCGTCGCCGGCGTATCGGCCGCGCTCGCCATGCTCTTCTTCGGGCTCCCGTTCTTGGAGCGCGGCGTGCTCGACGTGTGCTTCCGCACGTCCACCATCACGATCGACGGATCGCGTCCGATGCGCTTCACCGACGTGGACGTCGGCCCCGCGCTCCGGGGCGGCGGCATCGCGCTCACGGTGCTCGCGCGCGGACAGCGGATCGAGATCTTCGAGCTCGGGGCGGAGGACGACGTTCACTTGCGCGTGCTCGCGGACGGACTCGTCCAGCGCGACCGCCGCCCCTTCCACGCGCGCAGTCTCGCCATCGGGCTCCGCGACTCGGGGCTCCAGGCGGTCGTCGTGTGGGTCGCGATTTTTGGTCCGGTGCTGATCGCCGCCGTGCTCGTCGCGCTCGGCTTCGACGGGGAGCTCCCGGAGCTCGGCTTCGACTGACGAACGCGATCAACGCCGCGAGCGCCGGTCCCGGTCGTTCCGTTGCGGGCCTTCGCCGTCGGTCACGACCTTCGCGAGATCTTCCTTCGCGACGCCGACCCATGTCTCGCGTCGACGATGCTCTTCGAGCAACGTGGCGCGTGTGACCGCTCCCTCGTGCTTCTCGTTCACGGCCCCCACGAGGCGCTCGATCCGCACACGGCGCTCGCGCTCGACGTCGGGGAAGAGAGGCCTCGTGTGCGGCTCTTCGACGAGCCCGTGCGCCGCGACCCCGACGAGGCGAACCCGTGCATCCTGCAACGGAAAGCGCGACATCAGCTCTTTGCCGACCTCGTGGATCGATTGCGTGTCGCAGACGGGCTCCTCGAGCGACGCTTGACGGCTGAGGAGCGTGAAGTCCGCGAGCTTGATTTTGACCGCGACGGTGCGCGCACGGAGCTTCTCGGCGACGAGGCGCCGCGCCACGATCTCGGCGTGGGAGAGCACCGCGCGCGAGATCGCCTCGAACCCGTGGATGTCGTGCTCGTAGGTCGACTCCGAGCCGATGCTCTTCGCGTCGCCGAAAGGAACGACCTCACGATCGTCTTGTCCGCGCGCGAGCTCCTTCGCCCGCGCCGCCATGTTCCCGAGCACGAGCGCGAGGCTCGCCACGTTCGCGGCGGCGAGATCGCCGAACGTTTTGAACCCGAGCTCGCGGAGGCGCGGCGCCGTCTTCGGGCCTATGCCCCACATGCGATCGACCGCGAGCGGCGCGAGGAACGCGGCGAGCTCTCGAGGATCGCGTGGCGCGACGACGAGCCCGTCTGGTTTCTCGAGATCGCTCGACACCTTCGCGACGAACTTCGACGACGCCACCCCCGCCGACGCCGTGAGGGAGAGCTCCGCCCGAATCGCAGCGCGTATCGCCCTCGCGATCGCCTCGCCGTCCCCGAAGAGGGACGCGCTCTCCGTCACGTCGAGGAACGCCTCGTCGAGCGAGAGCCCCTCCACGAGCGGCGTGTACCGGCGAAAGATCGCGAACACACGCGCGCTCACCTCGGCGTAGCGCTCGCGCCGCGGCGGCACCACGATCGCCTCCGGACACCTTCGCAGCGCCTCCGCCATCGGCATCGCCGATCGAGCGCCCTTCTTCCGCGCCGCATACGAGGCCGCCGCCACCACGCCACGCCGAAACGCGCCCCCGACGAGCACCGCCTTTCCGCGCAGGCTCGGATCGTCGAGCTCTTCGACCGACGCATAAAACGCGTCCATGTCGACGTGCAGGATCGTCCGCATCGGTGCGTCCAGGTAAAGCACGTTCCCGGACAATGACGAGCGTGAGGTGCGTCACTTCGGAATTAACTCGTACAATCAACACCTTACAAACCAACGCCGTCCCTCGCTCCGCGACAACGAATGACGAGCGATGACGAGCTTGCGACACTCTTTTCCCGGCCCCGAGCGTCCTTCTTTGCACCCGAAAGGATGCCCTCGATGAACGCCACAGCCGAGCCTCCTGCCCTCTCCCCTCTCGTCGCGACCCTCGCTCCTATGCCTGCCTCGCCTTCGTCACGAGACTTCGTTCCTCCGCCCTCGGGCCGAGCGGCCCCGGGCGAGGCGCGCCTCGGAAGACCGGAGGGCACGTCGCGGATCGCGGCTTCGACCGCGCCGAGGACGTCGAACGCGCGCCGGATGTTGCTCGTGCTCGTCGCGCTCGTGGTGCTCCTCGTGCGGCCGACCCGCGAGCACGTCGCCGCCGCGGAGCTCCTCGGACGCTTCGCGAACCCCAAGTCGGAGGTCACCACCGTCGACGTGACCGAGGTCGTCGTGCCGAGCGCGCGCGGCGACGTGCGCGCCAAGTTGTACGCGCCGAAGGGAAAAACAGGGCTCCCCGGCGTCGTGCTCGTGCACGGCGTGCACTACCGCGGCATCGACGAGTCTCGCCTCATGCGCTTCGCGACCGCGCTCGCCGACACCGGCGTCGTCGTGCTCACTCCCGAGATCGTGGAGCTCTCGGACTACCATGTGGACCCTCGCTCGATCGACACGGTGGGCGCGAGCCTCGTCATGCTCGCGGAGCGCACCGGCCGTGAGCGGGTCGGCCTCATGGGAATGAGCTTCGGAGGTGGCATCGCGCTCCTAACCGCCGCGCGGCCCGAGCACCGCGACCGGGTCGGCTTCGTCGTCGCGGTCGGCGCGCACGACGATCTCGCGCGCACCCTGCGCTTCTTCGCGACGAGCACGATAGGCCTCCCCGACGGCTCGCTCCGCGCGCAAAAAGCCCACGATTATGGCGCGATGGTGCTCGTCTACAATCGGGTCGAGGACTTCTTCCCCGCGCCCGATCGCGAAGAGGCGCGCCTCGCCCTCCGCGCGTGGCTTCAGGAGAAGCGCGACATCGCCCGCGAGCACGCGAAACGAACGAGCCCCGCGTCGAACGCGAAGCTCGAAGAGATCTTCACCACCGATCTCGCCGGCCTAAGGCCCGAGATGCTCCGCATCGTGAAGGCGCACGAGGGAGAGGACACCGGCGTCTCGCCGCACGGACACCTCGGCGGCCTGCGCGCGCCGGTCTACCTCCTCCACGGCGCCGACGACTCGGTGATCCCGTCGTCGGAGACCTTGTGGCTCGCGAAGGACGTGCCCGCGGGCCTCTTGCGGCAAGCGGTGGTGAGCCCCGCGATCCGTCACGTGGAGGTCGAGGGCGACCCCACGTTCGAGCAGCAGTGGGAGCTCCTCCACTTCATGGGCGAGGTGCTCGGGGAAGCGGCGCGTCTGTAACCACGAGGAGAGGGACGAGCCTGCTTCGAGGCCTTTTTTCCAGCACGGAAGTCGTTTGGCACGACTCCCTCCAAAGGCCCTTTACACGTTCGGTGCGGTGCTTACGAATGGTCGCGTAGACGAGAGAGCGAACGCCCCGGTGACCCCGGAGCCCCGGCCGCGCGCGTATGTGCATGGTGCATGTATCGGCGGCGTCGTTCCTCGGCTGCGTGCCTGTTCCACTCATCGCTCGCGTGAGCCGAGGCTCTCGCGTGGAGGCCACCGCCATGTCCAGCACCGTCCGCCCCTTCGACCGCGTCCTCTCCCCCTTCGACCTCTTCGAGCGCGAGCTGCTCCGCCCGAACCGCACCGCCGAGACGTCCGCTCCGACCGATGTCTGGGAGTCCGAGACGGCCTACGAGATCACGGTCGATCTCCCCGGCCTCGCCGAGTCCGACGTCACGGTCAGCGTCGCCGACGACGTGCTCACCCTGCGCGCGGAGCGTAAGTCGGTCGCGCGAGAAGGGGCGAAGCCGCACCTTCGTGAACGCCGCCCGCACGCGTTCGCGCGGCAGTTCTCGCTCGGTCAGTCGATCGACGCCGAGGCGGTGAAGGCGTCCATGAAACACGGCGTGCTCACCGTGATCGTGCCCAAGGTGAAGGCGCAAGGCGCGCGCCAAATTCCCGTGACAGTAGCTTGAGTTACACGCAGGGGGAGGCGCGGAGGAGGCGAGCAGGAAGCCGAGCGCGTGCGCACCTCCGCGCCTTTGAGCTACACTGTTCGTTTCGGAGGGACGCCCTTGGAAGCCATTTCGGAACGACGACCCCGCTCGTGGGTGATGTTGAAGGTGCTCGCGGCGGCGACCGCGCTGTCGACGCTCGCGCTCTTCGCTGCGTGCCTCGAAGCCACTCAGATGGACGCCGAGATGACGAGCGACACCTCGTTGTGTGCTGCCGCGAGCGGCGCGCGCGCGCGGTACCTCGTGCGGGTCCGCCGCATCCACCGCGACGCCGATCCCCAAGACGTGCGCCAAAACGACGGCGAGCTCGAGCGCTGCGATCCGATGGCAGCTTCGGCCTACCTCGGCAACTTCACGCTCCTCCCCGAGAAGGACGAATCGCGCGAGCACGTCCAGCAAATCCAGGTGACGCTCAACACCAACGGAGGGGACCCGGACGAGTGCGACGATCTGCTCCCTGACGGCAAGCCGAAGCCCTCGATCCCGCCCTACTGCGTGGTCGTCCGTCGACGGGTGAAGTTCGTTGAGCACCGCGGCCTCCGTGTCCCGATGTACCTCGACGATCGCTGCCGCGGCGTGACGTGCGAGGAGGACGCGACCTGCTTCCGTGGAAAGTGCGAGTCGTCGACCGCCGAGTGCCTGGACGGCGTCTGTATCCCGGAGCACGAACGCAGGATCGCGCCCGGCGGCGTGGGCGTCGACCCAAACAAACGAGCCAACCTCCCTCCGGGGGCGACACTCGACGACGCAGGCAACGTGATCTTGGCAGACGGAGCGGTGGTGCTCCGTGATGGCGCCGCGGTGCCGGACGTGTCGTCGATCGACGCCGCCATCAACACCGAGCCGGATGCGTTCACGCGGCCGGACGGCCCCTCACCTGAGCTCGACGCTGGCGACGAAGCGATGACGCCGGACGCGCTCGCCGGCCCCGATGCGTCCGAGGACGCGGGGCGACCGATGCCCGCCGACTCCGGCCGGGACGCCGTGGTGATCGTCAATTGACCTGACGGCCGCCAGCCGCACGCGCGGGATCCAGACAAGCCCAGGAAAGCACGCGCCCCGCGCTCTCTTGCGAGAGGCGGGGCGTCGTCACGTCGTCGGAAAACGCGCCAGCCGCGAGGCTTCAGGCCTTCGCGGACTTGACGATCTGCTCGAAGCCCTTCGGGTCGACGATCGCGATGTCCGACAGGACTTTGCGGTCGAGGCCGATGTTCGCCGACTTGAGGCCGTGCATCAGGCGCGAGTAGCTCGTGCCGTTGATCCGGGCGGCCGCGTTGATGCGGGCGATCCAGAGGCGACGGAAGTCGCGCTTCTTGCGCTTGCGGTGAGCGTAGGCATAAACCCACGCCTTCATCACGACCTCTTTCGCGTAGGCGAAGAGGCGAGAGCGAGCGCTGTGGTAACCCGAAGCGTGCTTCAGGATGCGGTTGCGGCGACGGCGCGCCTTGAATCCTCGTTTTGCGCGGGGCATGTCTTACCTGTTCTCCGTTCAGCCGTAGGGGATGAGACGCTTGATGTGCTTCTCGAGCGTCTTGTCGACCATGTCGTTGTTGCGGAGGCGGCGAATGCGCTTGCGCGACTTCTCCTGCATTCCGTGGTTACCGCCCTGCTTGGAGCGGCGCACACGGCCGGAGCCGGAGAGCTTGAACCGCTTCTTGGCGGTCTTTCGGGTTTTCATCTTGGGCATGGGTTGCTCCGTGTTCGCTCCGGTCTGAGGCCGCCGCCCGCTCGTGAAAACCTCTCGGAGTGCACGGGGAAAGCGTTTTATGCCTGCCGGAAGCGTGAAGGACGGGCGTTATCGCCGACGGAATCCGCGCTGTCAAGGCAACCTTGGCCCAGCAGGGGCAAAACGAGCCACGTCGCTGGGGCAAAACTTCTTAAAAAGAAGTGACTCCCCTTGCGGAAGCGAACGCTACGACCGAAGCTGACGGCATCGAGTGAGGCAGGGCGCCTCACCGAACCCAAGCGGAGATTCGCAGATGAACGTCGTCATTACGGGCACGAGCAGCGGTTTCGGGAAGCTCACCGCGGAGTACCTCGCCAAGGCGGGCCACACCGTGTTCGCCACGATGCGGGGGGTGACGAAGAAGAACGAGAAGGCGGCCTCGGCGCTGCGGGCGTTCGCCGAGAAAGAGAAGGTCGCGCTCCACGTGGTCGAGCTCGACGTTCAGAGCGAGGCCTCGGTCGACGCGGCGATCGCGAAGATCTCGGAGAGCGGGCCGATCGACGTGGTCATCAACAACGCGGGCTTCGGCTTCTTCGCCCACAACGAGTCGATTTCCCCAACCCAGCTCGCGCAGCAACTCGACGTCAACGTGGTCGGCGTGCAGCGCGTGAATCGGGCCGTGCTCCCGGCCATGCGCGCGCGGCGAAGCGGGCTCCTCGTCCACGTCACGAGCGGCCTCGGGCGTGTCGTCCTTCCGGCGACGGGGGTCTACGGGGCGAGCAAGTTCGCGCTCGAAGCGCTCGCAGAGGCGTACCGCTACGAGCTCGCTGCGACCGGCGTCGACTCGATCATCGTTCAGCCTGGCGCCTTCGCGACCGACTTCTTCGCCAACGTTCCGCAGGCGGAGAACCCGGAGCGCGGAGCCGCCTACGGAACCGCCGCCGACCTCCCGGAGAAGCTCGGCCAGGCCCTTCACACGATGACGAGCGCGAAGGACGCGCCGAGCCCGATCCTGTTCGCGGAAGCCATTTTGAAGCTGATCGAGACCCCCGTCGGCAAGCGCCCGCTCCGCACCGTCGTGGACCCGCTCACGGGGCAAGGCACCGAGACCATCAACGGCGTCGCGTCGCAGGTGCAAAAGGGCATGCTCGATTCGATGGGCCTCGGGGCCTTCCTCGAGCCGCGCGCTTCGTAACCGCGCCGGAATCGATCGCGCCGGACCGCCGAACGGCTCGGGAGTCTGCGCCCGGGGTCGTTCGGCGGGAGACGAGGGGGAGCGTTCGGCGCGAGGCGCACGAGGTAGCGCGACGAGCGAACGGGTCTTGCCCTTCTTCGGGACCTCCGCGAACGTAGGGCGGTGACCCCCGAAGAGTATCTCACCTACGATGCCGTCGCTCTCGCCGAGCTCGTTCGAACCAAGAAGGCCTCCGCGCGCGAGCTGCTCGCCACCGCGACCGCGATCCTCGAGCGCGTAAACCCGAAGGTGAACGCGGTCATTCATCGCCTCGACGAGGCGGCGAAGGTGCAAGCCGAGACCGCGTCCGGCACGTTCGGCGGCGTCCCGTTTTTGGTGAAGGATCTCGACGGTCGGCTCGCGAACGCGCCTTGGAACGGCGGCTCACGCGCACTGGTGGGTTACGTCCCGAAGGAGGACTCGGAGCTCTTCGCCCGCTACCGGAGGCTCGGCCTCGTTTTCCTCGGCAAGACGAACACGCCCGAATTCGGCATCCTCGGCGTGACCGAGCCCGAGCTCCACGGCGCGACGCGGAATCCATGGAACCTCGATCACACCCCTGGCGGCTCGTCGGGTGGGTCTGCGGCCGCGGTCGCAGCCGGGATCGTGCCGGTCGCACACGCGGGCGACGGAGGCGGCTCCATTCGCATCCCCGCTTCTGCCTGTGGGCTCTTCGGGCTCAAGCCTTCGCGTGGGCGCATGCCGCTCGGTCCGCACACCGGTGAGGGTTGGCACGGGCTCGTCGTGCCTCACGTCGTGTCGCGCACGGTGCGCGACAGCGCGGCGTTCCTCGACGCGACCCATGGGCCCGACATCGGAGCGCCCTACTTCGCGCCTGCTCCACGCGGCACCTTCTTCGACGCCGCGACCGTGGCTCCGGAGAAACGACCGCGGAGGAAGATCGGGTTCACCGCGCAGTCGATCCTGGGCGATCACACGCACGAGGACTGCCGCGCCGCGCTCGACTCCGCGATGGAGCTCTGCGAAGCCGCTGGGCACGAGGTCGTCCCGATCACGATCCCCCTCGACAAGGAGTCCGTGCGCGTCGCCTACCTGACGATCGTGGCGGCGGGCACGGCGTTCGCGGTGGAAGAGGCCGCGAAGATGGCCGGACGCCCCGTCGGCGCCGACGACTTCGAGCCCACCACCTGGTTCTTGGCGCAGATCGGCCGCGCGATGTCGGCGCTCGATCTGGAGCGCGCGCGAGCGACCGTGTTCGGCGTGCAGCGCACGTTAGGGCGGCTCTTCGAGGGCATCGACATGCTCGCGACGCCCACGCTCGCCTATCCCCCCGCCAAAATTGGGGAGCTCGCGCTGCGACCCGCCGAGCGCGTGGGCCTGCGCGCGCTCCGGGCAGTGCCTGCGAAGGCGATCCTCGAGAAGGCCCTCTTCGAGCTCTCGAAGAACGCGCTCGAGCGCACCCCCAACACCATGCTCTTCAACATGACCGGCCAACCCGCGATGAGCGTGCCGCTCCACGTGGGCGCCGCTTCGCTGCCGATCGGTGTGCAAGTGGTCGGAAAAATGGGCGACGAAGAGGGCCTCTTCGCCCTCGCCGCCGAGCTCGAGACGATGCGCCCGTGGAGCGGTCGCCGCCCTTCCGTCGGCTAACGTACCGCCGTATCGGCGTATCGGCGTCGCGCTCCCGGTCCCCCGCTCTCCACGAGGAGGCGCCGCCTCGGCAGGCTCTTCGTGAGCCACCACGTGCATTGCGCTCGAGCGCGCCACGGAGCGAGCGCTATCGCGTTAAACGCTTCGGTGTGGCTGTGGCAGGAGAGCGCGAGCAGAAGAGGTCGCGGCAAGTTGCCTCGTGCGCATACCCGCATACCTCGTCGCCTTTTTTTATTCGTGAGCCCAAAGGGCGCTCCTAAAGACCATGCTATGGTCGTGTGTTGGAGTCGGGTCGAAAAACCTCCTTCGCCCTTTTGGAGAGTCCCATGTCGAAACCGTTACAAGCGTCCTCGTGGGTGCTGCTTACGTCGATGCTAGCGCTCGGGGTCGGCTGTTCGACCACCGAAGATCCGCCGGCCGCGACCGATGGAGGCACCACCCTCCCCGATGGCGCGATCGATCCGAACCCGCTCCCCGACGGCGCGCCCAACCCGGGCCCGGACGCGAGCAAGCTCCCGGACGGAGGCGGTGTCGACGCGGCGAGGCCCGACTGCACCAAGGCGGACGACTGCCCCTCCAAGGTCTGCGACATCGAGAAGGGCAAGTGCCTCGCTCCGACATGCAAGGACGGCGCGTTCAACCAAGACGAGACTGACATCGACTGCGGCGGCGCCACTTGCGACAAGTGCGACTCACTCAAGAAGTGCAAAGTCGCGGGCGACTGCACGAGCAAGGTGTGCACCGGCGGCATCTGCCAAGCCGCCACCTGCATCGACGCGGTGGAGAACGCGGCCGAGACCGACGCCGACTGCGGCGGAGCGGTGTGCGGCAAGTGCATCGACGGCAAGAACTGCAAGGTCCGTAGCGACTGCCTCAGCGACGTCTGCACGGCGGGCAAGTGCGCCACGCCGAGCTGCAACGACGGCGCGAAGAACGGCACCGACACCGACATCGACTGCGGCGGCCTCGCCTGCCCGCGCTGCGCCGACACCAAGGAGTGCCTCGTCGCGAACGACTGCGCGAGCGGCGTCTGCGCCGACATGGGCACCGGCCTCCGTTGCCAGGCGCCTACCTGCATGGACGGCGTAAAGAACCAAGACGAGACCGCCACCGACTGCGGCGGCGCCACCTGCGCCGGCTGCGGCGTCGGCCTCGCGTGTCTCACCGGCAGCGACTGCGCGAGCGGCGGCTGCAACTACAACAAGGTCTGCGCGGCGGGCCGAAGCTGCGTCACGCACTACGGCGGCGACACCTGCGGCCTCGGCGGCGAAGGCGGCCGTGACGGCGCGGTATGGGAAGACTGCTGCTCCACCGCTCCGGTCGTGGTCGGCGCCAACACGGTCAACCTCGACAAGTACCAAGTGACCGCCGGCCGCATGCGCGTGTTCCTCGAGAGCGTCGGCTACGACGTCCGCGGATTCGTGCAGGGTGCACGTGCTGCAGGCGCGGTCCCCGTCATCCCCGGCAACGCTCAAGGGCGCACCGTCCTCGAGCCCTCGTGGGACCTTTACCTCCCCACCAGCTTCGCGGGCACCAACGCCGCGGGTGAGCTCTCGGGCTGCGCGCAGCGCGACTGCCTCCCGGCCGGTAACCCGAACTGCACGTGCAACGCCGGCACGGCGTTCCGCGGCGTGTACACGGCGGCGTCGCGCCACCTCGGCGGGTTCATCTTCAACGGCAACGCACAGACGAGCACCGGCTGCTTCGCCGGCGCCCCCGGCACCCACGCATACCGCTTCAACACGGTCGACGAGGGCATCGCGCCGGAGTTCGATCAGAACGTCTACGACACCAAGTCGATGCAGTGCGTCGACTACCTCGTCGCGCAGGCCTTCTGCGTGTGGGACGGCGGTCGCCTCGAGACGCTCGCCGAGTGGCAAGCGGCGTGGGCCAGCACCGCGAACACCCCGCCGTGGCGCGACGTCGACCCGCGCCTCCCGGTCCTCCCCGAGGAGCGTGGCCTCGCCACCAACCGCGGCGACCAGACCTACTGGGCGTGCCGCTTCCCCTGGGCCTCGGACAACGGCCCGAACCCGGGCTGCGGCCTCACGTGGGACACCACCACGCGCTCGATCGAGCTCGCCAACTACCGTTACTCGTACGAGTACCCGAAGCTCCGCGCGACGCAGACCGACTACATCACGTTCATCTCCGCGCCGGGCCGCACGTTGGGCCGGAGCCCGGGTGGCCACGCCGACCTCCTCGGCAACAACTTCGAGCACACCTCGACCGTCTCGTTCACGGCGAGCTACCCCGGCGACGAGAGCCCGATCGAGGCGCGCGCGCGCTGGTCCGGCAACGGCTCGTGGGAGGTCCACGGTTATAACCGCAGCGGCGGGAGCAACACGTTCCTGCTGAACAAGTACGGCAAGCTCGGGCTTCGCTGCGTGAAGCCCTGATCGATCCGCTCGCGTGAGAGAAGGCCCCGTGCGGCGACGCGCGGGGCCTTCGCCATTTCCAGCGCGCGCCTCGCGGACAAAATTCGCCAGCGTTGGCGTTTCCATTCGCCAGCGTCGGCGTTTCTCTCCGCAGCGAGGCCTCGAACAAAATTCGCCAGCGTTGGCGTTTCCATTCGCAGCGTTGGCGTTTTTCTCCGCAGCGAGGCCTCGAACAAAATTCGCCAGCGTTGGCGTTTCCATTCGCCAGCGTTGGCGTTTTTCTCCGCGACCAGGCTTTTTGCCGCGGCGAGGCCACGAACAAAATTCGCCAGCGTTGGCGTTTCCATTCGCCAGCGTTGGCGTTTTTCTCGGCGACCGCGCGAGAGCGCCACGAGCAGAAACGAACCGAGGCCACGAGCGGGTTGCTCGCGGCCTGCGGTTTTTGGCTCGGCGGCCCGGTAGCCGGTGCCCGCGCGGAGGCCTTACTTGGTGAACTCCTTGAACGCCGCGAACGTCTTCGCGAGGCCCTCGCGGACGTCGATCTTCGGGTCGTAGCCGATGAGCGCGCGGGCAGCTTCGATCGACGCGAGCGAGTCACGGACGTCGCCCACGCGAGGGGCGCGGTAGTCGGCTTCGATCTTGTAGCCGGCTTCTTCGCCGATGTACGCGAGGAGCTGGTTCAGCGAGATGCGCTCGCCACAAGCGATGTTCACCGTCTGCCCCTCGAGCTTGTTCGAGGTGCCCGCCGCGAGGAGGTTCGCGCCGACCGTGTTCGCGATGAAGCAGAAGTCGCGCGTCTGCTCGCCGTCCCCGTGCACCACCGGTCGCATCTTCTTGATCGCGGCGGTGATGAAGTTGGGGATGACCGCCGCGTACTGGCTGGTCGGGTCCTGACGCGGACCGAACACGTTGAAGTAGCGGAGCGACAAGGTCTCGATGCCGTAGAGCGCGGCGCTCACGCGGAGGAGGTGCTCGCACGTGAGCTTCGAGACCGCGTAGGGCGAACGCGGCGAGGGCGCCATGGTCTCCACCTTCGGGAGGGTCGGGGTGTCGCCGTACGCGGAAGAGCTCGCCGCGAACACGATGCGCTTCACGCCCTTGTGGCGAGCCACGTCGCACAGCACGGTCGTGCCCTGCACGTTCACCATGAGCGAGAGCTGCGGCGTCTCTACCGAGCGCGACACGGACGGGATCGCCGCCTGGTGGAACACGACCTCGACGCCGTCGAGCGCTTTGGCCATCGCCTCGGGATCGACGATCGACGCCTCGACGAGCTCGTAGTCGCCCTTCAGCGACTCCAGGTTCTGACGGCGCCCCGTCGCGAGGTTGTCGATGATGCGGACCTTCTCGCCCCTCGCGAGGAGAGCCTCCGCGATCGACGACCCGATGAAGCCCGCACCACCCGTCACGAGATACTTGGCCATGCTTTCCTCTTCGCTCGCATCTAACCTTTAACGGCGTGAGGCGGAAAGCCTCAACTTGGGCGCCGCGAGAACAGCGCTCCGAGGCGCGTCACGCGCGCCTCGAGGCCCGCGGAGCAAAGGCGCTCGCAGACCACCACGCCGGAGCGGCGAACCAGCTCAGCGAGCGTCTTTCTCGCGTCTCGGCGAAGGCCGCCTTCCACGAAAGCCGGCGAAGAACGCTGAGTTGCCGCGCTTTTTCTAGATGCGAAACGGCCGATTGTCGGGTCCTCGGGGCACCTGTATGCTTGTGCGGCACTGTGATTCAATCGCGGCCGAGACCATGAACCCATCCCCGTTTCAGAACTACGGACCTCCCGGTGGAGGCATCGGCGGTATGCCCGGCATGCCCGGTATGCCCCCCCAGGGCGGCGGCTCGCAGGCGCAGGTGAACGAGCCGTCCACGCGCGACCGAATCAACCGCGCGAAGGTCATCGCGCGACGCGCGGCCCAGCACTGGGTCATCGCGACGCTGCTGCTCGTCGTCGGGTGCGGCGTCTCCATCGCGGTCGCGATGAACAGCAAGAGCACCTACAGGTCCGAGATCGTCATCGCGTTCCGTGCGGGTTTCAAGGCCGGAAAACAAGACGAGGGCCCCGCCGAGCGCGCCGCCCGCTTGAAGCCCAAGCTCGAGGCCCAGGTGAAGAGCCGCGCCCGCTTGGAGCGCATGATCAAAGAGTTCAACCTCTACCAAGACACCGTCAAATCGCAGGGGATCATCACCGCGATCGACGAGATGGGCGAGAAATACGTCGGTTTCCGCGGCAAAGACGCGGAGCGATTCGTCGTCTCGTTCGAGAACACCGATCCGGAGCTCGCGCGCAAGGTCACCCAGCGCCTCGGGGAGTCCGTGGTCGAAGAGTTCGGCAAAGAGGCCCTAAACGGCGTCCGTCAGCAGGTGGAGTTCCTCACCGACCAGGAGACCAAGCTCCTCACCGACCTCGACAACGCGAACCGCGAGCTCACCACCTTCCTCGCTGCGCACCCCGAGTTCGCCGCCGAGATGAAGAAGGGCGGCGGCGCGATGCAGCCGGGCGGTGGCATCGCCGCTCCCCCCGCGAACGTCAACGGCGCCCCGATCGTCCTCCAGACCTCCTCCGATCCGGCGACGCAGGCCCTCCTCCGCCAGCGTCAGCGCATCGAGTCCCAGCTCAAGGCGATCCAGAGCGGTGGCGCCGCCCCCGCCGCCGTCCCGCCGGAGCTCGAGTCCCGCCGCGCGCGCGCCGCGAACGAGCGCGACGCCGCCCAGAACACGATGAACGAGGCCAACTCGGAGCTCGGTCGTGTCCGTTCGAGCGGCATCAGCGACGAGCACCCCGACATGCGCGCGGTGAAGGGCAAGGTCACCGCCGCGAAGAACCAGCTCGCCGCCGCGGACGCCAAGGTCCGCGACATCGACCAAGAGATCCGCCTCGCGCAGCAAACGTCCACCGTCGCGCCCACCGCCGAGAACATCGACAAGCTCAAGAAAGAGCTCGCCGCCGTCGACGCGCAAATCGCCTCCCTCCGCGGTGGCAAGCCCGCCGGCGACGCTGGCAAGGGCGTCGTCGAGGAGCCCACCGGCATCGTCGGCCTCGAGACCACCTTCCAGAAGCTGCTTCGCCGCAGCCAAGAAGCGCGCACCCAGCTCAACGAGCTCAAAGAGCAGGTCAACAAGGCCCGCCTCGAGCTCTCCGCCGAGCAGGCCAAATCGAGCGACTCGCTCGACATCGCCGAGATCGCGTTCCTCCCCACGAAGCCCGCCAAGGGGGGCAAGTCCAAGGTCGCGATGACCGGCGGTGGCGTGGCCCTCGCGGTCGCGATCCTGTACGCCCTCGCGCGCGTCGCCTTCAGCGATCGCATCATCGACTCCGGCGACGTGGAGGCCCTCCAGATCATCCCCGTGCTCGGGGTACTCCCGAAGATCGCAGGCGCGGGCCTCGCCAACGGCGCAGCGACCGCCGCAGGTCCCGGCGGTCCACAGCAAGGGCCAGGGCCAGGACAAGGACCAGGGCACGGTCCGGGTGGGCCCAACCAAGGGCCCGGCGGACAGCACGGCATGCCTCCCCCCATCGTCCCCGGCCGAGGAAATCCGAACATGAAGATGCAGGGCGGCCGATCGTGAACCGAGCCCGCGTGAAGACGAACGTCCGCCGCGAGCGCGCGGCATGCCCGTGGCCAAAGGCCGCTCCGACCGCACGGACGGCCGCCACGAACCCGACGCACACCTCCGGAAGGCGGGTGACCCGTGGCGTATGAGTCTCCCTCCAAGACCTTGGTCGTCCAACGTGGCGCGATGGTCCCGTCCGGTGGCGGCGGTGGCGGCGGCGGAGCCATGGTTCCCGTCAGCAGCGGCGGTGGCGGCGGGCCCGGCCAAGGCCCCGCTCCCGACTCCCCCGTGCGTGTGGTCCCCGCATGGGCGGCCCCTCCGGACACGAAGGTGCTCGTCATGCTCGGCGACTCCGCCAGCGAGGCCACCACGTCACTGCGTGTGCTCC
>JAAFHV010000205.1 GCA_013297655.1 Myxococcales bacterium | reverse complement strand
ATCCCGCGTACGAAGCGCGCGTCGCGCCGGTGGTCGAGTTCCTCTACCGGCGCTACTTCCGTGTATCCTGCAGGGGAATAGAGAACGTGCCCGCGGAGGGGCGGTGTTTGCTCGTGGGCAACCACTCGGGCACCCTCCCGATCGACGGACTCATGGTCCGCGCGGCGGTGAAACGCGAGCACCCGAGCGCGCGCTCGGTGCGCTGGCTGACCGAGGATTTCCTTCATCATTTTCCCTTCTTGGGCGTGGTCGGCTCGCGCCTGGGTGCGGTCCGCGCGTGCCAGGAGAACGCGGCGCGGCTGTTGGCCGACGGCACCGCGCTCTGCGTGTTCCCGGAGGGAGTGAAGGGCATCGGCAAGCTCTACGGAGAGAGGTATCGGCTCCAGCGTTTCGGTCGCGGCGGCTTCGTGAAGCTCGCGCTCCGCACCCAGACGCCGATCGTGCCGTTCGCGATCGTAGGTGGCGAAGAGACCAACCCGCTCCTCGGGCGGATCGAGCAGCTCGGGAAAGCGGTCGGCCTCCCCTACGTGCCGGTCACCCCCACGTTCCCGCTCCTCGGGCCCCTTGGCCTCCTCCCCGCCCCCACGAAATGGGCGATCACGTTCGGTGCGCCGATCGCCCTCGGGGAGCACGAGCCGGAGGACGCCGAGGACGAGCTCTTGGTCGACCGCCTCACGGAGCTCTCCCGCGCCACGATTCAGGGGCTCGTCGACGGGCTCCTCGCCGAACGAAAGAGCGTCTTTTTCGGATGAGCGACGGCATTTTGGTGGTCGACAAACCGCGCGGGATGACGAGCCACGACGTGGTGTTTCGTGCGCGAAAGGCGCTGAAAACGCGCGATATCGGCCACGCCGGGACGCTCGATCCGATGGCGACCGGGGTGCTCGTGCTCGGCGTGGGCGAAGGCACGAAGCTGCTCGGGTACCTCGCCGCCGACGAGAAGGCGTACCAAGCCACGATCGTGCTCGGGAAGACGACCGAGACGCTCGACGCCGACGGCGCGACCTGGGACTCGGCGGACGTGCCGGCGAACGTTCGCGAGGCCGTCGAGGCGTACGTGCGCGATCCGCAGCACGTGCCGGACGTCCTCCGCGACGCGCTCGCGATCGAGCTTCTCCGTCGAGAGCAGACTCCCCCTATTTTTTCCGCGATTCATACCGGTGGCGAGCGCGCGTACGCCCTCGCGCGTAAGGGGATCGACGTGACCCTTCCGCCGCGACCGGTGGTGGTGCACGAGATCCGTTTCAACGGCGCGGAGGTGGCGCCGGAGCTCTCCGTTCGTGTGCACGTTCGCGCGGCGAAGGGGTACTACGTGCGGTCGCTCGGTCGCGATCTCGGCGCGTCGCTCGGCACCGTGGCGCACCTCTCCGCGCTCCGTCGCGAACGTTCCGGCCCGTTCGACACGCAGGTGGCGGTGGCGCTCGACGGCATTCGCGACGCTCCGCTCGTGGGGCTCGCGGAGGCGGCGTGCCTCACCCTCCCCAAGATCGTGCTCGACGCGGACGAGGCCCGCGACGCACGCCACGGAAAGCGAATTCGCACCGCGAAGCTCGTCGCGGCTCCACGCGGTCCTTGCGCCTGGCTCGATGAAACGGGGCGCCTGGTGGCGATCGGCGAGACGCCGGACGACGACGGGGGCAAAGTGCTCCGCGGCTTCCGCGCCGATGGGTAACCGCGCTCTGCCCTCGGCGTCGCGCGGGCGCGTACGAGAGGAAATTCCCGGGCTCCGAGCGCACGAACGCCTCGCCGTCCACGACGGACGACGAGGCGTGCGCGACGCGAGCAGCTACTTCTTTTTCGGAGCCGGCGCGGGGCCTGTCTTGGCGCCGCCCTTTTGTTTCTCCTTCGCGAGCTTGATGCGCTCCTCGGCCGCCTTGCGCATCGGGCCGTCTGGCTCGAGCTTCAAGTAGGTCTCGTAGGAGGTGACGACCTCTTTCCACTTGCCGGCCTCGGCGTGACGACCGCCGAGGTAAAAGTGCGCCGGGCCGTACTTCGGATCCTTCGCGACGGCCGCTTCGAGGTCGGCCTGGGCGCCGGGTTTGTCTTGCGCGCCGAGCTTGCAGAGGGCCCGGTACGTTCGAAGCTCCGCGGCGTCCTTCTTGTCGATCGTGCCGTCGAGCACGCGCACGCAGTCGGCGAACGCGCCGATGTTCTTGAGCTCGAACCCGACGGACGCGAGCACCCCCACGTCGCCGTTCGCGAGCTTCTCGGCCTTGAGCAACTCTTCCTTCGCGGCGTCGTTTTTCTTCCACTTTCCGAGCACTTGGCCAAACGTAAGGTGGCCCATCGGATCTTTCGGCGCGAGCTTCACGGCCTCGCCAAGGACCGCCGTGGCGCCCGGCTCGTCGCCCTTGGCAGCGAGGGCGAGGCCCAGGTTCAGCTTGAGCGCGGCGCTGTCGCCGTGTTTTTCGGCGGACGCCTTGAGCGCCTCGATCGCCTCGTCGAGCTTGTTCGCGTCCATGAGGAGCGCGGAGAGGTTCAACGTCGCGGCCTCGTGACCGGGCACCGTGGCGAGCGCGGCGCGGTAGTGCTTCTCGGCGGCGGCCTTGTCGTTCTTTTCGACCATCGCGCCGAGATACGCGTGCGCGTCCGGATCGTTCGCGTCCTTCGCGATCGCGGCCTCGAAGGCGGCGCGCGCGCCAGGCTCGTTGCCCTGCTCGAGGGCAGCTTTTCCGCGCGCGAAATCGGCGCTCGGCTTGCGCGCTTCCGCCTTCGGGCCCTCGCCCCCGCCGAGCTTCATCGACGGCGGCAAGGTGGGCGGCGTCTTGGGCGGCTCGGTCACGGGCTCGGGCCCCCCGCCGCAGCCGGCGGCGAACGAGAGCACCGACACCACGACCACGCTCCTCGCAAAACCCTGAATCATTGTGCCTCCTCCGAGATCGCGCGCTGCAGGCGCTCCCGAATCTCCTTGAACCGTTCGCCCGGGGTCACCTTGGCCCCGTCGCGCTCGTTCACGTAAAACACGTCGGCCACCCGCGTCCCCTCGGTGTTGATCTTGGAGAGAGCGATCGTGAGGCCGAGCTCGTAAAGCTCTTGCGCCACCGCGTAGAGCAGACCCGGGCGGTCGCGCGCGAACACCTCGATGACGGTGTGCCGGGGCGACGCGCGGTGATCGACGACGACCTCGGTGGTGACACGCGGGCTCGCCCGCTCGCGCGAGGACGTGCGGCCCCCCACCCTTTCACGCACGAACTCGCGGGGGCTCCCGGCGTCGGAGACGAGCGCCTCGAGGTCGCGGAGCAGACGCGGGACGAGGCGCGACGACGTGGGGCCGTCGGTGCGGTCGCGGACGAGAAATACGTCGACCGCCTCCGCCACGCCGGGGGCGACGTCGCGCGAGTGCACCTGCGCGGTGAGCACCTCGAGGCGCGAGCCCGTGATCGCGGCCGCGATCTTCGCGAGCAAGCCGGGGCGATCTTCTGCCACGACGCACAGCTCCCCGACGTCGTCGTGGCGCGACGGGAAGAGCTCGCATTTGACCTCGCCGTCTTTGCGCGCGTGAGCGAGCTTCGCGTGCGAAACGACCGATTTTGCCGGGTAAGACAGCAGATACCGATCCGGCATGCTGGAGAGGAACGCCTCGAGCGCCTCGCGGGGGAGCGCAGGATCGTCCTTGTTGAGCTCGTGGGCGAGACCGCGCACGCGCTCCAGGCGCGCGGCGTCGGCGACCGGCTTCAGGCCACCGGCGAGGTGCGCGTCGCACGCGAGGAACAGCTCCGCCAGCATGCGCGACTTCCACGAGGTCATCGCCGTCGGCGACGTGGTGGTCAAGTCGACGACGGTGAGCAAATAGAGATCGCGGAGCCCCTCGCGCCCGCGCAAGGTCTTCGTGAGCTCCTCGATCGTGGCGGGGTCGTCGAGGTCGCGCCGGGTCGCCACGTGGTACATCGCGAGGTGCTGCTCGACCAGCGCGACGGCCTCTTCGGTCTCTTCGGGGGTGAACCCGAGGCGCGGCAAGATGGTCTCGCACATGCGAGCGCCGACGATGCTGTGGTTTTTCCGCGAGCCGCTCGCGTCGGGGTAGCCTTTGCCGACGTCGTGGAGCAGCGTGGCCAAGAAGAGGGGCCTCGGGCGCGCCATCTCCGCCGCGATACGCGACGCGACGCCGTGCTCCTGCGCGAGGTCGCCGCGGCAGAGCGATCGCAGGCAATCGACGGCCGCCACGCTGTGAACGTCGACGGTGTACACGTGGTAAACGTCATGGTGGACGCGGCCCGTCACCGGCAAAAACTCGGGGATCATCGCGAGCAAGAGGCCCACGTCGTGGAGCTCGCGCACCATCGAGCCCGAGCGTGTGCGCACCTCCGGGACCGCCGACACGAGGTCGACGAAGAGCTGCGCCGCCGCCGGGCTCGCCCGAAGCCGCTCGCAGAACGCAGGGTCCGCAGCCGCGCGCACCACAGCGTCGCGCGCGAACGGGAACACCGGCGCGCCCTCCTCCAAACATGCCGAATACAAGCGAAACGCGAGCGCGGGATCACGCTCGAGGTCCTTCGGGTCGAGGGTGACCTGGCCGTCGAAGAGGCGCACGTTCCCGGGGAGCTCGATCTCGACCGGCTTTCCTCTCCTGCGCGGAGGTGTGACTCGGGAGAGGATTTGCTCGCGTGAGCGAGTGACCGTGCGCGCGTGCACGTAATAGTCTTGCATCATGCGCTCGGCGGCAGCGGCGCGCTCTTCCGGAAGCGGCTCCGCTTCCACCGCCTTCGACGCGTCGCGATCGCCGTAACCGAGCTCGATCGCGATCGCCTCTTGTTGGTCGAACGTAAGCCTGTCGCTGCGGCGCTTCGCGGTCGCGTGGAGGCGATTTCGCACGCGCCATAGGAACTCCTCGGCCTGCGCGATCTCTTGCGCCTCGCGCGGCACGAGCACGCCCATCCGCACGAGCTCGGCCCAGAAGCCGCCGGCCGACAAATCCCCGGCGTGGTAGCGCGCGCGCGCCGCCCAGCGCGCGACGTCGAGATCACGAAGGCCCCCGGCGCCGCTCTTCACGTCTGGCTCGAGCAAGTACACCGAGCCGCCGAAACGCCCGTGACGGCCGGCGACCTCGTCCTCCAGGCGTCGCACGAAGGTGCCGATCTCCCCCTCGCCGAAGAGACCCGCCCGCGCGCGCGCGGAGAGCTCGCGTTCGAGCGTCGGATCGCCCGCGATCACGCGCCCGTCGAGGAGCGACGTCGCGGTCGCGAGATCCGTCTGCGCCAAATCAAGGAGCGCGCTCGGCGTCGCCACCTGATAGCCGACGGAGACCCCCGCGTCCCATAATGGATACAGGAGTGTCTCTGAAAGCGCCTCGGCCTTCGCGTCTTCCTTTTTGACGAGGAGGCGCACGTCCGCGTCGCTGCGGAGCGCGACCGCGCCGCGGCCGTAGCTGCCCATCGCGACGAGGGTGAAGCTCTCGGTCGCCATCTCGCGGGAGGCCTCCGCGAAGAGCTCGACGAAGATGCCGTCGAGCAGATGCGCGTGCTGGATCCCGAGCGCGACGCCATCCGGGCCGTACGCGAGCACGCCCCTTTTTGCGATCCGCGCCATCGGTCCGAGGCGCGACTCGAGCTCGGCGCGGAGGTCGGCCACGACGACGCGGAGCTTTTCGGTTAGCTCTTTTGCCCTCTCGGACACGCCGTCCCGAAGCTTCGCCATGGCGCGCGGAGCGTAGTGCACCACGCGGGAGATGACACTCGTGCATCCCTCGGCGGCGTCGTTTTCTGCGCCGGACTCCCGTCCCGCGGGCGGGCACGCTGCCGCAGGCGCGCGGTCGCCGAGCACGCGCGGCGCGAATTTCGACCCAAGGCGATGCCGGGCTCGCGCGTCCGTAACGTGCTCACGCGACACGGTCGCGGCCCTCGGCGGCCGCGTGTGCCGGTGGCGTCGACCTCCGTCCGGGCTCGCGTCCGGACCCTTTTTGTTCGGGCTCTGCCCGGGAAGGACATCCTCATGCGCCGTTCGATCTCCTGTGCGTTCGCGATCGTTTCTCTCTTCATCGCCGCCGAAGCGCACGCCGACCCGACCTACAGCGAGGCTCGCGTCGAGGGCGGCTCGGTCGTGACATTCGAAAAGGACTCCATCGCCGGCGGGGGCCCTTCCGCGCTCGGCGACACGATCCGTCGCCCGCCGGGGGCGATCCGCGTCGGCCTCATTCGCCCTCGGTTCAACTTCGTGCCCGAGCTGTTGAAGAGCGTGGAGAACCTGTAGCCGCGTCGCGCGAAGCCGCGTCGCGCGAAGCCGCGAGCAGCGCGCTGTCGGCTTCCGGCCCGGGACGGTCGTGAAATACGAGAGGACGAGGGACACGGAGCCTTGCGAAGGGCGCGGCTCTTCGACTAGGGTCTGACCCGCTTCCTCGCGAAGGTGGCGGAATTGGCAGACGCGCTGGATTCAGGTTCCAGTGGGGTAACTCCTGTACGGGTTCAACTCCCGTCCTTCGCACAAAAAGGCGGGCGTTTTCCGGCGATACCGGCGCTCCAGCGTTGTCGGGCGTGCTCACCGACAGGAGTCGGTTCCGCGCGACCCTCCTAGCTGGAGCTTGGTCTCACCGGAAACCGCCCGCCTTTTTTCCGTTGGTTGCTGGGCTCGCGGGCTCGCAGCTCGCGGACTCGCAGCTCGCGGACTCGCAGCTCGCGGGCTCGCGGGCTCGCAGCTCGCGGACTCGCAGCTCGCGGACTCGCAGCTCGCGGACTCGCAGCTCGCGGACTCGCAGCTCGCGGACTCGCAGCTCGCGGACTCGCAGCTCGCGGGCTCGCAGCTCGCGGACTCGCAGCTCGCGGACTCGCAGCTCGCCGGGCTCGCCGGACTCGCAGCTCGCGGGCTCGCGGGCTCGCCGGACTCGCAGCTCGCGGGCTCGCGGGCTCGCGGGCTCGGCGGGGTCGCTCGCGCGAATGGTGTTCCTTTGAGAGGCGGACGAATGGGGGCGGGATTGGGTTGTTCGCGATTGTGGCGTTGAACACGGGTTCACGTCGTGTTAGAGGCGCGCTCGTTCTCGGGCTCGGGCTTGCCGATCGGTCGTGAGGCCCCCAAGCACCCCCCGGAAGCACAACAGGAGAAGCGCTCGTCATGGTCCAGCCCGCGGTCTCGAACGCCTCGCAAAAAGGCAAAATCGTTCAGGTTATCGGCCCCGTCGTCGACGTGGAGTTTGCCGACGGAAAGCTCCCGCAAATCCTGAATGCGCTCAAGGTCACGAACACGAGCATCTCGGACCTCGCCGACAACCTCACGCTCGAGGTCGCTCAGCACCTCGGTGAGAACACCGTCCGCGCCATCGCGATGGACACGACCGACGGCCTGGTCCGCGGAGTCGAAGTGCGCGACACCGGCGCCCCGATCGCGATGCCGGTCGGCCCCGAGTGTCTCGGCCGCATCCTCAACGTCATCGGCGACCCCGTCGACGAGGCCGGCCCCGTCAACGCGAAGCGCTTCTCGCCGATCCACAAGGCCCCGCCCGCCTTCCAAGACCAGTCGACCAAGGTCGAAATCTTCGAGACCGGCATCAAGGTCATCGACCTCCTCGCTCCGTACCGCAAAGGTGGCAAGATCGGCCTCTTCGGCGGCGCCGGCGTCGGTAAGACCGTGCTCATTCAAGAGCTCATCAACAACGTCGCGAAGAAGCACGGCGGCGTCTCCTGCTTCGCCGGCGTCGGCGAGCGCACCCGCGAGGGCTGCGACCTCTTCCTCGAAATGCGCGAGTCGAAGCTCGACACCGGTGAGCCCGTCATCTCGAAGACGGCCCTCGTGTTCGGCCAAATGAACGAGCCCCCGGGCGCCCGCGCCCGCGTCGCCCTCTCGGCGCTCACCGTCGCCGAGTACTTCCGCGACGAAGAAGGCCAAGACGTCCTCCTGTTCGTCGACAACATCTTCCGCTTCACGCAAGCCGGATCGGAAGTGTCGGCGCTCCTCGGTCGTATCCCCAGCGCCGTCGGTTACCAACCCACCCTCGCGACCGAGATGGGCGCGCTCCAAGAGCGCATCACCTCGACGAACAAGGGCTCGATCACCTCGGTTCAGGCCGTGTACGTGCCCGCCGACGACTTGACCGACCCCGCGCCGGCGACCACGTTCGCCCACCTCGACGCCACGACCACGTTGAACCGCGACATCGCCGCGATCGGCATCTTCCCCGCCGTCGACCCGCTCGACTCCACGTCGACGATGCTCGACCCGCAGATCATCGGAGCTCGCCACTACGGCGTCGCGCGCCGGATCCAGGGTACGCTCCAAAAGTACAAGGATCTCCAAGACATCATCGCGATCCTCGGCATGGACGAGCTCAGCGAGGAGGACAAGCTCGTCGTCTCGCGCGCGCGCAAGATCCAGCGCTTCCTCTCGCAGCCGTTCTTCGTCGCGGCGCAGTTCACCGGCCTCACCGGTCAGCTCGTCCCCCTCGAGGAGACGATCACCGGCTTCGAGGAGCTCGTCGACGGCAAATACGACGACGACCTCAAGTACCCGGAGCAAGCCTTCTACCTCGTCGGCAACATCGAAATGATGAAGGCCAAAGCCGCCGAGCTCACGAAGAAGAAGAAGTGACCTCACCGGCGCGTCGCCCTTCCCGCCGCGCGCCGTTCGTCCTCTTTTCCAGCGTCTTTCAGCAGGTCCTATGGCCACCGACAAAATCGAGCTCGAGATCGTCACCCCGAAAGGCACGGCCCTCCGCGCCTCCGTCGACGAAGTGACCGCGCCGTCCGTGCACGGCGAATTCGGCATCATGCCGGGCCACCTTCCCGTGCTCGTCGCGGTGCGTACCGGCGTCATCACGTACCGAATCGGGAACGATTCGAAAAAGTGCGCCGTCGGGGAAGGGTTCGCCGAGGGCGGGCCGAACAAGCTGCTCGTCCTCACCGAAGAGTTCGTCGACAAGGACGGCGTCGATCCCGTCTCCGTCCGCGCCGAGCTCGCCGAGGTCGAGACCAAGCTCGAGAAGGCCACCCAGGCCGCCGACATCGAAGATGCGGCCGCCACCAAGTCGCTCGTGATCCGCGAAAACTGGCTCGCGGCGCAGCTCGAGCTCATCGGCGATCCGCCCCCTCCCACGATGGTGCCGATGGACGATCCCGAGCCGGAAGACGACGACAACGCCGTCATCCTCGAGGGCGACAGCGGCTCCGAGCCGAGCGCCTGATCCGTGATTCCGGATCGGGTCCTCAAGCTCGCGTTCATCGGCGCGACCGTCGGTGTCGTCGGCCTCGCCTTTGCGGTGTCGCTCGACAAACCGTGGGTCTCGCCGCATCCCCCTCGTGACGCGGGCGCAGACGCCGCGCCCGACGCGAGCGCGTCGTCGGCCCCGCCCGCCACCGCGAGCGAAGCGGGCGCGTTCGAGCCTACCCTCGAAGTCGACGCGTCGATGCCCTCGTCCCCCGCCCTTACCCTCGATCTCGCGGGCTTCGACGCCGGCGCGCGGTCGGTCAAGGTGGGCGTCGTGCTCGTGCAGTACGCCGGTGCACAAGGGGCGCCCCCTACTGCGAGGCCCAAGGCCGCCGCCCTCGAGCTCGCGCGCAAGCTGGCCGACGAAGCAAAGGGTGATTTTCACCAGGCCGTGACGCACGGCGACCCGGGCTCGGCCGACGACATCGGCCGAATCTCACGAGGGATCCTGGAGCCCCAGGTGGAAGCGGTGCTCTTCACGATGGCGGCCGCCCAAACGAGCGAGCCAATCGAGACACCGCGCGGCTACTGGGTAGTAAAGCGTCTCGAATAGCGCGCCGAACTTTGCTATGCCGGGCGGCATGGCAACCATCGACATCACGCAGTCCCACCGACTCTCCCTCGACGACGCCAAGGCGAAGGCCGAGGAGCTCGCCAAGTCCATGGAGACCAAGTTCGGTCTTAGCTGGAAGTGGAGCGGCAACACGATCAACTTCGAGGCCCCGAGCGGCGCCGCCAAAGGCACCAAGGGCGAAGTGGCCGTGACCGAGAAGGACGTGCGCGTCGCGATCGACCTCCCGTTCATGCTCAAGATGATGAAGGGCACGATCGAAGAGAAGATCAAAGAGCGCCTTCAGCAGTTCGCCTGATCGCTGCCGCACCAGTCTCGAAGGCGCTGCCCTCCCGGGCGGCGCCTTTTTTTTGTCCGTTTCGACAATGGTGTCGATGGGTTAACCGACTCTTCGCGGCCCCGCGGTGCGAGCGTTAGGCCTCGACCGGGCGCGGACGTTGCGAAGAACGGGGGCGACCGCGGGTCTTGTCGCGAGCGGAATACGCTCGAGACATCGCCGCGATTCGCGACGTCGTAAAACGCGGCGCGGAGGCGACGCTCGGGCGATCCCGCTCGGTCTTTCTTTTACCTGCTGAAAAAGGCGGATAAGCTCACCTCGCCCTCGTCTCCCCGCCACGGCCAGTCGGCCGAGTGCGCACACGTTGGGCGCCGGCCGATGAACGTACCCGAATCGCCCCGATCCGAGCCCCACATCCACGACGCGTCCGGAGAGTCGGCGGAAGAAGGCTCCCGCTCCGCCGTCAATCGCCTCCGCAAGGAGGTCGACCTCGCCACCGATCCGCTCCGAAAGGCGCGCCTCCTTTACGAAATTGGTGAGCTCGAGGAGCAAGCCGGCCGCGAGACCGAAGCCTCCCGCGACTACCTCGCCGCCTTCAACGCCGAGCCCGAGCTCCACGAATCGCTCGAGGCGCTCGTGCGGATCCTCGGGAAAAAGCGGTCTCCCGCGAACTTCGGAAAGCTCGTCGATCGCCTCGTCGAGGCGGCCGACACTCCAGACGAACGCGCGCGCGCGAACGTGGCGAAGGCTGCCTACCTCGAGGGAGTCCAGAACGATCTCGACGGCGCTCGTGGAGCGCTCCGCGACGCGATCGAGAGCGGCGCCTCCCCGAACGACGTGGGCCCGGCGCACCTCGCGCTCGAGGTGGTCGCCGCGAAGCTCGGTGACGTGGCGCTCAGGCAAGAGGCGCTCCTCGGGCGCGCCGAGCTCGAAGGAAACGCCACCTGGCGCGGTCTCCTCCTGGTCGACGCAGGTCGCCTCTCGGAAGCCGCGGGCGAAGGGGAACGCGCGATCGAGCTCTACGAACGCGCCCGCGCCCTCGGCGGAGCCGCCACGTGGGCAGCGACGCGCGCCCTCGCGGCCGCGCTCGCGCGGGAAATTCCCGATGATCCGACCGAAGCGCAGAAGCGGCTCCGCGTCTCGTCGAAGGTCCTCGAGGCGACCGCCGAGCTCATCGCCGAGGCCCGCGAACGACCCGATCGCGGCCACGCCTACGGCGTGCCGCGAAGCCAGTCGCTGATGGAGGCCGTCGAGAGCCTGCACGCCGCGGCGCTCCTCGCGCGGCGCTCGTTCGACACCGAGCGAGCCAAGGCGCTCCTCGACCGCGCCCTCGCGTTCCTCGACACCTACGAAGGCACCCGCGAGGGGCCGTCGTTCACGCGCAAGCTCGTGCTGTCGACGCGTATCCGGGTCGCGGAGCTCACCGGTGACACCTTCACCGCCGCCAAGGACGCCGCCTCGTGGCTGCCGTTCGAAGAAGACGGGAGGCTCGCCGCTGCCCTCGCGATGCGGGTGGCCGAAGAAGCCGCGAGCCGTGGCGCAGGCAGGGAGGCCCTCGAGGCCGTGAGCCGCGCGACGGAGCGCGATCCGATGTCGCTCCCGGCCCGCGCGCTCGAGCTCGACTTGCTCGCGGACGCCAGCGATCCCACCGCGTTCGTGGCCAAGCTCGCCGCGTTCGAGCCGAGCTTCTCGACCGCCGAAGGCAAAGGTCGCGCGGCGCTCCTCGTCGCCTACCTCGCCGGCACGCGCCTCAAGGACGGAGCGCAGGCCCGCGCGGCACTCGCGCGCGCCCACGGTCACGGCGTCGCGCGCGAGACATGCGCTCGCCTCGCGCGGAGCCTCGCCGCCCTCCTCGGCGACGACGGCTTCTATGAAGCCGAAACTCTTGTGCTTTTCGAGGCGCTCCGCGCCGCCGAGGCCGCAGGCGAAGAGCCCACGCTGCTCGCGTTCGAGCTCCTCCGGCTCCGCGTGATGGCGAAAGACGCGGAGGGCGCGACGATCGCCCGCGAGCGTCTCCTCACGCTCCCGCAAGGCGAGACGCTCGCCCATTTGGTGGCAGCGTTCCTCCCCGGTCACGCCACGAACGAAACGCTCCTCGCCTCTCTCGCCGAGCTCGACGCGCGCGGCGAAGGCACCACCGAAGGCGACGGATTTACTGCGCTCTACACGCTCTTCGCGGCCGATCGCGGCTCTGGTGAGGCGGCCGTCGAGCGCGCGCGCAAGCTCACCGACGAGCGCCCGGACGATCCGTTCGTCGCGTTCCTCCACATCGATCTCGCGCGCCGCTTCGGCGCCGACGCCCTCACGACCGCGCAGCTCCTCGAGGACGGCGCGCGCAAGCTCGAGGATCCCGCGCTCGGCGCCGCGATGCACATGGAGGCCGCCTTCCTGCGCGCGCGGGCCGGTCGCTCCGCCGACGCGTGCACCTCCTTCGAGGCGGCGCGCGAGCTGGCGCCCCTCGCAGCGAACGTCGCGCACGCGTGGGCCCTCCGCGCCAAGAACCTCGACGCTCCGGACGACCGCAAGGCTGCGCTCGACGCGGCGATCGATACGATCGGCGGGCCCGAGTGGGCGCTCGAGCGCTTCGCGAACGGCCTCGCGGCGGGCGATCTGTCCGAGGTGGGCGCCGGCCTCGAAGCCGCGACCGAAGCGAGCCACGAAGCGGTGAGCCTCGCCGGAGCGCTCGGTGTGCTCGCCGCCGCCGACGCGGAAGAACAGGCCGACGCGGTCGATCGCGCCCTCCGCACGATCGCGCTCCTCGGCCCCGAGGCCTCCGTATTCGCGGCAGGCGAGCGTGCACGACTCGCGCGCGACCTCGGGCACGACGACCTCGCCGAGGCCGCTGGCTCTTGGTTTTCGGCCGGTGGCGGGCTCGGCGCGGGAGTGGAGTGGCTCTCGGCGTCCATCGCCGCCGCGGACGGCATGCGCGAGGTGACCGCGCGCGAAGCCCTCGCCGAGGCCGTGCAAGACGAAGCGCGCGAAGGCGTCGCCGCGAGCGCGCGCCTCTACGATCGTGTCCTCGACGCGACCACCCCGAAGGCCCTCGTCTCGGGCACGTCGCACGCCGTTCGTCTCGCGAACCTCGAGCTCTCTCCGCCGGGCTCGGATCCACGGAGGCGCGCCGCGGCGCTCGATCGCCTCGGAAATGCGCTCGGCGACGACACCGACGCCGACGTCGCGGCGCTCTCCGCGTGGTCGACCTACTACGCAGGCGACAAGCGCTCGGCTCTCGATCTGTTCCGCGCAGCAACCAGCGTGCGGGCTGGCGACCTGGGCTCTTGGGAGGGCGTGCGCGCCTGCGCGAGCGACCTCGGCGACCACACCACGTACGCGGTCGCGTGCGAGCAGCTCGGCGCGCGCACGACGAACGCCTCCCGCGGAGCCGTGTACTGGGAGCAAGCGGGCCTTACCTGGCTCGAGCTCGGCCAAAACGAGCGCGCCGAGGCTGCCCTCGACCAGTCCATCTACCGTGATCCGGGCAGGCCGGTCGCGTTCGACAAGCTCTTCCGGCGGGTCCGCGATCGCAAAGAGTCCGACAAGGTCCTCGAGCTCGTCGATCGACGCCTCGGGCACACGGAGGACAGCGAGGAGATCGCGCGCCTCTACTGGGAACAATCGCGCGCGCTACGCGAAAAGGGCGACATGGACGGCGCGCTCTACGCCCTCGAGAACGTGCGCACGATCGAGCCCGATCACGTCGGCGCCCTCGCGTTGATGGGTGAGATCTACATCCGTCGCGCGCGCTACGAAGAAGCTGCGACGCACCTCTCGCGCCTCGCCCACGTCGAGAACGCGCCGGCGAAGAGCCGCGTGACGGCGGGCGTGGCGGCGGTCGACCTCTACGAGAACAAGCTCGCGCGCAACGATCTCGCCCTCGCCGTGCTCCTCACGCTCCACGCCGCGAAGATCTCCACCCTCCCCGTCCGCGAGCGCCTCGCCCGCGCCGCCGCGCGCACGGGATCTTGGGAGCCGGCGAGCTCCATTCTCGAAGAGCTCATGGTCGAGCGCGAGAGCCGCGATGGCCGGATCGAAGCCGCGCGCCTCGCGATGGTCATCTTCCGCGACCGCCTCCGCTCCCCCGGGCGCGCCGTCGCGGCACTCCGCAAGCTCCTCGACGAAGCACCCACCGACGGCGAGGCGATCGACTTCCTCGTCGAGCACGACTTCGACCGCGAAGCGCGGCGACAGCTCCTCGATCGAGCTCGCAACGCCCTCCTCGAGGCGGTGCGGCGCGAGCCCGGGGCGGCGGCGACGAGCAAACGACTCGCGAGAGTCTCGCGCTCCCTAGGCGAGTCGCTCTTGGAGCACGCCGCCCTCTCCGTCGCGATCGCCACCAATGGCCCCGACGGCTCCCTCGAGCAGATGCTCGCACAGCTCTCGGCGAACAAGCCACGCACGCCGCAGCTCGCGATGACCGATGCGCTTCTGCGCCGCGTGCTCGCCCCCGGCGACGACGGGCCACTCGCGCAGCTCTATTCCATGCTCGGACCGACCATCGCCGAGGCGCTCGGGCCGACCCTCGTGACGCTCGGGGTCACGAAAAAGGAGCGCATCGATCCGCGGAGCGGGCTCGCGCTCCGGAACGAGATCGCCGCGTGGGCCGGCGCGTTCGGCATCGCCGACTTCGAGCTCTACGTCGGCGGCAAGGATCCCACCGCGGTGCAAGGCGTGCCTGGGGAAGTCCCGGCGCTGGTCGTCGGAGCGTCCGTCATGGCGCCGCTTTCGCCGCAGGTGCGGTCGCGTGTGGCGCGCGAGCTCCTCGCGATCGTGCGCGGGACGGTGGTGACGCGCTGGCGTGACGACACGAGCATCGCCGCGATCGCCGTCGCGGCCGCCGCCTTACGCGATCCTTGCCGAAATCGAGCGCGCGCTCTCGAAGGCGATTTCACGAAAGACGAAGAACGCGATCGAGCCCGTCTGCCAAGCGCTGGCGCAGCAACCTCGCGACGCAAAATCGTGGGTGCCGCGCGCCATCGCCTCGCAGCACCGCATCTCGGCGGTGGCCTCCGGCGACGCGAGCGTGGTGCTCGCCGATGCGTTCGGTCTCTCGCTCCAAGATCTGCCCCGCGTCGCGCGCGAAGATCTTCGCTGCGCCGAGCTTATCCGGTTCGTTCTCTCGCCGGACTACTTCGATATTCGACGGCTTCTCGGCCTCGAGGCTTCATGAGCAACGACAAGCTTCCCGACTTCTCCGACATCGACTGGGACGCCGCGCTCGACGACTGGGAGCAACGCGTCGTCATGCCGGAAGAGGGGGCGCCGCCGAAGACCCCCGTCGCCCCGCGCGAGCCCGCCGTCGTCGCGTCCGTTCCTCGCGCTCCGCGGCAAGATCCCGCCGCCGCATCCTCCTCGCGCGACCCGGCGCCAGAAGAGCGCGGCGGCCTCGGTCCGATGTTCGCCCGCGGCCGCTCGGCGCCCGCGCCCGCGTCACGCGCGCCCGCGACCGTTCGAAAGCCCGCCGAGACGGACGACGAGCTCCTCGGCGGCCTCTTCGATCCTCCCGAGCCGCAGCCCACGGAAGCTTCGGACCCGCTCGAGGATCGCATCCCCGACAGCGCCCGAACCAAGGCCGTCCCCGCACCGAGCTATACGACGCAGACGCCCGCCCACGAGCGCATCCCCGACAGCGCGCGAACCAAGGCCGTCGACTACGTCCCGCCGCCGAGCTACGCGACGGAGGCGCCCGCCCACGAGCGCATCCCCGACAGCGCGCGAACCAAGGCCGTCGACTACGCGCCGCCGACCCGCTCGGAGGCGAAGCTCCCCGACTTCTACGAACGTCCCTCGGAGGACGCGCAGACCCGCGCGTTCACGATGGAGGACCTCGCCGCGGAGGAGCGCGCTCTCGATGCCGTTCGGGCGCGGGAGTCGGATCCGCAAGCGACGCCGAACCCGGGGGAGGCCGACGAGTCGACGCGTGCGCCGTCGGCGGTCGTGCTCGACGATCCGCGCGAGCTCGATGTCGAAGGCGATCTGAGCGCGACTGCGGCGACCGCACCACGCGCGCCCCGTCCGCCAATGCCGAGCGAGCCCACCCTCGCCGTCGAGTCGCCCGCGTCCCAGTCGCAGCGCGCCGCGGAGGTGTCCGCAGACCAAGAGCCCGAGTCGGGGCGCTCCGCCACCGGCACGTTCTCACGGGACGAAGTCGAAGAGACGGCCACCGGGGCGCGGCCGCGGCCTCGGCTCGCACCTCCGCCGCCAAAGGACCTTCAACCGCTCGCGCTCGAGTCGTCTGCGGGCGGCTTCGTCCCCCGCAGCGAGGTGTTCCGGCCTCCTCCCACCTTCGCCGACGAGAAGCCGGTCCACGAGTCGCTCGATGGCGCGTCGCTCGACGCCCTCCGCGAGCGCGCGCTTTGGCTCGAAGAAGAGGCCCGCGCGCTCGAAGACGACGAGGACCGAGCCCGCGCGCTGCTCACCGTGAGCGAGCTCCGTGCGATCGCCAACGATCTCGACACCGCCGTCTCCCTCGCCGCCGAGGCGCGCCAACTCGCGCCGCATCTACCGCTTACGTGGGCACAGACGCGCGGGCTGACGTCCCCGAGCGCGCCGCACGCGCTCGAAGAGCTCGACGCCGAAGTTCCCCACGCGAAGACAGCGGCCGCGCGCGTGCACGCGACGGTCCTCGCGGCCGACGTCGCGCGCGCGGGCGGCGATCTCGAAGGCGCGATCGCGCGCTGGGAACAAGCGACCAAGCTCGATCCGGTCGATGTACGCGCGCCGCTCGCCCTCGCAGCGGTCGCGCTCGGCCGACGCGATCACACGAGCGCGTGGCTGCGCCTCTCCGAGGTGCGCGAGTTCGAGGCGCTCGACCAGGCCGTATCGCACATCCTCGCACTCCGTGGCGCACCCACGCCGGAAGCGCTGCCCGATTCGCTCGTGCCGAACGACGCCGTCCGCCGGCTCCGGCACTTCTTGTCGACGCAGGACTTCCCGTCCGCCCAAGCCACGGCGGCCGAGATCGGTCGCGTGAACGGCATGACGAAGGCCGCGGCCTGGCTCT
>JAAFHV010000204.1 GCA_013297655.1 Myxococcales bacterium | reverse complement strand
CGGCGTGCCCCTCGGGAAGCTCTTCGCCCTCGAGCTCATCGGCTCGGGAGGCGTGTCCGCCGCGCGCGACGACGAGCCGAACAACATCTGGATCCGGCTCGCCCTCGGACTCCGTGTAGAGCGCACGGATGCGTGGGGCCTGCGTCCGTATGGAGCGTTCCGGATCGTGCACATTCACTTCGCGAAGGCAGAGACGTGGCGCGACTACCCCGGCGCGTCGATCTTGGGCGACTCTTCGAAGGGCCTCGACCACCGCTCCGGGCTCGGGCTCGCGGGAGGCGTGTCGTACGGAATGGGAGGCTCGCGCTTCCGTATCTTCGGGGAGATCGAGCCGAGCTGGGTCCCGATCGGACGAGGCCCGCAGCTCTTCGCCGCCGCGACGCTGGGCTTCGGGGTCGCGCTTTGACCGTGTGTCAGAAGGTCCCCGAGAGGCCGAGCCCGGCGCCGTAGGGCGTGACGGCGATTTCGGTCTGCTCCGTCTTGACGAGGACGGCGTGCGGCACGAGCCCGTACCCGAGCCCGAAGAGCCCCACCCCCTGGGCCATACCGTCGATGACCAGGGCGATGGCCGCGAGCTCCCGCGTGTTTGCGGGGACATCCCCGAGTCGTCCCAGCATCCAGAACGGGCCGGCAACGGGCAAAAACAGCGGGGCGAGCTCGTTCGGGCACGCCTTTCGCGGAACGGAGCCACATTCCTTTGTCGCCTCGCTGCTCCCGATCGTCGCAGCAGCGAGCATGGGCGTATACGACAGCGCGAAGAGACCGAGCCCGGCGGCCGCCACGTCGAGCTCGGATCGTTGCTCGAAACGAGGCGAGGGCGTTTGCGTCTGTGCTCGAGCCGTCACCGGCCATAACGCGACGAGGATAAGGCCCAAGAGGCTCGAGGTGATGCGCATGGGTGGCACTAAGCAACCCCCAGTCCAACGAGGGCCCGATGCCCGCGCGGCGAGAAATCACGAGGGGCTCGCCGCCTCCCTGCCCAAGGTGTGAATCTCCGGCGACCTCGCCCGTCGAAGCGAAACTCCCATGCGGCCGCCCGAAGCGGCCACCATGCCCCCCTCTCACATCTAAACGTCTCTCCCGCGGCTCACGATGGCCGAGTCGCGTAGCGGGGAGTCGTGTGTGCAAGATGCACGCGTCTGGACGAGCGCTCCCGTAGCCTCCGTCGCGCGTGCGTGGAGTGACGTCATGCGCTCAGACATGTTCGAGCTCTTGCTCGAGCGGCCGCGTCGTTATCGCGGCTGCCGCGGGCGAAAGGCTCCCCCGTATCCCCGTGCCTCGCTTCGTGAGAGGCACATCGAGGACGCCGCCCTCAAAGAGTCGATGGGCGGCGTATACCGCGAAAAGTCGCTGAGCGAGAATTTCGCGCCCCTCGTTCGCTGGCTCGGTCGCCAAGTGGGGCGCCCGTGGTCCAAGGTGTACGCCGAAATCTCGGAGCACCTTTCGCCCACGTGCGCCGTAAAGCAGCACGTTCGTGATCACGTCGACGACTTCGTCGAGGTGAGCGTGATCGAAGAGGACGGCGTTCTTTACGGGACGTCGCCGCGCAGTGGCTTTCACCCGATTGGCACCTACCGGTCGAGCCGACCCACGCTCTACGTGTGTCCGCGGACCGGTATCCTTCGTGAGCATCGCGGTCCCGCGAAGCCCTCGAAGGACGTTCGCCCGCTCGGCGACGGACGGTATCTCGTGCGACGAAATGGCGTCTTTTCGGTGGTGGTGACGGTGCCCGCGCCGCCCTACACCGCGAGTCGGGAAGGTTGGGTGTGCGCCTACAGCAAGCTCGCCATCAAGTCCCGCGCCTACGCTCACGCGCAGAACAGCGGCCAGCTTGGTTGGTCTTGGGAAAGGGTCGCGATCTCCGTCTTCGTCCCGGGCAAGAGGCTCCGTCAGGAGCTCTTGCGCGAGGCAGAGCGGCTCGCGATCGCAGCTCGTCAGAGACCCTGAAGCTCTTTCATCGCGCTTCCGTGGGTGGCCCTCAGGCTCATCGCGTCGGCAGGGCTCGCCGCGGCGGGCCTGGGGGCCATCATCATCGCGCGCTTCGGCGCGGGCATCGCACCTCCCGACATCGCCTCCTCGGGGGGCGGGAGGAGCGACGGGAGCGTCTTTCGCAGCTTGCTCATCTCGGCGACCTTCTCTCCGAGGGTCTTGTCGCCGAACTTGGTTTCGCCTTCTTTTGCGAGCTTTTGCGCGGCGTCGAGCACCTTCCTCGCGCCAGCGAGATCGCCGTCGCGAGCGAGCGCGATCGCCCGCACGATGCCGTCGGCGACGCGCACCACGGTCGCCCCGTGCTCGATCTCGCGGACGCTCGCGTCCTTCAGGCGACCTTCGTCGGCGCTCATCGGCATCTTCGCGAACGACGAGGCGGTCATCGCGCCGAGCTCCGGCGCGGAGTACGTGACGTTTGCATCCAAGAGCTCCGCGTTGCGGCCGTCTTTGATGCCTTTCACCGTCGCTCGAACGAACACGTCGCGGACTTGCCCCTCCGCCAGATCCCCGATCGGGACGTGCGCGACGCGCATACCTTGCGCGATGGCGACGCCCACGATTTCGCGAATCGTGACTCCGGGGCCGCTCACGATCTCGACGTGCGCGACCTGCGCGACCACACGTTCCATGCGCGTGAGCTCGCGCTCGAACACGGTCGCGACCCCCGCTGCGTCTTCGACGAAATGAAACGTCGCTTGCGACCTCTGCGCGACGGCGGTCATGAGCGTCTCGTCGAAGTCGTTGCCGAGGCCGAGGGTGGTCACCGGGATGTGCGAAGCCTTCGCTTGCTCTGCGATTTGCAGCACCGGCGCGCTGTCGTTCGGGACGCCGTCGCCCACGAGCACGAGGCGATGGATCGCGTTCGGGGGCGCACACGAGCTACGCATTTGTGCGAGCCCGGTCGCGAGCCCACCGGCCATGTCGGTCGTGCCTTCGGCCTTGATCGAGGCGATCGCCGCCTTCGCGTTCGGCCGTGTCTCTTTGTCGATCTTGAGCGAGGGGACGATGACCTTGGGGTGCGAGCCGAACGTGACGATGGAGAGGGTGTCGCCCTCGGCGAGCATGTCGACGAGCCGATCGCACGCGGCTTTTGCCTTTTGGATCGCGGGTCCGTCCATCGAGCCAGACGTGTCGACGACGAGGCCCAAGTCGAGCGGCGGGCGTTTCGTCTGCGCCAGCGGCAGCCCGCGCACACGCACGCGCACCGTGACTTCTGTCTCTTTCTCCGCGCGCGCCAAGCTCGGAGTCGTGTCGGTCGTGACCTCGATCCGAGGGGCCCTCGAAATCTCCACTGCGCTCCCAGAGCCCTTCTCGCTGCTCACGATCGCGCTCGCGACCGCCGGCTTCGACGTGTCGCACGCGATCGTGGTCGCCGGCGTGATCGGCGGTACGGCTGGCGAGCAAGCCGCGAGCAAAAGGGAACAACCGATAATCCCGCGAGCGAAGGTGCGCATAAGCACCCTCTTACGCACCACCCCCGCGAGAGTTCTCACCCGAGCAAAATCGCTAACCACGCCCCGCGCGCGAGCAACACGCTCTCGAGGCGAGGCACGCGCCTCCGGAGCGACGCGAGGCACGCGCCTCCGGAGCGACGCGAGGCACGCGCCTCCGGAGCGACGCGAGGCACGCGCCTCCGGAGCGACGCGAGGCACGCGCCTCCGGAGCGACGCGAGGCACGCGATCCCAATGAAATCAACGAAGTTGATGGAGGGTACGCAAGCCGACGCGACACGCGGCTCGTCGATCCGAGCTTTGTTCAGCCACTCAGGCGCTTCGATGAAACGACGCGCAGGTGAAGAGAGGCTTCAGCGTTGCTCGAGGAGACGAGCGAGGCGTTTACGCCGCGCGGGACCGTAGGGAGCCATCATTCGAAGCGCTCCGAGCGCCCCGAGCTCCAAGGGCTCCGCCGCCCCGGCCTGCGCGTCGGGAGGAATCTCGACCGCGAACCCCTTCTGGTACGCGTCGGTCGCGGTCGCCTTGATGCCGATCTCCGTGAGGCACCCGGTGAGGATGAGCGAGTCGACCGCGAGCTCGTCGAGCAAGCCCTCGAGACGAGACTCGAAGAACGCGCTGTACGTGGGCTTCTTCACGACGTGATCGCCTTCGATAGGAGCGAGCTCGGGCCACACGTCGCTTCCGCCGGTGCCCTCTACGTTGTGGGTTCCCCACATCGCCAAGTCCGGATCGTCGGCCTCGTGCTCGTCGACGACGTAAATCACGGGGATCCCATCTTGCCGCGCTGTCGCGATGCGCTTTTGCAACGCAGGGACGATGAGGCGCGCGCGCGGCACCTCGAGCGCCCCGCCGGGGGCGAGGTGGTCGACGAGCATATCGAGGACCACGAGCGCGAGGCGCGGCTTGCGTTGCTTCGCGCCGAGCGTCGCCATGAGGCGGTCGCGGAGCCCAGGAGAGGGAGCCTCGGGAGGAAACACGAGCCCGAGGGCAGCCGCGGTTTCGCGCGCCGAGTAGAAGGCGTCCACGACCGGGGGCGGCTGCATTTCGAGCACGAGGCCCTCGATGCGCGGGTGGCGAGCGGCGAAGAGGAGGCTCGAAACCTCCGCCATCAGCTCGTCATGGTCGTTTTTGTCTTCGCTCATGGTCCCGTCCGCGGGGGTGGGTGTGGCGTGCTCTTGCTGGGCTTCCCCGGCGTCGGTGCAGGAGTGCACTCGCTCTCCGCGCGAGCCTCACGATTCGAGGCAATCGAAATCGCGCGGAGGTCGGAGAGATTCCCGGAAGCAAGATTCATGGTGGAGCGGGAGCACACCCGTTCCGAACTATTGTGCATTTGGCCTGCGGGCGTCACCTGATTCGTGCTGCCCACCTGTCTACGCACCGACCCCGAAGATGGATCGCTCGTCTCGTTATCCCGATCCGCGGAATCTTCCGGCCGGAACACGCTCTTTGCAAGGCGTGACACGGACCCGCGGACGGGGCTTGTTTCGGAGCCGTACCTTTGGTGCAATCCCGGGCCGTGATCCTCGAGCGCATCTTTGGTCGATCCCTCTCGGTGCGTGAGAACGCCGCCCCCATTTTCCGCTTCAACGAAGCGCGGAGCAGCATCGTCGAGGAGGTGGTCGCCCGTGTCACCTCCGCCACGAAGGACCCGCTCTACGCGCTGTCGGACGCGGCCTACCTCGAGGTGAGGCGCCTCTCTTCGAAGGGAGGAGCCGAGCTCGCCGAATGGCGGTCTCTCGCGTCGTCCCTCGGGCGCATGTCCGAGTCGGAGCTGCGAGAAACGGTCGCAAAATACGCAAAAATCTACGCGTGGGACGTCGCCGGAAACTTCGACCCGCAGGTCTACAACTTCGCTTCACGTGCCATGGCCCCCATCCTCGGCGCGCTCTTGTCGCCGCGGGCGATGGTAAAGAACCTTCCCCAATCGCTCGACCTGACCACGCTCGACGGCCGCATCGTCGTGCAGGGGCCGCGGGAGCGCATTCGCAAGCTCGCCGAGACCGGCACCGTGGTCTACGTGCCGACCCATTTGTCGAACTTGGACTCGGTCGTCTTCGGGTTCGCGCTCGAGCGCTCGGGCCTCCCGCCGGCCACCTACGGCGCCGGAAAGAACCTCTTCACGAACCCCGTGCTGAGCTACTTCATGCACAACCTCGGCGCCTACCGCGTCGATCGCCGGTTGCGGCACGGGCTCTACAAAGACGTGCTCAAGGCGTACTCGTGCGTGCTCCTCGAGCGCGGCTATCACAGCTTGTTTTTCCCTGGCGGAACGCGCTCGCGCTCCGGCGCGGTGGAGCGAAAGCTGAAGCTCGGACTCGCCGGCACCGGCATCGAGGCCTACGCGCGCACGGTGGAAGCGGGCCGGCCGCGGAAGGTGTTCTTCGTGCCCGCCACGATCAACTATTTGCTCACCCTCGAAGCCGAGACGCTCATCGACGACTTCCTCCAGGAAGAAGGCAAGGCGCGCTACATCATCGAGGACGACGAGTCGACGAGGGTGGGTCGCGTGGCGTCGTTTTCTCAGAAGTTCCTCGGCCTCGACGGCGCGTGCGTCGTTCGCTTCGGCGAGCCGCTCGACTGCTTCGGGAACCTGGTCGACGACGAGGGCCGCTCCCACGACTCTCGCGGGCGCGCGATCGACTCCGCTTCGTTCCTCACCCGGAAGGACGGCTCGCGCGGGCGCGACGCAAAACGCGACGCCGAGTACACGAGGGAGCTCGGGGAGGCCATCGTCCGCGGCTTCAAAAAAGAGACCGTCGTGATGGCCACCCACGTGGTCGCGGCGGCCGCTTTCGGGGGCCTCCGTAGGCACGTCGGCAAGGGCGATCTGTTCGCGATGCTGCGCACCAAGGACGACGTGCGAATGCCGCGCGCCGAGCTCGCGGCGGAGGTCGCGCGGATCCTCGGTGAGGTGCTCTCGCTCGAGAAAAAAGGCGAGATCGTGGCCGCACCCGGGCTCCGAAACCGCGATGCGCAGGGCGTGCTCGACGACGCGCTCCGTGCCTTCGCGGGCTACCACGTGGAGGAGGTGCTCTCGCCGCGCGGGGAGTCGCTCCTGCTCTCCGACACGCGCCTGCTCTTCTATTACCAGAACCGTTTGGCGGCCCACGGGCTCGGGTTCGACACGCTCGCCAAGTAGGCTCGGCGGGGGCGCGCCGGGTTCGGTTTTTTCGCGTCTGGGCAAATCGGCGACTCCACGCGGAGAAATCGGCTATGGTCCTCCCCCCCTAGCGGGCAAAGCCATGACCACTCCGGAGACTCCCGAAACCCCCGCCCCGTCGCCCGAAGCCGCTTCGGTCGATGCCCCCAATGCCGCTCCTCAGGCGAGCGACGCGCCCAGCGTGTCGTCGTCTGCGCCAACGGCTCCACTCGGAGCGGCTCACGCCGAGTCTTCCGAGTCTTCCGATGAGGGAGACGACGGTGAAGGCGAAGGCGAAGGCGACGAGTCGACCTCGGCCGCCGAAGCCACCACCGAAGGCGGCGAGAAAAAGAAGCGCCGTCGTCGGCGTCGCAAGAAGAAGCCCGGCGCGCTCGGAGCCGACGGAGCACCGCGCGCCGAGGGAGCGCCGCCCGCAGAGGGTGGCGAGGCCCCCGCCGAAGGTGCCGTCGCGGCCGAAGGTGCCGTCGCGACCGAAGGCGCAGGGCGCGACGCGCAGCCGCGTGGTCCGCGGCCGAAGCGCCCGCAGAAAGAGCGCCCCGAGAAAGAGCGCCCCGCGTTCGCCCTCGGCGACGTGGTCTTCGGCAAGGTCCTCGAGATCACCGAAGACGTGCTCTTCGTCGATCTTTCGGGCAAGGCGAAGGCGATCTTCGATCTTCGCGAGCTCTTGATCTCGGAAGAAGACGCGAAGGCCGATCTGGCCGCCGAGGACGACGAGGAGAAAGAAGCTCCCGCGACCGCGGCTCCCGCTTCGCCGCAGGAGCCCGCGCCGGTCACCGAGGTCTCGCCTGGTGCGCCCTCGCCAGACATGGCGACGAGCGATCCTCCGCTCACGGCGGAGCAGGTCCAGGCGAACGACGACGCGGTCGTCGCGGCGGCCTCCGAGCCCCCGAAAGAGATCGTCGCCGCGATCGCCGCTGCCGAGGCACGGCAAGCCGCGCCGTTGGAAGCCGCGGAAACCGCGCAAGCCGAGGCTCCGAAAGAGGCTCCGCAAGTCGCGGAAACTCCTAAGGAAAAGGCCGAGGAAGCGCCCACCCCGCAGCTCCCCCGCGTCATCCTCGAGCCGGGCGCGCCCTTCGTGGGCGTGGTCCACAACGACGGAGGCCGCGGCGGTCTCGTCGTGCTCACCCACCACCCGAAGCGCCTTCGTCGCGCCAAGCCCCTCGTCGCCGCGTCCTTCCGCGACAAGGCGATGGTGTTCGGCATCGTCACCGGCGTCATCAAGGGCGGTGTCGAGGTCGACGTGGACGGGCTCCGTGCGTTCGCGCCGGGCTCGCACATGGACCTTCGTCTTGGCGCCGATCTCCACCACATGGTGGGCCAGCGCCTCGGCTTCTCGGTCACGCAATACGGAAAGCGTGGGCGCGACGTGGTGCTCTCGCGCCGCGCGATGCTCGAGTCCGAGTCGAAGGAGCGCCGCGAAGAGGCTCTCAAGGCGATCGAGGTCGGCAAGACGGTCGACGGCATCGTCCGCACGGTCGTGACGTTCGGCGCCTTCGTCGACATCGGCGGCGTGGAAGGCCTCGTCCCGCTCAGCGAGATGAGCCACAACCGCGCCGACCAGCCGCGCGACGTGTTCAAGGTCGGCGAGACCGTCCGCGTGAAGATCCTTCGCGTCGACGAGAAGCAGAAGATCTGGCTCTCCCGTCGCGCCACGGTCGACGATCCGTGGGCCGCCGTCGCGGAGAAGTACGCCGCGGGCACCAAGCACACGGGCAAGGTCGCGCGCCTCAAGCCGTTCGGCGCCTTCATCGAGCTCGAGCCCGGCATCGACGGCCTCATCCAGGTCGGAGATCTTTCGGTCAAGCGCATCAACCACCCGAACGAGGTCCTCAAAGAGGGCGACTCGATCGACGTGGTCGTCGCGTACGTCGAGCCCGGCTCTCACCGCATCGCGCTCCACCCGGCTCCCTCCGGCGACGCGGCCGGCGAGACGCCGCAGAAGATCGCCCCCCAGCGCACGGTTCGTGTGCAGATCGTCTCCACCGAGCCGGTCGGCCTCACCGTTCGTATCCTCGGCGCTACGGGCCGTCACGCGCGCGGGTTCATCACCGCGGGCGCGACCGGCACTCCGCGCGGAACCGACTTCCGCAAGGAGTTCCCGGTCGGCAAAGAGCTCGACGCCAAGATCATCGAGATCGATCCGAAGCGTGGGGAGCTCAAGCTCTCCATCAAGGCGATGAACGAGGACACCGAGCGCAACGCGTACCAGCAGTACCGCGCGCAGGTGAAACGCGAGGCGAAGTTCGGCACCTTGGCCGACCTCCTCCAGAAGCGAAACATCGTCCCGCAGAAGTAATTCGCGGGTCTCATCGGTCGAGCGGCGCGCTTCCTCGCGGGAGCGCGCCGTCTTCCATTTGGGCCCAAGCGCTGGCGGAGGTGGGCACGGCGCGAGCGAAGGCTCCGGCCCGACGCGAACCGTAGATCAGAGCAAGCGGCGCGCTTTGACCTCGAGGTAACGCTTCACGAGCGAGGGGGTCACGTCCTCCGGTCGCGCGTCGAGCACGAGCACCCCGGCGTGGCGTAAATCGCGGAGAATTCCCTCGCGAAACGTGAGCGCCTCGGCGGCGGCGGCGCGCACGAAGGTGTCTTTTTCGGAGCGGATCGGCTCCACGGCGAGGCTCTCGATGTCGTCGTCGCGCATGAGCACACAGAGCGGCAGGTGCTGCGGCAAGAGCCCCTTGAGCGACGACGCGAGCTCCTTCGCGGAGCGCGGTTCGAGCAGGTTCGTGAAGACGACGAGGAGCGATCGCGCGCGCATGCGAGCACGCAAGAACGTCATCGCGGTGCGGTAGTCGGTGGCGGTGAGGCCTGCCTCCAGATCGAATACGGCGCGGGTGAGCTTGCGCCCGCCGGAGCGACCACCGGCCGGCTTCATGAAGGTGCGCGGGAGGTCGTCGAACGCGAGGAGCCCCGCTTTGTCGCCGCCGCGGAGGGCGACGTCGGCGGTGAGGAGCGCCGCGTTGAGGGCGCGATCGACGCTCGTGATGCCCGCGCTCTCGCCGCGCATCCCGCGCCCGATGTCGATCGCGAAGATGACGTTCTGGTTCGACTCGGCTTGGAACTGCCGCACCACGAGATCGTCGCGGCGAGCCGAGGCGCGCCAGTCGACGTGCCGCATTTCGTCGCCTTGGATATAGGGCCGCAGGCGCTCGAACTCGGTGTCGCCGCCGCGAACGCGGAGCGAGCCGGTGCTCACGTCGTCGCGGCCCTTGCGCCGCAGCATCTCGAGCTCGCGCGCGGCGTGCACGTCGGGGTAGACCGCGGCCTTGGCGGGGAGGGGGATGACCTCTTGGCGCCACACGAGGCCGAGTACGCTCGTGTAACGTACTGTAACTGCTCCGAAATCACGCGGTCCGCGCCGGGTCGGGGTGACCTCGTAACGAACCACCGCGCTCTCGCCGGGACCAACCGTGAACGTCGCGGGGAGGCCGGCCGTGACCGCGTCTGCGAGCGGGTCGTCCATGACGGTGCCGCTGAGCGTGCGTGTGCTCGTGTTCCGGAGCGTGAGGGTGACCAAGTTCGGTCGGCCTACGGAGAGGATCTCGGCGGCCTCGCGCTCGACGCGGACGCGCGAGCCGAGGGCGAGCGCCACGTCGGCCCCTGCCGCGAGCAAGAGGAGCGCGTCGAGCCCCCACATCGGGCCAGTGAGGCTCGGCAGGTAACCGGACACGGTGGCGACCGCAGCCGCCACGAACGCGAGCCCCGCGAGCCGCTTTTGGGGAACGACCTTCATCGCTCCCTCGCCGCGATCGGGCCCGACGGACATGCCGGTCGCCGGTGGCTGCCGCGCTCGTCCGTGGCCGCGGATCTCGCTTCCCGAAGCGAGCAAGCGGGGCTCGTTTGCGCCGTCATCGGATCACGTGCCTCGCGGCACCGGCACCGCGCGCACGATCTCGTCGATGCGATCGTCGGCGGAGAGGCCTTGGAGCTCGGCGTCGGGGTGGAGCATCACGCGGTGCCGCAAAATCGGCTTCACCATCGGCTTCACGTCGTCGGGGGTGACGAACGCGCGGCCCTCGCTCGCGGCGACGACGCGCGCCGCTTTGAGCATCGCGATCGACGCGCGGGGCGAGGCGCCGAGCTCGATCGCGCGGTCGTCGCGGGTGCGCCGTACGAGCTCCACCATGTAGGTCACGATCGCGTCGTCGACCCGCACGCCCTCGCAGAGCCGCTGCATCGCGACGATCTCCTCTGGCGTGGTGGCGGGGGCGAGGTTCGAGATGTCCTTCGGATCGAAGCCGCGCGCGTGCTGCTTCACGATCCGCTCTTCGATGTCTTTCGGGGGGTTCTCGACCGTGAGCTTGAGTAGGAAGCGATCGAGCTGCGCCTCCGGCAGGGGATAGGTACCTTGCGACTCGACCGGGTTCTGCGTCGCGATGACCATGAACGGCGCCGCGAGGGGCCGGCTGTTTCCGTCGACGGTGACCTGCTGCTCTTGCATCGCCTCGAGGAGCGCGGACTGGGTCTTCGCGGGGGCGCGGTTGACCTCGTCGGCGAGGAGCATGTTCGTGAAGATGGGCCCCGGCATGAACGTGAACGACCCGGTTTCTCTCGCGTAGATCGAAGAGCCGGTCACGTCGCTCGGCATGAGATCGGGGGTGAATTGGATGCGCTTGAAGAGGGCGCCGGACACCTGCGAGAGGCTCCGCGCGACGAGCGTCTTTCCGAGGCCGGGCACCCCTTCGACGAGCACGTGTCCGCCCGCGAAGAGCGCCACCAAGAGCCCGAGCACGAGCTCTTCTTGCCCGACCACGACCTCCGCGATCCGGGCACGCATGCGTTCGAAGGTGTCGATGAAGGGACGGAGGGACGATTCTTGGAGATCTTCGGTCACGTGGGGGGCCTCTTGGCTTCGGGGAGGCGTCGCTCGCCCGTGTCTCTTCGGAGCGCGGTGATGAGCACGCCGCGGAGATCGGCGAGGACGCGGAGCTCGTCGCCTTTGGGGGTGTCCTCTGGCGTGGTCGCGGTCACGCGCTCCCACAAGGTGCGGCAGTCGTCGACCGAGCGACCCGTTCGCTGGGCGAGGAACGCGGGCACGTCGTGTGTGCCACGAGGGAGGGCTTGCCTCACGCGGTCCTCGGCGAAGCGCGCGAAAGACGCGAGGGCGCGAGTGGGGTGCGGCGAGCGCGCATAGAACGCCCCGGTGGCGAGCACGTGCTCCGCGAAGGCGCGACGCGACGGGGCCGGCTCGGGCTTCGGGCGCGCGTGACGAACACCGTAGGCGAGGAAGAGCACGAGCGACGCGGCGAGCGCGTGCCACATGCCGCGCTCGAGCCCGGCTTGGGCGAGCGCGGAGAACGGGTTGTCGGGTGGCGAGATCCCGTCTTCCCGCCGCGCGAGCTTGATCGCGCGGACCTCGGCGGTGCGGTGCTCTTCCGGGCCGCCGGTGTACGCCGGGTTCGCGGAGAGCTCGGTGAAGAGCGCCGTGATCACGGCCGCGTTGCCTGGACGCGCGACGACCGCGTTTCGGAGAAGCGTGGAGTCGTGCACGACCACGACGACGCCCTTCTCGTGGCGCTTCTCGATCGCGTAAGCGCCGTCGCCCGCCGACACGAGGGTGAGCCCGCCGGCCACCTCGACGACGCCGGGGAACGGGACCATCCCGCGGAAGTGTTTCGTCGCCGCGTCGCGGCTCTTCTGGAGGCGCGCGCGAAAGAGGGTCTCGCTCTCGTCGTCGTCGTCGTCGTCGCTCGTGTCGATCGCGAGCGGCGTGAGGCGCGCGTCGACCTCCTTCACGTTGACTGAGTGTGACGAATAGCCAAACGTTTTTGATAGTTTATGGCTGCCGTCGCCCATGAGCACGAGCACACCGCCGGAGGCCACCCACGCGACGATCTTGTCCTCGGCGTCGGGCTCGAGGTGGGTGCGCTCGAGGTCGATCACGAGGATGGGAGCGGGTTCTCCGTCGTCGAGGGGGCGCAGCGACGCGAGCGACGCGCCGAGCGGCGTGACCGGCATGCCTTGGCGTTTCATCGTCTCGACGAAGAGCTCGGTCCCCGCCGGATCGTTCATCTTTGGCTTGCCGGGGTTTCCGCAGCCCACGAGACCGAGGAGGAGCATCGCGAGCGGGAGGGCGCGGACGAGGGCCTTCGCGAGGCTTGCCACCTTGCCGACGCGCTCCTCGGTGGGGGGCTCGCCGCCGAAATGGACCCGATCGACCTCGTTGGCGATCCCGCGGAGCTTCGGGCGGCTGTCGGCCTCGGAGCACGCGCGCACGTACTCGCCGTTCGTTCGGCTCTTCGTGATTCGAATCGCGCCGCGCCGATCGAGGGCGGAGAGCGAGGCGGCGAGGTAGAGGGTGGTTGCGCGCGACAAATCGCCGCGCCGGGCGAGATCGTCGGCGCGGCGAAGCGCTTCCTCGGCGTCGTCTACGCGCTCGATTTCCTTGGGGGCCTCGGTGGTGGCGGTGTTCGTCGCGGTGACGTCGACCTTCTCGGCGATCGAGGCGTCTCTCCGGCGCTTGCGGATCGCGTTCACGATCGGCACGAGGAGCGCGATGACGGCGCCTCCGACGAGGAGGTACACGAGCCCGTGCGCGACGAGCCCGAGCGCCGCCATGAGGGACTTCATGAAGTCGCTCGGCTCGTCGTGCTCGGGCTTCTTCAGAGCCGCGTCGCACGCGGCGACGAGGGCGGCGCAGTCCGGGATCTCAGCCGCGACGCTGCAGAGCTCGAGCGCCTCGGGCCCGAGCGGGAGCTTCGGCGCGCGACAGAACTGCATGTCGAGCTCGGTGCGCGCGGCGCGGGCATGCCCCTCGGCCGCGGCGGGATCGCGGTCGGCCCGCGCAGCGGACGTGACGAGGAGCACCGCGGCGAGCGTTGCCACCGTTGCGAGCCAGGGCGCGCCAAACGCGACGAACGCGCCAAACGCGACGAACGCGACGAGAGACGATCGCTCATGCGGCGCGCTCTTGCGATGGCGGAGGTTTTGTCGCGTCGGCCTCGTCGTCCTCTTCTTTTGCGCGGCGGGCGATGGCCATGAAGCGGGTCTGCACGTCCCACCCTTCGGCGCGCGTTCGCACGTTCAAGTACATGAGCAAACGAGCGACCGCGACGTACGGAAGGAAGAGCCAAAACCCGAGCGCGGACAGGAAGCTCCCCATGCCACTCTCCCACGCGGGGAGCGGTGCTTTCCACGAGAAGATCTCCTGCATGATCGACCGGCCCGCGACGTCGCCGAGCACCGTCGCGACGACGTGGAGTGACGCGAGGAGCATCACGCCGAGCACCGCGTCGCCGGTGGCGCCGGCCGCGAGGCGCTGGAGCCGCGGGATGGCCACGCTCATCGTCGCGCGCTCGAGGATCATGACCTCGCCGAGGAAAAACGCGTAGCCGCCGACGAAGAGCGCCGGCACGAGGAAGAACATCGACGCGAACGCGAGCACGCCGAGGTGAATGCCTCGCACGAGGACGAGGAACGGGGTGCGCGCGAGGGTGGAACGGAGCACGTCGCGAACCCGGACGTTCGACTCGAACACGAGGCGCGACGCGAGCTCGGTGAACGGCGCCTGCGCGACGAGGCTCGCGTAGATCGCGAAGAGCCACCCCGCACCCCAGCCCAGCTCTTTCCCCACGAGGTACGTGACGAACAGGTTCGGAGGGATGACGACGAGGGCTGCCTTCGCGAACGCGAGCCGGTGCGTGACCAAGAAACGAAGCGCCAGGTCGAGCACGTCGGCGGTGGTGCGATCGCGGAGCGCGACGCGAGAGAAGAGCACGTTCATCGTCGGCCCCCGCAGCTCGGGTTCGGGCACGTCATCGCGCGGGCTCCTTCGTCGCGCCATGGTCGCGGCCGGCGAGACACAAGTATGCGAGAATAATGACGAAATTCAAAGAGCCAACCACGATCTTGATCGGCGTGGGCACGGACGACGACGACCAGAAACCTTCGACGAGCGCGGCGACGAAGAGCATCACCGCGGCGCCGCATACGATGACGACCACGTCTTTGGCGACGTGCTGGAGCGACGCGGTGCGCGTGCGCTGTCCGGGGGCGATCACGGACCAGCCCATCGCGAGACCCGCGCCGCCGGCGATGACGATCGCGCCGAGCTCGAACGTGCTGTGGCCGACGATGAAGGTGAAGATATTGAGCCCGGCCCCCTGCGAGCCCACGTACCCGACGACGGCGCCCGTAAAGAGCCCGTTCTGAACGAGGGTGTACGCCGAGCCGAGGCCGCCGAAGATGCCGAGCGCGAAGCACCGGAGCGCGATACCGACGTTGTTGTTCACGTAGAAGCCGGCCATGAGCGTGTCGTCGCTCGAGCCGCGGCCGTCGGCGAAGCCTTGCTGGTAGGCGTCGGTCAGGGGCCGCAGCATCGACTCCGGCACGACACGAAACGCGAGCTCGGGCCGCTCCAACGTGAGGAAAAGACCGAGGAAAAAGGGCACGAAGAAGAGCGCCGCGGCGAGGAACATGGCCGTCTTGTGGCGCCGCACCGCGAGCGGGAACGCGACCATCCAGGAGGGCTCTCGCGCGGACTTCGCCGGTTTCACGACCCCCGCGCCGTAGAGCACGATGTGGGCTTGCGCCGTGAGCGACTGCAGGTAATCGACGAGCGGCGCGCTGTAGCGCGCGGCTTGGGCGCGGGACAGATCCCCGCATGCGTCGCGGTAGAGCGGCGGCAGGCGATGGACCGCGTCGGCCGAGAGGGCCTTCGCGCCTCGGTTTTGCACGAGCCGCACGAGCGTGTCGAGCTCGGTCCAGTCGCGCTCTCTGCGCTCCGCGAAGGCGCGCTCGGTGGGGGCAGACGCTAGCGCCACGATCGCACCTCGGTTTTGCCGTGCGCGGCAGGACCGGCCGCGCGTGACGACGGGGGAGCCTCCTCCCGACCTGCGTTTTGCGCACGATCGTAGAGGAGCGCGAGGAGGCGAACCGGATCTTGGGCGGGCAGATCGAACCGCTTCTGGAAGGCGGGGGCGACCATGCGCGCGAGCTCGTGCTCACGGTGCGGCCCGAGGCGACCACGCCGCCGGAGGAAGAGCTCGAGTGCGAGGCGCTCGTCGTGATCGAGCGCGACGTGGAGCGGGAGGAACGCGAGCTCTTGCGGCGACGCCGGCGGCCAGAGGCGGATGGGCTCCGCGACGGTGCGTGTGTCGCTGACGACGACCATCGTGCCAGCGACCAAATCGCCGATGCGTTGGAAGCGCTTCGAGCCCGCCATGAACGCGATGCCGAGCAGGTACGCGATGGGAAGCGCGTCCGCGGCGCGGAGGAGGTTACGGAGGGCTGCGTGCGAGAACGTGATGGGGCGCCCTTCGGTGGTGAGCACGCGGAGACCGAGGGCCGATTTGCCCGGCGAGCGGCCCCACACCGACTCCACGACGACGAAGTAGACCCACTGCACGAAGAAGAGCAGGACGAGCAGCACGCCGGTGCCGGCCTTCGCGAGGCTGCTCATGTCCTCGCCGAAGCTGCCCGAGCCCGCCGCGAGCACGAGCACGACACCGAGCACGAAGAGCACGGTGTAACAAATCGTCAAATCGAGCAGATAGGCGAGTGAGCGCCGTGCGGGGCCGGCGACCCGATAGCGAAACACGATGTGCTCTGGCGTCTCGATCGCGACGTCGGTCTCGAGCGCTTCGACGTTGTGGGACATGCCTCGCACGAGCATAAGCGATGGCCTCGAAAACGGAACGTGAACGAGGCAAAAACGGAGGAAAAGACAGGGCCGAACGCGCCCGACACGGCCCGCGTACGAGAGGAAGAGGCGAGGGGACGTCGCCTGTCGCGATCTTTTTCCGCCGATCGCGCGTTCGTCTCGTTCGGTCGCGAGGCCGTGGGCGACGGTTCGACGCGCATGGCGGGCCCGCTCCCGCGCGCTTCTCCCTCGGCGCGGGCGTCGGTGCTCTCGCGAGCGGACCGCTCGGATATCAGCGCCGTCGGCTCGTGATGCGCACGCGCAGATCGTCGGGGAGGGCTTCGGACCTGCCGTCCTTCACGAGCACGACCACGGACTCGCCGGTCGCGACGACGCGCCCGGCGGCGCGGCTCTCGATCTCGTAGACGAGCTTCACCGAGGTGCGGCCGGGGGGCTCGGCGCGGACACGTGCGACGACGACGTCGGGGTATTTCACCTGCGCTTCGTACACCGCGGCCACCGTCTTGAGCATCGGACCGAGGGTCGACGTCGTGGTGCTCGGGTACGGGCCTTCGGGAAACTCGACGAGGGCGAGCCACTCGATGCGCGCCGTCTCGAACCAGCGGAGATAGACCGCGTTGTTCACGTGGCCGAACGCGTCCATGTCGCCCCACGCTACGCGGATCTCGGTCGCCAGTGCCCAGTCGACGTTGCTCATGCGGGCAGCTTACGCGCTGCGGGAGCACGTATGCGAATCGGCCGCGAGTGCCAAATTGCCTCGCCGAACGCACGTCACCGCCGGGGTACATTGTCGCACATGGCTCTTCAAGCTCCTTCCGCCACGAGCCCTTATGCCCCGCTGCGCTGGGTCGTGCTCGCGATGACGGTGG
>JAAFHV010000203.1:3966-17130 GCA_013297655.1 Myxococcales bacterium | reverse complement strand
CCTATTGGGCGAGCGCTGCGCGGAGTCCCTATTGGGCGAGCGCTGCGCGGAGTCCCTATTGGGCGAGCGCTGCGCGGAGTCCCTATTGGGCGAGCGCTGCGTGGAGTCCCTATTGGGCGAGCGCTGCGCGGAGTCCCTATTGGGCGAGCGCTGCGCGGAGCTCCCGTTGTGCGGGCGCTGCGCGGAGTCCCCGTTGTGCGGGCGCTGCGCGGAGCTCCCGTTGTGCGAGCGCTGCGGGGAGTCCCCGTTGTGCGAGCGCTGCGGGGAGTCCCCGTTGTGCGAGCGCTGCGGGGAGCTCCCGTTGTGCGGGCGCTGGGGGGCGTCCCCGTTGTGCGGGCGCTGCGCGGAGTCCCCGTTGTGCGGGCGCTGCGCGGAGTCCCCGTTGTGCGATCGCTGCGCGGAGTCGCGCTGGGCGGAGTCCCCGTTGTGCGAGCGCTGCGCGGGATCGCGGTTGGAGGGGCGCGGCCCAGGTTCTCTGTTGCGCGCGTGTTGTGCCGAGTCCCTGTTATGGGGACGTGACGCCGACTCCGTACGAGACGAGCCTTGGTTCGACCCGAGCGACGAATCCCGATTGGGCGAGCGAGCCGGCGAGTCCGAGGTCCGCGGAGCCGGGCGCGCGTTCGGCGTGCGTGCATCCGACGAGGTCGCGGCGGTCGCGGTCGAAGCGCGAGGAGACGGACCCGAGGGAATCGGGCGCCGCGCATCGAAGGGCATCGAACGAGTATCGCCGAGCGCGGCGCGTCGCTTTCGCTCGTCGCGCTCTGCGTCGCGGATGAGACCAACCACGGAGTCGCCGCTCGTGGCGCGTATCGTCTCGCGGAATCGCCCCGTAAGGACGGTGTCGGCCGTGAGCGCGTTGTTCTCGTGGAGCGCCCACATCTCTTCGGCAAAGGGCAGCCTCGGGAGCTTCGGCGCCCACCGCGCGAGGAACCGATGGATGTTGTCGACGTCGCGCAGGAGCAGCTTTCGCGCGTTCGTGTTCGACGCGGTGTCCACCGCTTGCGGAAAGTCGATCAGGATGGGTTCGTCCCCCGAGACGAGCACGTTGAAGTCCGAGAGATCGCCGTGCACGACGCCGACCGCGAGCATCCGCACGACCTCCCGCATCACGCGGTCGTACATCGCCTTGGCACCCTCCGCGTCGAACGCGAGATCCCCGAGCCGCGGCGCGGGGTCGCCGTCGGGATCGAGCACGCACTCCATGACGAGCACGCCGTCGACGAACGCATGAGGCGTAGGCACCCTGACCCCACCGACGTGAAGGCGATGGATGATGTCGACCTCCGCCGATTTCCACGCTGCTTCTTCTTCTGCTCGGCCGTGCTTGGAGCGCTTCTCGACCGCGCGCTGATCGCGGGAGTTTCGCGTCTTCCGGCCCTGCGTGTAGTCTCCACGCTTCTTGAAGCTGCGGTGGTCGGCGTTTTTGTAGACCTTGGCGACCCGTAGCTCGCCCGCGCACTCCACGAGGAAGACCTGCGCCTCTTTGCCGCTCATCAAGGGCCTAACGACGCGGTCGATGATGCCTTCTTCGAAGAGCGAGACGAGAGCTTCGGGAATGTTCAAGAGGCCAGCTTACTCCTTTTGCCGCAAGGCGTCGCGGAAGTCGGCGGGGCTGCAGGCGGTGTCCATCTCGTGGCGGCGTCTTCGGGCAGCGGCCCGCCCGCGGGTCGCGCCGAGATCGTCGCGAAAGAGGGAACGAACCCGCTGACCGCTCGTACCATCGGAGGCGCGCCGCCGACGAAGCGTGCCGACTCCATTCGAAGACGAGGGTGCCGATGAGCCTGCCATTCATCACCGTGCCGACGAGCGACTTCTCTACCGCCCTCGCGTTTAGCCGAGACGGAACGCGTCTCGCCATCGCGGGGGGCGCAACCGTGTCGATCGTACGCCTCTCCGAACCCGCGAAGCCGCTCGCGATCGTGGCTCCGCATCCCGTGGCGGACGTGGCGTTCCTCGGCGACGACCTCCTCGTCGCTTGGCAACACCGCGACGAGAAGGGCAGCTTTGGAGTCCTGATCGTCGATCCGAAAGGCAACGTCACCACGAAGACGAAGCCGCTTCCCCTCAAGAATAGCGGCGATGTTCGGTCGTGCGCCGTAAGCCCGGACGAGAGCCTGGTCGCGGTGTCTCGCTCCGCCGAAGCGACGATATTTTGGAGTGCCGCCGATCTCCGCGCCGGGAAAGCGGGCACCATCGTGGAGATGGGCGGGGGCGGTAGCGCGGCGCCCCTCGCGTTCGCGGGAGACAACAGCGTATGGATGCCGCTCCCGGACGACGACGACGTCACGGAGCTCGTCACCGTTCGCGCCGACGGATCGAGCACCCGCGTCTCCACCGGCGAAGACGTCGCGAACGCCATCTCCGTCTCCGGAGACCGCGCCTGTCTCATCGGGGGGAGCTGCAACGCGACGTGCGCGATCGTCGATCGGAAAGGGAAGCTCCTCGGGAAGCTCTTTCAGACGTTCGAGGTCGCCGTCATCGAGGGCGAGCGCGTGTTCGGCAGCGCCGGCTCGCATGCCTCGATTAAAAAGTCGACGAACTGGAAGGTGCCCAAAAACCCCGAGCGCGCGATGGGTTTTTTGGCGGTCGCCGACACCACCGGGGCGATCCTCGCTTCGATCGCGCTCGGTCTCAAGCCGAACAACTCCGTCCGGGGCATCGCCGTGTCGAGCGGCAAGAACATCGCGATCGGCACGAACGACCACACCCGTGTTTATCCATGGGCCGCGCTCGTTCCATGAGCGATACTTGCCAATTCGAGGTCGATGCCATCGAGGGAGACGTGCTCCGAGCGAGCCTCACCGTCATTCACCCGGACGAGGTCTATCTTTGGATATCTCCTGGCGCAGTCGCGTGCCTCTTCCAGCAGCTTGCAGAGAGGAAGAGCGACAAACGCACCGCCTCGCTGTTTCGTGAGGCGGGGTTTTTCTTCGAGCAAGAGGCCTCGAGCGCCGACGAGGTCGCAGACTTGAACGACCGCGCGAGCGCGTTCTTCGCGTCGGTCGACGTAGGCCCCACGCGCCACATGGCGGTCGTGGCCATCAGGCAGGGCGAGGCCATCCGCTTCGACCGCGAGCCGGACGCAGAGGGGGATCCGCATGTGGAGCTCGTCCTTCGCGTTCGAGATCGGAATTGGCTCGCGTCGCTCGCGGTCGGTGACCGCGTGGAAACGATCCAAAACGCGTTTGGCGAGCTCCTCTCATGAGCGCGCGCCGAACGACCAAAGGCGGGTGCATCCTCACGCCATGAACGGCCAGCCGGGCTGCCCCAGGGTCGCCCGCCGGCGTTTCCCGGCTTCGGTCGCCCGCTTGCCAACGGGCGAGAACACCTCACGAATTCCGTAGCCGCGAGGCGCACTCGGCCGTACGCTCGAAGATCGCGTGGCTCCACTCTACGAACGTTTGGGCGGGGAAGCGGCGGTCGAGGCGGCCGTCGTCCTCTTCTACGACAAGGTCATGAACGACGCGAAGCTCGCGCCGTTCTTCCGCGGCTTCGATCTGCACGATCAGATCGTTCGTCACGTGACCTTCATGACCCGAGCTTTCGGCGGGCGCGTCGCCCACGAGGTGAACCTCGCCTCCGCCCACAAGAACCTGGTCGATCGAGGGCTCGACGACGGGCACGTCGACGTCTTCGTTCGCCTCGTCGGGGAAGTGCTCTCGGACCTCGGCGTGTCCGATGCTGACGCGTCGGAGGTGCGCGCCCACCTCGAGGCGAGCCGCGCGCAGGTGCTCGGGAGGTCGCCGTGAGCACCGAGAGCGGCGTGCAGCTCAGGCCCTTCCCGTTCGACCGCGTCGAGATCGAGGGCGACGGCGAGAAACGAACCCTGACCCCGGGCGAGTTCTTCGCGCTCCCGCTCCCCACCCGAATAGCCTACGTGATCCAGGAAAAGGCCGCGTTCTGGTGCGGCGACGTCGCTGTCGACGCGCGCAAGGTGCTCGCCGAGGTGCGCCGAAGCCGCGTCGCCTGAGGCCTTCGCGGCGCGCGCCCAGCGACGCGCACGCACGCCGCTCGTGCGTCCGCCGGGCGTCCCGCGCTATCTTCGGAGGATGAGCCGACCTGGGTCTGTCGTCCGCCTCGTGGCGCTCGCCGTCCTCGCGAGCGCGTGTGTACGCGATTCGCGCCCAGCGCCCAATGGATACGCGCCGCCGCCGCCAGGATACCACCCGCAAGGCAATCCCGGATATGCCCCTCCCGGAGATGCCCCTCCCGGGTATGCCCCTCCCGGATATGCCCCTCCGGGATATGCGCCGCCTCACGGCCCAGCCCCGCAGGCGCCCTATTCGCCGCCGCCCGCGCCCACTACCCCGACGCCGCCCGCGACACCTCCGCCCGCGCCGCACGACCCGCTCACCACGTTGCTCGGGCAGCTCCTCGCGCCCGGCGCTCCTCCGCTCACGTTCCCGCAGGGTTTTCCTCTCCCACCCGGGTGGCAAATCCCGGGCACCCCCGCGCCCACTACCCCGACGCCGCCCCCACCCGTTCCACCACCTCCGGCCCAGCCGGGGCACGCGCCGGGGACCTTGCCTCCCATCGCGGCGCGCGCGCTCGAATTGGCCAATACCATCAACGCCTATCGCCAACAAAACGGACTCCCGCCAATCCCCATTACGCGCGCGCTCACCCACGTCGCGGAGACCCACGTGCGCGATCTCGCGTCTGCCGCGAAGAGGCCCGGCTGCAATGCGCATAGCTGGTCCGACCGTGGTGGGCAGTCGTGGAGCGGGTGCTGTTACACCGCCGACCACGCTCAAGCGCAGTGCATGTGGAAAAAGCCGGCCGAGCTCACCCACTACACCTCCACCGGCTTCGAGATCGCGATCGGCCAGCCCGGCGAGAATACCGGTTACGTGCTCGACTCGTCGCGCGCGCTCGAGCTTTGGAAATCGAGCGCGCTCCACCACGACGTGATCCTGAACCGCGCTACGTGGCAGTCGACCACCTGGCGCGCGATGGGCGCCGGGATCATCGACAGCCACGCCGCGGTGTGGTTCGCCAAGGATCCCGACCCGACGCCCTGAGCCTGCGCGACGGGCCTACTCCGAGAAGAGGCTCTCGAGCTTGGGGTAGGGGCCCGGGGCGTACACGGGGACGAAGGCCTCCGGCCGCATCAATCCCTCTGCGCGCAGATCGGCGAGCGCGGACGAGACCAGCACCTCGCCCTCGGGTCCCTTCGTGAGCTGCCCGCGGCGCACCTTCACCGAGAGCGCGTGAAGCCGCGCGCCGTGCTCGAGGAGCACCTTCTCCACGCTCTCGAGAGCGCGCGCGGTGCTCTCGGTGCGACCGGCGGCGTGATCGATCCCGATCGCGACGATGCGCGCGTACCCTTTCGCGAGGGGGAAACCCTCGTGCTCGAGGCGCGTGACGAGGGCGCGCGCCTCGGCGAGCTTCCCCTCCCGCTCGCCCTCTTTCTCCGTGCATGCGAGGGCAAGACTCGCCCGCGCGCGGGCGAAGAGCACACGCACACGCGTCGACTCGGTGCGCAGCAAATAGGCTTTTTCGAGCTTCGGGACGAGCTCGGCGAGCTCGTCGTAGGCGCGCCTCGGCTTGCCTTCGTACAGGCTCACCTCCGTCACGTTGACCACCCGCCACACGTGTTGAATGAGGAGTCGCGCGGGTCGCAGGCGCTCGTCGAGCTCGTCGAGCTCTTGGCGCGCGCCCTCCGGATCGTCGTCCGCGAGGCGCAACATCCACCCGACGAGCACGCGGAGCAGCACCTCTCCGTAAAGATCGCCGCGTGATCGGAACGTGTCGAGCTCACCCGGGACGCGGGCGCGAATGTCCGCGATCCGGCCGAGCGCCGCAGGCGTAGCATCGCCGCTGTCTCCGCGACGCCGTCGGCTCGTGGGTCTCTATCATCCAGGCCCTGCACGGCGATGCCGAACTGGTGCTCGCTGGCCCGACAGGCGCGAGGTCATGTTATGCGGCGAAAATTCATGCGAGTATCGAGGGAGTCGGACTGACTGTTACGCAGTCTGCGCCAAAGGATTCTGGTCAAGCGGAGTACCAGACCTGGGCGGCGTGGAGTGGCCATGATGTCCCGACTCGACTCGAGGTCGAGCCGCTCACGGCAAAACTCGCCACCGCGCCTATCGTTCAGGGACTTGTCCGCGGCGATGGGGTCCTAGCTCTCGAGCACACGTCAGGAGGTGCCATCTACGGCAATGCCTTCAACCTGACGACGCGGTCGGTAAGGGGTCAAGATGGGGGTGTTCCGCCGAGCGTGACACCGACACCGGCGCCGGGCGGTTTTTTCGCGCTCCTGAGCACTGCTGTTCACGCTGTTGCGTTCTTTCCCGAGAATGGGGAGATGCGGATTGTGATCCGTCCGCTTCCGGGGTACTCAGTGCACCTCATTAACATCGATCGGGCGCGAGCAAACGAACTCGTATGGACCGAGCACGATGAGGTGAGGAACGATACTCTGCTCTATACCTCGCCGTTCGCCACCGCCGAAGCCGGGATCGTTCGACGAGTCGTGGCACGCCTAGCAGAAGACACCTTCGGGCAAGCGAACGCGGGCGTTTTTCTCCATGGGCTCACAGCGCAATCGGCTCGCCTGGTACGCCTCACCGATGGTCGAGCCTGGCCGATCGAAGGGGGGGGGGGGGGCCCCGCTGATATCGTCACTCTGGGCGAACGACGACTACGTCTGGCTTACTATCTCGGGAGTGGGAGAGAACGAGCCTGGATATCCGCTACTTGGAGGCTTGGCGCGGCTCCCGCGCCCCAAGGGAGAGCCGCCGCTTCCCAATGGATTATGACAGCAAGGAGCGCAGGATGCGAATTAGAACAATTCAGGGTTTAGCCGTTGGGCTCGCTTTCGCAGGGCTCGGCGGTGCCGGCACGGCCGGGGCGACTCCGCCCGGTCCTGATGGCTTCGTTCAGACGGGATTGGTCGTGCGTATGGACCGAGCCGGCGTGCCTTACTCGATCCTGCACGAAGTTAAGGAGCTCCCGAAGCAGCGGACCTCGGACGCGCTAGTCACGGCAGAGGTCGACAAACGATTCGTCATCACACCATTACGCGACGCAACTTGCGCGGACTTTCGGGCGATGCTTGACGTCAGGCTCACTCGGAACGGGGCCCGGCGTCAGCTTGAAGGGGCACTGCCGCTTGCTTGCTCAGCTACTCTCCTGCGAGCTCATTCGCGCATCCTGCTCAATTACTCGGCTCGCACAAAAATCGTGACGCTCCGGATCGAGCGTCAGGGCACTGCTGAAGCATCCGGGACAGACGCTATGAGGGTGGTATGGAACGCATGGTTGGGGCCGGCCGAGCAGGTGGCTGACCGCAAGGCGCTTTCGTCCCATATGTAGGCATGCCGTGACGGAGACATCATCACGTTGTGCAAGCCTCTTGCTTGCATGCTCGATTGGGCTAGCAGCTTGCAGCGTTAATGGCGGGGCGCCTTGCGTAGCTGCGTTTATAGTAGAGTTTGGTGAGATTGGCGTTGCGGGTGAATACGAGTTCCGTGTTTCCACCGCGGGGGCGGACGTCAAAATATGCAAGATGCAGGCTTTGCCTGGGCGTTTCAGGCCAACGTGTGATGGCTTTTCGTTCGAGGGCACTGCGAGCTTGGTATGGGACTTAGGTGCTCTCAGCACGCTGCCGGTGGTGTCCGTTTCCATTTTTCGAGATGGGGTCTACTTGGGAAAGCGTGACTTCATTACCGCCGCTTTCAGGGCCGCAAAGCCAGACGCCGAGTGCGCAGACTTTATGCGTTTTTCCTTTGTTACGGGCGAGCCGGTCGTTCGCTGATTCGGAGACGGGATGAGCCGTCGCATCGAGGTTCTCGACGGCGGGTTGTCGTGAGCCTCTCCACGAAGGCACGGCACGTGGCTTGCGCTAGCTCCGCCGACGGGAGCCATGGCCGGGCAATCGGCATCGAAGTCGTCGCCGAGATGCTTCGCATTGGATGGACGACCGTTTGGGTATCGTGCGTCGCTTCGTCGACCGTCACCGCGGTCTCGACCCTCTCGCGGGCTGCGCGATATCGGAGGCCGCGCGCGACACGCCATGAGAACGCATCGTGTCCAACCTCCCGCGCTCGTCGCGAGCCTGTCTGCGAGCCGCTCTGCTCAGCCCGGGCCGGCGTCGCCGGAAGCTCCGCCGTCGGACCCTCCGCTGCCATCGGGGGCGCCCGCGTCGGCAGGCGTGGGCGGGGCGGGAGGATCGTCGCACGCGGCGCGGCCTTCGTCGTTCATGCGGCACACCTGTCCGAGCGCGGAGCAGTCGGTCTTCGTCACCGATTGGGGGCCCTCTTTTTTCGAGATGCAGCGGGTCGCGACGAGGCCCTTCTCGTCGCACGTGCCCCACACCGGCGTGCCGGCGCACTCGGGGGTCGCGCTGTCGAAGAGCTCGCTCACGCGGCCGCCAAATGTGGCGTACACCTCGCCCACGGTGCTGCACGGGTAGGTCTTGCCCTTGAACGAGCCGCTCACCACCGCGACCACCACGTTCTCGTCGCCGACACGCGCGAGGAGCGGGCCGCCCGAGTCGCCGCTGCACGGCTGCGCGTCGTTCTCGCCGAGGCCGAGGTACGCCTCGTAGTCCTTCAAGAGCTCGAGGTCGTAGAACTTCTTCAGGCGCTCCTCTTGCTGCTTCACGTAGTCGTCGCCATCGTGCTTCGCGATGTGGGCGGTGAAGTCCTCGTAGGTGGGGAACACCTTCTGAATCGGCTTACCGTCGACCCCTTGGAGCGTGAGCTGGCCGGCCTTGCGTTGGCCCGAGTTGCGCTCACGATCGCGCACGCCGTAGCCCACCGCGGTGAATTTTTGGCCGACCTTGCCGCGCGAGAGGAGCGAGCCATCGACGCGGAGGGGCGCGATGTCCTCGATCTTCTCGTCGAGCAGGAAGATCGCCACGTCGGAGCCGAGGCTCACGAAGCCGCCGTCGTGAACCGGCGCGAGCAATACCTGCTTCGCGCGTACGGTCTTGATCGGCTTCGTGCTGTCCGGGCCGACCATGAAGAACACGTCGCCCTCGTCGAGCAACGTCTGCCCCGTCTTCGGCTCGTGGGTGGCGCAGTGCTTGGCCGAGAGAACCACGTTCGGCGCGACGAGGGTCGCGGTGCAGAAGTACGAGAGCTCTCCGTCCCAGCTCTTCTTGCCCAAGGTCCCGATCGCGTTGAGCTTGGCGCCGGTCGCGTCCACGCCGCCGATGATGTCGCTCTCGCCGGTCGCGCCGGAAGGAACGCTCGTCGCGGAGCACGCCACCGAAGCCAACACACCCACGCCGCCGACCAATGCCCAAAACGCTGCTCGCATGGCCGGCCAAGTGCATTGGGTGTGCCAATGTAGGACAATCCTAAATCCCCGTGGATCCGACGGAATCGGGGCCCGTTTCGACCAGCGAGGGTGGATCGTGCGTTCCCCGTTTTTTGGCGAGGCGCGGGAGGCGACGTGCCCTCCCGCGAGCGCTCAGATGTCGGTCATGATCGTGGTGACCACGTAGTCGACCGCGAAGATGGCGACGATGCTCGACACGACCGCCTTCGCGGTGGCCTCGCCGACGCCGCGCGCGCCCCCGGAGGCGAAGAAGCCCTTGTTGCAGCAGATCGTGCTCACCACGAGGCCGAAGAGCGCGCTCTTCACCATGAGCATGCGTATGTCGGCGAATTGCACGAAGGTGCGAATGCGCTCGAAGAACACGCCCGGATCGATCGACTGCCACACGACCGCGACGAGGTACGCGCCGGCCATGCCCGAGATCGCGAAGAAGAGCCCGAGGAACGGCAACACGAGGGTGGTCGCCAAGATCCGCGGCATCACCAGGTATTGAATCGGGCTCACGCCCATCGTCGTGATCGCGTCGATTTGCTCGCTGACGCGCATGTTTCCGAGCTCGCTCGCCATCGTGCTGCCCGCGCGTGCGGTGACGACCACAGCCGCGAGCACCGGGGCGAGCTCCCTCGCGAGGGCGAGCGCGACGACCCCGCCGACCATGCCTTCGGCGGAAAACTGCCGGAAGCCCACGATGACGCTCACCGTGAACGCCATCCCGGTGAAGAGCCCCACGAGGCCGGCGATGAACATCGAGCCGGCGCCGATGAACTCGATTGCGCCGAGGATCTGCGTGAACCGAAACGGAGGCCGCACGAGCCACGTCATCGCGCGGAACGCGAGCGTCACGGTGGAGCCGATCTCGTCAAGGAACGACAGCGGCGCCGAAATCACGAGGTCGATCGTTCGCGATACGAACGACTCTTCCTCTGCTGGCTTGTCCGACGCCTCGCCGCTCACGGGCCGACCATAGCGCAGCTCGCGCGCCAAAACTCGCGATGTGGCGCTCCGTACCGTCTTATGGTGCCGTCATGATCGAGTCGCTCAAGGAGTGCGGAGCCCCGGGTTTCCTCGTGATCTTGTTCGCTTCTGCCGCGCTCGTCGTGTCCGTCGTCGCGGCCGCGGTCGGCTTCTCGGGCCGTCGCAAGGTGGGGAGCGTGCTCGCCGGGTGTGCCCTCTTCGTCACCGGGCTCACCGGGCTCACCGGGTTCGGAGGCACCCTCCTCGGCCACTCGCAGGTGCAGCGCGCGGTCGAGACGGCGGGGCTCACCAAGGCCGACAAGGCGCGCCTCCTTCACCAAGGTGGCATCGAGGCCCGCACGTGCTCGCGCCTCGGCGCCGGTGCGATGGCGCTTCCGTTCCTCATCGGGTGTGTCGCGGGCGGGGTGGCGCTCTTTACCAAGGGAAAAGAAGGCGAATCGACGAACGACGGCCCCGTCGTGCCGCTCGTGCTGCTCGGCGCGGCGTCGGCCTTCACGGGCCTGCTCGCGTCCGGGGGGCTCGGCGCTGCGCGGGTGGCAGGGGCCGACTACGAGCCGCTCGTGTGGTCGCTCATGTCACGGAGCGAACAGGTCGTCGCGGCGAGCGGGGCGGGGGTCGGCGAGGCCTGCGAGTCGCTCGAGGGCGCGCTCGTCGGCGACGCGGATCCGGCCACCCGCGCGTGCGGGGCCAGGATCGAGCTCGACCTCGCCGCGGTGTCGGACCTGCCCAAGGCCTCTGAAATCTGCATCCGCGACAGGGTCGCGTTGATGGGAAAATCGGCGCCTTCGGATCGCAAGCCGCTCGCCAAAGCGACCCGCTGCAGCGCCACGTTCGCGGTGCTCCCGCCTTCGTCGAAGGCCTCCCTCGAGCCGCAGGTCCACGCGTTCGAATGAGCGCCACGCGCCGCTTCGGAGCGCGCAATCGAAGGGAAAAATAGGGAAGCGAAACGCCCAAGGGCGCGCCGCGCCGTTTGTCTGGCGGTGCTCGTGGGCGTAGGGCAAGCTAGTCACGGTGAGAGCGTCGTCCACGTGCGGTGCGTTGGTCTCTTCGCTGCTCGTCGCCGCGTGCAGCGCGGTGTTCGTCCCGAGCGCCCCCTCGGACGCGAGCGTCGCTGGCGATGCCGGGGTCGACTCCGCGCCCCCTCCCGCCGTCGACGCCGCGCCGATCGACGCCGCGCCATCCGATCGCGACGCGAACGCGCCCTCGGACGCGGCGCTGCTGGACGCCGCGGACGGCGCCGCGCCGCTCCCGTTTCGTGTCTTCGTGACGAACACGGCGTACGACGGAAAACCGGGGATCGGCGGGCTCGCCGGCGCCGACGACGTGTGTCGTCAAGCTGCGACGAGGCTCTCGTCGTTCGATTCGACGCGCCGGTGGATGGCGTACCTCGCCGTCAACGGCCAGCACCCAGGCGCGCGCTTCGGTGATCCGAGCGGCGGGTGGGTTCGGGTCGACGGCCGGCCCGTGTTCGGGTCGCGCGCCGACGTGGTGGCGGGTCGCTTGCCGACGAACCCGATCGCCCTCAGCGAGCTCGGGGCGCCTCCGCAGGGCACGAGCCTCGTATGGACGGGCATGTCGAACAACACCCCAGGTGGCAACACGTGCGATGGCTGGCGAAGCGGGTCCGCCATCGAGAGCGGCCGCGTGGGGAACGCGACACGCATCGATCAGTCGTGGCAGAGCGACGACAACTCCACCTGCAACTTCGATCGCCACGTCTTCTGCTTCGAGCAGCCGGCTCTCTGAGCGCGGCGAGGCGCCCGGTCGAAATAAGTGTGTCAGCTTCCGTCAAGACCGACGCGAGGCAAGTGCCCGAGGAGCGAGCACCGGAAGCCTACTCCCGTAGGGTGAGGGGCGCCTCAGCTCATGCGGCCCACGGCGCCGCGCACGGCGAGCGCGACGCGGGATTGGCCGAAGCCACGGAGCGGCTCGTGCCAGAGCATCGCGCCGGTGTGGACGTCGAACGCGGCGACCTCGCCGGCCCCGCCGACCACGAGCTGACCCTGATCGAAGAGCCACGTCGAGGGCACGACCGGGCACGCGGCCGCCCACACGACGCGGCCAGTGAGGTAGGCGAGGCACGCGAGACCGCTGGCGCCGCCCACGAACACGAAGTCCTCGTGCACCTCGACGTGCACCACGCTCGAGATCCGCGGATCTTGCTGCCACACGCGCTTGCCCGTCGCGCGCTCGATGCCGACGACCATCTCGCTGGTCGCGACGACGAGGAGCCCGGGGTCCGTTCCCGTTCGGTACATCCGGCGTTCGAAAGCACATCGGGCGCACGACGACCATCGTGCACCCGATCGGAGCTGCCCGCGCTACCTCGCGCGTCGCTCAAGGCTCGCGGTAAAACCTCGGAACCCTTCGCGAAATCGACGTGAGAACCTCCCACGAGATCGTGCCCTGGTGGTTCGCGACCTCTTCGGCGCCGATGTGCTCGCGGCCGAGCGGCCCGTCTTGCGAGCCGAGCACCACGACCTCGTCGCGCACGGCGGCGAGGGGAACGTCGGTGACGTCGATCATGGTCATGTCCATCGAGACCGCGCCTACGATCGGGGCGCGCTTTCCGCGGACGAGCAAGTGCCCCACGTTGGTGAGACGACGCGAGAGGCCGTCGGCGTAGCCCATCGGCACGGTGGCGATCCGCGAAGGACGCGTGGTGCGGTAGAGCGCGCCGTAACCCACCGCCGCGCCAGCGGGAAGATCACGGACCGAGACCACCTCCGAGCGCACGCGGATAGCCTGCCGGAGCTCGTTCGTGAGCGGCGACTCGCTGCCCTCCGCGCGCGGAGAGACCCCAAAAATGGCGATCCCGGGGCGCACCGCGTCGAGGCTCGACTCTCCACGGAGCAGCGCGGCGCTGTTCGCGGCGTGACGAACCTCTGCCCGCACGCC
>JAAFHV010000203.1:0-3956 GCA_013297655.1 Myxococcales bacterium | reverse complement strand
CGGTGGCCTCGTCGAAGAGGCGCATCTGCTCGACCGTCTCCTCGGTGCCGAGCGCGTCGGCGCAGGCGAGGTGGGTCATGAGGCCGCTCACCTTGACCTCCGGAAAGTCGTGGATCGCCTCCGCCATCGCGGCCAGATCGGCGGGCTGGATCCCGAGGCGGGCCATGCCGGTGTCGACCTTGAGGTGGAGGGGGAACGCGCTCGTGAGGCCCATCGTGCGCGCGGCGCGGGCGAAGGCCTCGAGCTGCCCACGCTCGTAGATCACGGGGACGAGACCACGCGCGATGACCTCGCCGTGCGACGCGCCATAGTGACCGCTCATCACCAAGATCGGCGCGGTGATGCCCGCGTCGCGGAGCTCGACCGCTTCCTCGAAAAGCGCGACGCAGAAGCCATCGGCGCCCGCGCGCTCGAGGGTGCGCGCGACCGCGGGAGCGCCGTGGCCGTATGCGTCGGCCTTGAGCACCGGCCAGACCTTGGCCGTCTTCGCGGCGCGCTTCACGACGCGCAGGTTGTGGCGGAGCGCATCGAGAAAGACCTCGGCGCGGGTGGGGCGAACGGCGTCGGCGGGGGCCGCGCGACGAGGCCGCTGCACGCGGGGCTCGCTCGGGCGGTCACTTTGGGGGAGGCGATTTTCGGACACGTGGGACGCCATCGACATGGGGGACGAACCTTCTCGAAGTCGCGGGATTTGAGGTCGAACGCTGGAAAACGCGGGACGATTCCGACCCGCGACGACCATCGCATGTGCCTCGAGAAGGCCGAAATTTCAGGGCAAAACGTGTCCTACATCGGCCCCCAGAAAACGCAAGACGTCCGGACGGCGCGTGCCCACGTGCCCTTCGACGGGAGCGAGCCACGCAAGGGCTTTACGCGGTGCCCGGCTGGCACCTACGTTCCTGCGCATGACGACACGTCTTCCCATCGCCGGGCGCGCGGCGCCGAAACCGGTGGACCCTAGCCTCGACCTCGAAGCCGAGATCGTGAAGCTGAAGCGCGAGAAGAACGCGGTGGTGCTCGCGCACTACTACCAAGACTCGGACATCCAAGACGTGGCCGACTTCCTCGGCGACTCGCTCCAGCTCGCGCAGGCCGCGGCGACCACGAAGGCCGACGTGATCTGCTTCGCCGGCGTGCACTTCATGGCCGAGACGGCGAAGATCTTGAACCCGGACAAGATCGTGGTGCTCCCCGATTTGGAAGCGGGCTGCTCGCTCGCCGAGGGCTGCCCCGCCGACAAGTTCGCGGCGTGGAAGGCGATGCACCCGGGCTCGCTCGCGGTGAGCTACATCAACTGTTCGGCCGAGGTGAAGGCGCTGTCGGACTACATCGTCACGTCGTCGAACGCCGAGAAGATCGTGCGCAGCCTGCCGGCCGACAAGACGGTGCTCTTCGGACCCGATCGCAACCTCGGCGCCTGGCTCAACGGCCGCGTGGGCCGCGAAATGAAGCTCTGGCAGGGTAGTTGTATCGTGCACGAGACCTTCAGCGAGCGGAAGCTCGTCGGCCTCAAGGAGCGCCACCCCGGCGCGATCGTGCTCGCGCACCCGGAGTGCGAAGAGGCCGTGCTCCGCCACGCCGACTACATCGGATCGACGACCGGGATTTTGAACTACGCGAAGAGCGCGCCGCAAAAGGAGATCATCGTCGCGACCGAGCCCGGGATCCTCCACCAGATGGAGAAGGCCTGCCCGGACAAGACGTTCATCCCCGCCCCGCCAGAGGCGAGCTGCGCGTGCAACGAGTGCCCGCACATGAAGAAGAACTCGCTCGAGAAGGTGTACCTCTCGCTCCGCGATCTCGACCCGCGCCTCGAGATGCGCGCCGATCTGCTCGAGAAGGCGCGCCTCCCGATCGACCGCATGCTCGCCCTGAGCTGACGCTCGTTCCGTCGACCCACGAGCCCGCCGTTCTGTCCGAGCGGCGGGCTTTCTTTGTGCTCGAGGCGCGTCGGTCAGGGACGTGCGCGACGCTCTACTCGACGGGTTTGCGCGCGAGCAAGCGCTCGGAGATCGCGTCGCCGAGGGCGCGCCGCATGAGCTTCTCCACGTAGACGCCGAGTCGCTCTTGCTCTGCCGGATCGGGGAAAAGAAAGCGGATCCCCATGCCTGGGGGCTGCGCGTCGGTCGCCTCTGCGGTCGTCACGACCCACTTCACGATCCCGGCGAGGCGGAGCTTGCCGTCGCCCAGGTCGGCGTCCGTTACCGGCACCCCGAGCTCGAAGATGAACTCGGTGCCCACCTCGAGCGGGCGATTGGTGCGGATGAAGGTGCCACCGCTGGAGATGTTCTTCGTGTAATCTGCAAAGAACGAGTTGAGCCGCTTGTAGTCGACGCGGAGGGAGATCGGCCCGCGCTCCTGCGACCTGCGATCGCGGTCACGGTCGGCGAGCGACGGATCGGACACGCGCTCGCCTTTGTCGTCGCTGTCGCTCGAGGGCTTCTGCAAATCGTCGGGATCGGAATCGGGCATCGACTCGTTTCACCATACGCAATATTCCACGCCTTTTCGACGAAACTTCGCGCAAGCGAGGCCGACGACGACCGCACCCGCGGGGGCCGAAAGGGACGATCCTGGCGCGGCGTGGAGCGTGAACGAGGCTCGCGCCTCCAGAGCGACGCGAGGCTCGCGCCTCCAGAGCGACGCGAGGCTCGCGCCTCCCGATCGACGCGAGGCTCGCGCCTCCCGATCGACGCGAGGCTCGCGCCTCCCGATCGACGCGAGGCTCGCGCCTCCAGAGCGACGTGAGGCTCGCGCCTCCAGAGCGACGTGAGGTTCGCGCCTCCAGAGCGACGTGAGGTTCGCGCCTCCAGAGCGACGCGAGGCTCGCGGAACGCTTGGCTCGACGGCGCGGCGATTCGGTATGCTCGGCGCACATGTTGCGCGCGCTCCTCGGTCCCGTCCTCGAACGTGTTCGTGATGTCCCCGTGCGCGCGGCCCTCGTCGCGAAGCTCGCCCGCGACACCGGGCTCTTGTGGAACCTCTCCACCGACGGCGCGCTCGAGGCGGTGCGCGCGCTGATCTCGAGCGGGCAGAACCCGTCGCTCATCTACCGGCTCCAAGCCAAGAACATGCCGGACAAGGCCGCCCTCGTGCAGCGCGACGTCTCGTGGACGTTCCGCGAGCTCGACGATCGCATCGACAGGATCGCGAACGGGCTCCGCGCGCGCGGGATCGGGCGCGGCAAGAGCGTGCTCGTCATGCTGCGAAATCGCCCGGAGATCGTGCTCACGTCGGCGGCGTGCGCGCGCCTCGGCGCTTCGGCGGTCGCGGTCTCTTGGCGCTCGCGCCCGGACGAGCTCGCGTACCTCGTGAACCACTCGGGCTCGCTCGCGATCGTCACCGAGGTCGACCTCGTCTCGGTCGTAGAAGAGGCTGCCGCGACCTTCGAGAGACCGGCGGTGAAGCGCGCGGTGTTCAGCGTCGGCGGGCGCGCGGGGATCTCGATCCCGTACGACGATCTCTACGGGCCGAGCGGGCGCGTGAACGCCGAGCGCGGCGCCGAAGACGACGCGGCGGTCGTGGTCTACACCTCCGGCACGACGGGAAAGCCCAAAGGCGCGGTCCGAAAATTCCCGAAGGACACCCTCGCTGCCGCGACGCGGTTTCTCCTCGAGACGCCGCTCCGCACCGACGACGTGCACCTCGTCGCGTGCCCGATGTACCACTCCACCGCCTACGGATTCTTGACGCTTACGCACGTCACCGGCGCGACCTGCGTGCTCCTCGAGGAGTGGAAGCCCGAGACCTTCCTCGCCGCGATCGAGCGTCACGTCGTGACCACGACCGCGGTCGTACCCACCATGCTCCACCGCGTGCTCTCGCTCCCCGAAGCCGAACGGAAGAAGTACGACGCGCGATCGCTGCGCGCGGTGTTCGCCGGCGGCGCGCCGCTTTCGGGCACGCTCTCGACCGCGTTCATGGACGTGTTCGGCGACGTGCTCTACCAATTTTAC
>JAAFHV010000202.1 GCA_013297655.1 Myxococcales bacterium | reverse complement strand
GCCGCCGACGTAGGGCTCGATTTCGAGGTGTCGTGACGGCGTCGGATTTCGTCGCGGTCGAGGCCGAGGTCACGCGCCGCGGCCTCTCCCTCGGGCGCCCGCTCGTGGTGCTCGACGTCGCCACCTCGACCAACGATCTCGCGAAGGTCGCCGCGAAGGACGGCGCGCCCCACGGCTCGGTCTGGATCGCGGAGACGCAGTCGCACGGTCGCGGTCGACAAGGCCGCGCGTGGACCTCGCCCCCGGGCGAAAATCTCTTGGTTTCCATACTTTTACGCACGCCGTGCCCTCCTTCGCGGTTGCCTCTTCTTTCCCTCGTCGCCGGCCTCGCGGTGCGCGACGCGGTGGCCCTCGCGCTCGGCGACGAGGGGAGTGATCGGGTCTGCGTGAAGTGGCCGAACGACGTGCTCGTGCGCGACGCGGAAGGCGGATCCCAAAAGAAGATCGCGGGGATCTTGGTCGAGTCGACGCTCGCGGGGAGCCTCGTCGAGGCGATCGTGGTCGGCATCGGCGTCAACGTGCACACGCGGGTGTTCCCGGAAGAGCTCGCGTCGCGCGCGACGAGCCTCGCCCTCGCGGGGGCAGCAGCGCCATCACGCGCCGACGTGCTCGTCGCGATCCTCACCGCCCTCGATCGTGACGTGCCCAGGGTCGCGGCGAAGGGCCTCGCCCACGTCCACGACCGCCTCGTGCGCGCGTGCGCGCTTTCGGGGAAGACGGTGACGGCGGGCGACGTTAGCGGCACGTGCGAAGGGATCGACCTCGAAGGCCGCCTCACGCTCCGCGACGCGCGCGGCGAGCTCGTGCGTGTCTCGTCCGGCGAGGCCCACCTCGGTCACGTCGGCTAAATTTCCTCGTCGTTCGTGTCGCACCCGCTCGTGCGGGCGGCCCGGGAGACGACCTCGTGCGCACGCGACCGGCGCGGAGAGGCCGCGCGTGTCACGTCGAAGTGGTACCGTCCGTGCTCGTGGATCCCAAAGAAGAGCTTCGAACGATCCTGAGGCCCGCCGGCGCGGGGCTCTACCTCGTGTCGACGGGAAAACGAGAGCAGCTCGCGCTCCAGCAGCGGCTCTACGGTGTCGCAGACGAGAGCGCCGTGACCGCCGCGTTCGAGGCCACGATCGATCGCATCGAACAAGCGCGCGCGTTCGTGATCGGCATTCCCTCCGACGTCGGCGCGGGATTTCGGCGCGGCGCGAACCTCGGCCCGCAAGCGATCCGCGAGGGTCTCCTCGAGGCGGTGCCCGCGTTCACCGAGAAGGCGCGCGAGATAGGCCTCGTCGACTTGGGCGACGTGTTCGTGGTGCCGCAGCTCCTCCACGACACGATGCTCTCGGAGGCGCAGCTCGAGCGCTCCCGGCGCGCGATTTACCCGAACGTCGCCTCCCACGTGCGGGCCACGTTGCCGGTGTCTCCGCTCTCCATCGCGGAGCGCGCGATGCACCTCGTGTTTTCGCTCGCCCCCACCGTCGCGCCGATCGCCCTCGGGGGCGATCACTCCACCGCCTACCCGGTCGTGAAGGAGCTCCTCGCCGCGCGCACGAAACGAGGCGATCGCCTCGCCGTGGTGCAGTCCGACGCGCACACCGATTTGCTCGCCGAGCGCCTCGGAGTCGAGCACTGCTTCGCGACCTGGTCGTTCCACATCAACGACGCGCTCGGGCGCGACGGTCGCCTCGTGCAGGTGGGCATTCGTGCATCGAGGTTCGATCGCGGTCACTGGGAGACGTCCCTCGGGGCGCGCCAGCTCTGGGCCGACGAGTGCAACCGCGACGAAGAAGCGGCCCTCGCGGAGGTCATGTCGCACCTTGAGCGCGTAGGTGCGAACAGCGTGTATTTCTCGAACGATATCGACGGAACGGACGAAGCCTTCGCGAGCGCGACGGGCACACCGGAGCCCTTCGGGTTGCGTCCGGATTTTGTCGTTGCGCTCATTCGGGCGCTCGGACAAAAGTCCCTCCTCGTCGGGGGGGACGTCATGGAAGTGGCTCCTCCGCTCGGGGAAGACGCTTCCGCACGCAAGACCACGGTGGACCTCGCGGTTCGCTACCTGCGTGAGACCCTGACTGCCGTCCTCGGAGCTCCCCTTTGACCTTTGTTCGCCTCGATCGCCTATCCGCTCGCCCGTCCGTTCGTCGCGTCGTGACGTTGCTCGCCGCTACCGCCCTCGTGGCCGTCGCCGGATGCAAAAAAGACGAGCCGAGCGCGGGAGCAACCTCCGCCGGCCCCGCGAAACCGAAGAGCGCAAAGGTGACGGATCCGCACTACTCGGTCGAGATCATGCCGAACGGCACCTGCGCCGTCGGCGCCGACTGCGAGGCGCGGGTCGAGCTCGTCGCGCTCGGCGGCTACCACGTGAACAAAGAGTACCCGTACAAGTTCACCGCCGCGCCTTCGAAGGACGTGGAGTACCTCGGCAAAGATCCGGCAGGCACGAGCGTGTTCACCAAGTCGGCTGGCGACTACGCCGCGGCGGGCGAAGAGCGCGCCCTCATGACGGTGCGATTCCGCGCCAAAGCGGCCGGCAAGGTCGACGTCGAAGGCACCTACAAGTTCTCCGTTTGCTCCGAGCAAAACTGCCAAATCGAGTCGGCAGAGCTCGGGGCAAAGCTCGACGTGAAGTGACTCGACCTCGTCGCGATCGCGATCGCGTTCGTCTTCTCCACTCGACGGGCACCGGTCCCGCGATGTGGGACCGCACGCTGGCGCACCTCGCGCACCTCGACGTGGAAGCCGCCGCCGTCGCGAGCCTCGGTTACCCGCCGAGCCGTGCCATCGCGCACGGGGAGACGGTGCGGGTCTCGGATCACGTCGCGCACCTCTGCGCCGCGCTCCCGATCGAGCCGTTTCACCTCGTCGCGCACTCGTTCGGCGGGTTCCTCGCGCTGAAGCTGCTCCTCTCGACGGACGCGGCGTGCGTCGCGGTGACGTCGCGGGTGCTGTCGCTGTGGGTATGGGAGCCCGTGCTCTTCGGCGCGCTCGCGCGTACCCCGGGAGGCGAGGGCGATCCGCTCGTGGGTCGCTCGTGGCTCGTGGAGGACGAGGCCCGCGGTGGAAACGACGAGTGGCTCGGTCACTTCGTCGACTACTGGAGCGGCGAGGGGGCGTTCGCCAAGATCCCCGAGTCGATGCGCGCCCCGATGCGCACCCTCGGCTGGACGATGTTCCAAGAGGTCCGCGCCACCGCGCGCGACGAAAGCCCGTTCGAGGCCTACCGCGTCCCGTGTCCGCTCACGCTCGCCTACGGGTCGCGCTCTCCCGCCGCATCAAGGGCCATGATCGCCGCCCTCGCGGCCGCGAATCCGCACGCCGTGGTCGACTCGCGCGAAGGTCTCGCCCACATGGCCCCCGCCGGTCGTCCGCGAGAGGTCGTTCCGTCGATCGAGGCACACCTCCGCCGCGCGGGCGTGACGTCTGCCGCCGCCACCTGACCTCCCATACAGGCCGCCAAGTAAAAGGCTCTCGCACGCCTTGGCCATCGGGGACGCGTGCGGGATGCGTGTAAGGTACACGCGGAGCGGCTACGGGCGAGCGCTCAGGGGTTTCGCGCGCTGGGGACGGCGACCTTCTCTTTGGCCGCGCGCGCTTCTTCCTCTGCGACGGCGAGGGCTTCTTTTGCCTCTGCGACGGCGAGGGCTTCTTTCTCCCCGATGTCGTCGACGCGGGGGATCACGCCGGTGAGCCCGGTGATGACACGCTCGAGGGTGGAGAAGAAACGAATCGCGCGGAGCGGGCCGTTCATCCAGCCCATCGTGATGCAGTAGTTCTTGTCGTACGGCGCCGCGTGATGAACCGCGTGGTGCTCGGGCGTGAGAATGAGGTGCATCCGCTGAAGGAAACGAATCGGCGAGGAGGGCCGCTCCTGGTGCGCCCATTTGTGGATCTGGCTCGTCATGCCGACGAACACGGCCATCGCGCAGAGGCACATGCCGGCGAACGTCTTCGCGAACGAGGGGTGATCGGAGCCGACGACGAAGACGCCGACGGTGGAGACCACGCCACCGAGGCCGATGTTGTGCCCGTTCGTCTCGATGAAATCGTGGCGGGTGATCGACTTCTGGTCGACGTGGTGCTCGCGGAACGTGCGGATCGCGAGCTTTCCGAGGACGGGCGTGTCGAGGCTGCCCCAGCTATCGAACGCCCAATGCGCGAACCCGGACACGAAGTCGGCGGCGAGGATGCCGATGAAGAGCGCGAGCGGCACCCACCAGCCCGAGATCGCCGGGCTCTGCGCGAGGCGGTACACGAGCCACGTGAACATGAAGAGCGCCGCCGACGACGTCGCGATCTCGTAGGCCCGGTGGCTCGAGGTGTAACCGGTGAGATCTTTCGCGCGGTCGTTCTGTTGGTTCGCCATCGCGATCGTCCTTTTGGAAACGTTAGGAAAACGGGGAATTCCTTCGAGGGCAAGCTCGTTCTGCGCCGACGGGTTCGCCAGAGGCGAGCTCCTCGGGCCGAGACCTACGTGCGAGGCTGCCTTTCGGCTCCCGATCACGCGCTGCGCGAGCGCTGCGAGCCACCCTGCGTTCTCGTAAGGGGGATCTTCGCATCGCGAGAGGGCGCCGCGAGACTTGGTGCGATCGCGGCGTGGCTGCACTAAAAATGCGGGATGTCTCGCTCGCGCCTCGTCACGTGGGTCCTCGGAACGTCGCTCGTGATGGCGTGCTCTCCACCCCCCGATCCGCCGGTCCCGGCGCGCCCGTACGTGGCGGCCTCCGCGAGCGCCGGCGCCCCCAAGGCGAACGCTGCCGACGCGAGCGTCGCCGCTCCACTTCGCGACGACGACGTGAGGGGGTTCGTGGAGCAGTACCTCGTGTTGCTCGAGCGCATCTCCCCGGAGACGGCGACCCCCCTCGGCCTCCACGGTCACGACGACGAGGTCGACTCGCGCGATCCGGAGCAGGTCGCAAAAGACGTCGCCGAGGAGCGCGCGCTCTTGGGCAAAATCGACGCCGCCCTCCCGATCGACGCGAAGCTCTCGCCCTCGTCGCGGACCGACCTCGCGCTCCTCCGTGGTGTGCTGCGAACCGATCTCGCGCGCGCCGAGAAGGAGCCGCTCGCGACGTCGCCGCAGATGTACACGAGCGCGATGGGCGCGATCTTCTCGATGACGGCGCGCGAGTACGCCCCCGCCGACGTGCGCGCCAAAGCGGTGCTCGCGCGCCTCGACAAGATCCCACGCGAGCTCTCGCGGGCGAACAAGAACCTCGACTCGAAGCGCGTGCCGAAGATCTGGGCCGTCGTCGCGAAGGAGCGCGCCGAGAGCGCGAAGGGGTTCTTCGAAGCGCAGCGCCCGTTCCTCACCAAGGCCCTCCCCGCCGAGCGCGAGCGTATCGACGTGCTGCTCAAGGTGGTCATTTCCGCCTACGCGAAGTTCGCGGAATTCATGGACAAAACGGTGATCCCGAACGCGAAGGGCAGCTTCGCGGCGGGCCGTGATCATTTCACCGCGCTCCTCCGCGAAGGGTACTTCGTGAGCGAGTCCCCCGACGATCTCGAGGCGATGGGCCGGCGCGTGCTCGGCGAGACGGAAGAGAAGATGAACGCGATCGCCAAGCGGATCTCTCCTTCGGCGAAGGGATTCCCCGAGGTGGTCGCGAAGGTGAAGGGCAACCACCCGAAGAAGGACGACCTGCTCGCCGCTTACCGCTTCGAGGTGAAGCGCGCGCGCGACTTCCTCCAGAAGAAGGACGTCGTCCCGTTCCCGGAGGGCGACGATCTCGCCGTCGTCGACACGCCCGAGTTCATGCGCAGCACGGTGACCGCCGCCTACGATCAGCCCCCGCCGTTCGATCCGGTCACGCGCGGCTTCTTCTTCGTCACCCCGGTCGATCCGAAGCTCTCGAAGAAAAAACAAGAAGAGATGCTTCGCGAGAACGATCACGGCGACATCGTCGACACCGCCGTCCACGAGGCCTACCCCGGGCACCACCTTCAGCTCTCGTTCGCGGCGAAAAATCCCTCCAAGATCCGCAAGGCGTACGACGCCGCCATCTTCAGCGAAGGCTGGGCCCTCTACTGCGAGGAGGTCATGGCCGAGCTCGGGTACTACACCGACGAAGAGCGGCTCATGCAGCTCGAGTGGACCCTCGTTCGCGCCGCCCGCATCGTGCTCGACGTGGGCCTCCACACGAAGGCCATGACGTTCGACGACGCGGTGAAATTCATGGTCGAGAAGGTGCACCTCGAGCACGAGCTCGCCGTCTCGGAGGTGAAGCGGTACACGATGACCCCCACCCAGCCGCTCGCATACCTCACCGGGCGCGAGGCCATCTTCGCGATTCGCAAGAAGTACGAGGCGCGCGAAAAGGAGAAGTACACCCTGAAGCGCTTCCACACCGAGCTGCTCACCCGCGGAACGTTGCCCCCGGGTTTGCTCGCGAAGGAGCTCGAGCTTTGATGTCTTCGTCGCGAAGCGCGCGGGCCTCGCGGCCGATCGAACGCGATGGGATCGCGCGCGCTGCGCTCGCGAGGCACGAGCCCGCGCGCCGCCCGTTCTTGGTACCTCACGGATCTGGAGAACGAGCCTAAATGCGCCTCTCGCAATGCTTCGCGCCGACGACGAAACACGCCCCCGCCGCCCTTTCCGCGAGCGACACGATCTTGGTGCGTGCAGGATACATGCGACCGGTCGGGGCGCACGGGCTCGTCGCGCTCCCGCTCGCGGCGCGCGTCCTCGAGAAGCTCCGCGCGAGGGTGCACCACGAGCTCTCCGCCCTCGGTGTGCTCGAGGTGGGGCGCCCCGCGGTGGTGTCGGCGGAGATCCATCGAGGGCACCCGTTCGGGGAGGGCGCCGTGCGCTCCACCGACGAGCGCCGCGCCTCGCACGTGCTCTCGCCGTCGCACGTGACGGTCGCGGCCGAGCTCGCCCGCCACGAGCTCCGCGGCTTCCGCGATCTCCCGCGCGTGCTCTCGTCGTCGGGGCCTAGGCTCACGCGAGCGGGGGGGCTCCGCGAGCGAACGACGATCGAGGTCTGTGGGTTCCATGCCCACGCGGCGGAGGCGACCCATGCGCTCCGCGAGGTGGGCGACGCGGTGGTGCGGGTGCTGGCGTGGGCGCACTTGCCCGCCCGCGCGCACACCGGGCCTGGGGGATCGTTCTCCGTTCACGTGGCCTCGCCCGCGGGCGACGCGCTCTTGGTCTGCGCCGCGTGTGGGCACGCGACGCTCGCCGCAGAGGCGTTCACCACGTCGCGCGATCGTGTCGCGTCGCCGGTCGCGACCCCGCAGAAGGTCCACACCCCGAACGCGAGGTCGATCACGGACGTGGCGGCGTACCTCGCGATCGACCCGCGCCGCCTCCTCAAGTCGCTGCTCTACCGCGCGAACGACGTGGTCGTCATGGTCGTCGTGCGAGGGGATCACGACGTGAACGAGCTCCGCGTCGCGGAGGTGCTCGGCGCCTCCGAGGTCACGCTCGCCGATGCCGACGAGGTGCACCGCGAGACAGGTGCGCCGCTCGGCTTCGCAGGTCCGCTCGGCTTTCGCGGTCGTGTCCTCGTAGATACGTTCGCCGCGCGCGTGGTGGACGCCGTCGTCGGGGCGAACGAGGTCGATTATCACGTCCGCGATGTCTCGTATGGACGCGATTTTCAAGGGGAAATCGTCGACGTGCGGCGCGCCGCGGAGGGGGCTGCTTGTCCTGCGTGCGAGGGCGGGGCGCTGGTGGCGGAGCGCGGGTACGTGCTCGGGCGCGGCCGCGCGCTCGATCCACACGTGACGGAAGGTTGGGGCGTGACCCACATCGATGCGTCGCAGAAGAAGTCCGCGACGTACCTGACGGAGGCCACGATCGACGTGAGCGCGCTCTTCGCGGCGATCGTGGACGCGACGAGCACGCCCGAGGGCCTCGCTTGGCCCGGCGTTCTCGCTCCCTTCGACGTGCACCTCGTGAGCCTCGGCGCCGAGCCCGAGGTCATCGCGGCGGCGGGGGCGCTCTACGCCGCGCTCGTCGCCAAGGGCGTCGCGGTGGTGTGGGACGATCGCGACGACAAACCGGGCTCGAAGCTGAAGGACGCCGAGCTTCGGGGAATGCCGGCACGGATCGCGGTGGGCAAGCGCTCCCTCGCGACGGGCAGCGTGGAGCTATGGCAGCGCGCGGCGGGAGAGACGAAGCTCGTTCCGCTCGCGGACGTGGCCGCCGCGTTCGAGGGCAAAGGCTAAACCACCAATTGCCGAAGGGGGCAGAGTCGCGCCCGCGAGGTTGCGCGGTGTCAGCCCAAGCCTTCGAGCATCGCGAGCAAGTTCATCGCGTTTTCGCCCATCTTGTTGGTGTCGAGCGCGGGATCGCCCTTGATGTCGAACACCTCCAAGAGCTCGTCCGGGATGTCGGAGAGGAAGCGGCTCGGAGGGCGGGGAGTGGGCTTTCCGCGGAGGGAGCGGTGCTTGCACTTGGTCATCACGAGCTTCTCTTTCGCGCGCGTGATCCCCACGTAAAAGAGGCGTCGCTCTTCTTCGATGTCCTGCGGGGCGGCGTCCGTCGCTTTCGCCTCGAGGGTGCGGTTGTGAGGGAGAAACCCCTCTTCTACCCCGATGAGAAACACGTAGTCGAACTCGAGCCCCTTCGAGCCGTGGAGGGTAGAGAGCGTGACGCGATCGGTGGTCTCTTCTTTGTTGTCGTCGAGGTTCAGGGTGAGGGCCTGGAGGAACGCCATGAGCTCGCGCTCGGCCGTCTCGTCGTTGCCTTTTTCGCGGACGCGGGTCTCCCGCTTCGCGAACGTGTTGAGCATCGACTCCAAATTACCTTTCCGTCGCGCCGCCACCTGCGGCGAGCCGGAGCTCTCGTCGAGATCGGCGAAGATGCCCACTGCGTCGCATAGCTCACGACCGGCCACGCTCGCGGGGGCACGATCGATGACGAGGCGCTTGCGGAGATCGGCGACCGCGCGTTCGAGTTGCTTGCATCCTGCACGGGCCTGGTTCGGGATGTCCTCGAGGGTGTCGACCCGCTCGATGGTTTGCCAGAGCGTCCACCCCTTCGCGAGGGCGTGCATGCCGAGGCGCTCCACGCTCGTCTCCCCGATGCCGCGGGGAGGGTAATTCAAGATGCGGCGGAGGCTGATCTCGTCGGCGCGGTTCAAGGTGACCTTGAGGTACGCGAGGAGATCTTTCACCTCTTTGCGCTCGAAGAACTGCTGCCCGCCCACCATCCGGTAGGGCACGGTGCCCTCGCGGAGCGCCTCTTCGATGAGCTTGGCTTGGCCGTTGGAGCGGTAGAGCACCGCGATGTCGCGTGGGCGTATTCCCTCGTCGCGGTAGAGGCGGGCGATCTCTTTGCCCACCCACGCCGCTTCGTTCTCCGGTGTCTGCGCGGTGCCGAGGCTCACGGTGGGGCCGCCCGCTTTTTCGGTGAACAGCACCTTCTTGTGCTTCGAGTCGGTGCGCTTCGTGATGACGGCGTTCGCGACGGCGAGCACCGGCGCGCGGGAGCGGTAGTTTTGCTCCAGCTTGACGACGACCGCGCCGGGGAACTGCTCCTCGAAGTCGAGGATGTTTCGCACGTCGGCGCCGCGCCACGCGTAGATGGACTGGTCGTCGTCGCCGACGACGCAGATGTTCTGGTGCTCGCCGGCGAGGAGGCGGAGGAGCGCGAACTGCGCGCTGTTCGTGTCTTGGTACTCGTCCACCAAGAGGTAGCGGTACATCGCGCGGTAACGCTCGAGCATGTCCGGCTTCTCGCGGAGCATGCGCGCCACCTCGCAGACGAGATCGTCGAAGTCGAACGCCTTGAACGAGCGGAGGAGCGCCTGGTAGCGCGGGTACACCATGCTCGTGATTTCGTCGTACTCGTCGCCTTCGCGCTCGCGCAGATCCTCGGGCAAAATAAAGGCGTTTTTGGCGTTCGAGATGCGCGCGAGGATGGCCGACGCGTCGTACGCTTTGCCGCGCGCCGTACGAGCCAGGATGTCCTTTACCGCCGAGACGCAGTCGCCCTGATCGAAGATCGTGAAGGTGCCGCCGATCGACTTGCGCTCGCGCCCGAGGACCGAGAGCCCGAACGAGTGGAACGTAGAGACCATGAGGCCCTTGGTGGCGCCTGCGTTTCCGCGCTCCTTCACGACGTGCGCGACGCGCTCGGCCATCTCCGCGGCGGCCTTGTTCGTGAAGGTGAGCGCGACGATCGCGTGGGAGGGCACGCCACGCTCCAGCATGCGCGCCATGCGCTGCGTGATCACGCGCGTCTTGCCCGAGCCTGCGCCGGCGAGGACGAGGATGGGGCCGTTCATGTGCTCGACCGCGCGAGCCTGCGCGGGGTTCAGCTTGGGTCCGCTCATGCGAGGGGGCCTCGTTAGCCCGTGCGCGTCGCGCGCGAAAGGCAGAAGGGCCCGCTGCGGCCACGATGCGTGTTTTGCGGGGGATTGTGGACCTCGTCGTGGCGCTCGCGTCGCGTCGTCGCGCGCTGCGGGTGGCGAGCGGGGCGGGGCGCTTTCGCGCTCGACTTTGGGTTACGCTGGGCAAAGCATGCGATCGTTTTTCTTCGGCGCGCCGCGCGCGGCCCTCGTCCTCCCCGTGTTGTTCACCCTTGCGGCCTGTGGCCCGAACGAGCCCCCGAAGGCTCCCGAGCCGCCGAAGCCGAAGCCGCTCGAGGTGAGCCCCGAGCCGCCATTCGAGCTCTCGCCGCTTCCGGAGCCGCCGGGGGTCGTCGGCATCGCGAGGATCGTGCACCCCGAGTCGAGCTCGAGGCTGCTCGGCAACTGGAGCGGCTTCCCGGTGCCGACCGCGGCCGACGCGCTCCGCGAGGTGGTGGGGGACGAGCTCGCGAGCGTGATCGATCTCGACGCGCCGGTCGACGCGGTGGTCCGTTTCGGCGGCTCGGCGCGGTCTCCGCAGGTCGCGTTCGTGGTCTCGGTTCCCCTCGTGTCGCTGGAGGCCGCGCGCGCGAAGCTAGGGAAATACAAGCTTAGCCCGATGTCGAACGGGATGACGAAGGTGGAGGGCCTCGTCCCGGAGGCAGGCGAGGAGGAGGGCGCGAAGGAGGCGGGCAAGGTGTGCGCGCTCTCCCCGTCGGCTGGCACGTCGAAGGCTCGCATCGTGTGCGGCGACGCGCCCGGGATCGAGGCCCTCGCGGGGTTCGCGGTGCGCACGCTCGCGGCGAAGCCGGTGGCTCCCGGCGATCCGGACATCCACGCCGAGGTCCGCGCCGCTCCGTTCCACGACGCGGTCACGTCGATGCGCACGCTCTTGCCCGCGCTCGTCGGCGGGTTCCTCGATTCCAAAAATGGCGTCGGGCTCGCGACGCGCGAGATCGTGGAGGGCTCGATCGGCGATTTGGCCGACTTCGCGGTCGACTCCGACAAGCTCACGTTCGATCTCTACGCGACGCCGGAGGGCGCAAAGACGCAGATGCGGTACGCGTTCAAATCGCACGACGCGACCCTCACGAAGATCATGGTCTATGGCGCCGACAAGGTGGGCCCGCCGCCTGCGACGTTGCTCCGGATGCCGCCGGAGGTCGATTTCGGCGCGTGGTCGCGACCGACCGACAAGGGCCTCTTCGAGCGTCCGCGGAAGCTGCTCGGGGCGCTCTTGGAAGAGAGCTTCGAGGGTGAGCTCCCCGCCGCCGAGCGTCACGCGCTGGTCGACGGCTTCGTGTCGCACACGTTGCCGCTGTTCGAGGGCGGCTGGGTGTTCGCCCACGGCTTCGACGTCGACGCCGCGCGCGAGAAGGTGGGCGCGATGCACAAGGACGACGACGCGCCCGGCCTCGCCGCCGAGAAGCTCACGGAAGAGCGGAAAAAAGCTGCTTTCGAGCAAGTCGCGGGGTTCACCCTCGCTCACTTGCAGAAGCCGCAGGCCGAGGTGGCGCAGGTCGCAAAAGACTGGGTCGCGCTCGCGACGAAGCTCTCGAAGGCAAAAAAGAAGAAGGACTCCCCGACGGTGAAGGTCACCCCTTCGGCGGCGAGCCTCGCGCTCCCCGCGAAGACGGTCCACGTCGAGATCACGGTCCCGCGGCGCGCGCACACCAACGAGAAGGGCAAAGTCACGTTCACGCCGTCGCCGATCGTTTGCCATCTCTACGTCGTCCCCGGCGACGGAGCCGAGGCCGACACGTCGTGGATCGGCGCGGGATGCGACGCGAAGCTGGTGGCGGCGAAGCTGCTCGCGAGCCGGAACCCGGCCTCTGGTGGGCAGAACCTCGGCTCGCGCCCCGAGTCGCGGGAGCTCGTCGCGTCGTCGTCGCGCTCGGGCCTCTTCATGACCCCGCGGACCCTCGCGTGGACGAAGCTGATCGACAAGAACGCGGGCCCCCTCGGCGCGCTCGGAAAAGACGCGTTCGCGACGGCGCTCTTCATCACGACCCCGGAGGCCCCGTCGAAGGACGCGCCGGGCGGCAGCGTTCGGAGCACGATGGTGATCCCGAAGGCGGCGATGGGCACCGGTGTCTCGGTGATGATGCGTTAGTCGGGGGCGGAGGCGGCGCGGGCCACAGGTCCGGCCGTCGACGTTCGTAGCGGCCGGTTGGCCGTATCGGCCGCGTCTTCGCCCAACGCCCACCCCTCGCGCCTGGCACCCGCGCGAGTGGCGGGGGAAGGCTTCCCCTCGGGCTCTGACCTGACCTGATCTGATCGGACGGCGCTGTGACGTAGGTGACCGGCGCCCGCGGAAACGTCGCGCGCATTCCCGTCGTCGCGCTTCGGCCGCGCGCGGAGGAAGAGCGGCTGTCCAAGTAGTCGCGGCTCCGGTCTAGGAGCGTTTCGGACGGCCCCTATCTCTGCGTGGGTATGCCGTGGACGGCGGCGAGTCGCGTAGGTGGGACATGGTGGTCACGCCAAAAGTGGCGTGCGGATTTTGCGCGATGCGAATTTCTCGGGGTTTGTATCGCGCCACGTTGGCGTTGCCCTATGTCAAAAGTGGCGCAACTCGGAGCCGCGTGTGTCGAGCGCGTAAATGTTCGTGATCGTGATCGATTTCCTATCGACGAGCGCGCCACTCTCCATCATGGTCACTCCGCTGCGCGTCCCCGGCTCGGGAGATGTGCACTCGAGGAGTTCAGAGATGTCGAAGCTCGCGAAGGGGCTGATGGGGGCTTTTGTGCTCGTCACGTACGCGTGCGCAGTGGGAGGGGACGAAAGTCCGCTCTCGCAGGCGCCGGTCGACAGCGTGGAGCTCGCCATCGTCGCTCCGGCGGCACTCCCCGGTGGCATGGGCCCGCGTCTCCAGCTATTGTTGGGCCGGTAGTACGCCGCCGTCGCGTTCGTCGCCGACCACCAGCCGTTGAACGTCCAGCCACCTGCGATGTACACCCATTCGTCTGCAAAGACATCGACGGTCTGACCCGCCGTCGCCGTACGACGCGGACGGCGCGCTGGCTTCGGTCACTGACGCGAACAACCAGACGCTGGCGATCTCCTACGATGGCGGTACCGGCCACCGCGTGCTCGTGGCCCCAGATGGGAAGACCACAACCCTCGCGTTCGACGCGAACGGGTACCTCGCCAAGGTCACCTCGCCGGACGGGACCGAGCGACTCATCACGATGGACGACAAGGGCCAGCTCACGCGGTTCGGCAAGAACGGCGACGGTGATCCCGCGAAGGCGCACCACTTCGAGTACGACGCGCGAGGGTTGCTGACGACCGACCTCTCCCCCGACGGGGACGGCGTGCCGCAAAAGTTGTCGGCCTCGAGCGATATCCCCCGGCGCGTGGTGACCCACGTGACCGCCCAGGGGCGCATCAAGAGGTTCGTGGTCGATCGCGCGCCGACTCCGGCGAGCGGACAGCTCGGCGCCTCGGAAAAACGAACGAACATCGTCGTCACCGGGACTGCTGGGAACATTGAGCTGTCTCTCAGCACGGAGCAAGAGGACTTCGGCTCCAACGGTCGCGTGTCTACGAGTCCAGACGGCTCGCGGAGCAGGGTCACGTTCGGCTCAGACCCGAAGCTCGGCAGCGCGGGACAGTTCGCGACCAAGACGGTCTCCGAGACCATGCCTACCGGCGGCGCAGACAACCGCACCACCACCACGGTTCACACCCGCACCATCGCGTCGGACGACAGCGAGCAGGTCGACATCACGACTGTGAACGGCGCCGCGTGGCAGAGCAAGTTCACGCGCGCGACCTGGACGATCGAGAAGAAGACGCCGCTGAACCGAATCACCACCACGGTGCTCGATAGCGCGATCGATCGGGTCGCCAGCACGCAGCTTCCGCCCGATCCCTCCGTGCCCGTGACCTTGGCGGGGGTCACCTACGCCTACGTGGCGACGCCTGGCCCTTCGCGAGGCAACGTCGAATCGATCACGGTCGGCTCGCGCGTCGTGTCGTTCGCCTACGACGCCAACGGGTACTTGCAGACCACCACGGCGCCGGACGGAAAGACGCTCGTGGTCGACGCGCGCGACACGATGGGCCGCGTCACGCAGATGACGCTGCCCGGCGGCCGGGTGGTGACTCAGGCCTACGATGCGATGGGGAACGTGCTGAGCGTGGTGCCTCCGAGCCTCGCGAGCCACGAGATGACGTATTCGCCGAGTGGAAATCTCCTCGCGAGCTACATCGCGCCTGATCTTGGTGGAGCCGCTCCGCGCACCACCTCGTACGGCTACGACCGAGACGGCTTCCTCAAGACGCTCATCTCGCCCAAGCCCCCGTTGCCGGGGCCCGCGCTCAACAAGACGATCGTGCGCGACGCCGCCGGCCGGATTACCTCGGAGACCGAAGGCGGTCGCACGCGGACCTTTACGTATTGGAGTGACGAGGCAGACCCCACTTTCGTCAAGGGGAAGGGCCACTTGAAGGAGAGCCTCGCGACCGACGGCGCGAGCTCGGTCAAGATCGCCTACGCGTACAAGGGCTCACGGCTCACCGCGGAGACACAAACCATCGTCGGCCCGGCGCGCACTCTCACGCGCGACCACGACAACTTCCTACGACCGACCACCCTCGGCCTTACGGGCCACACGGGCACGCTCGGGTATGGCTACGACACCGACGGGCTCGTCACTTCCGTGGGCGGTCTCACGGCCGGCCGTGGAACATCCACGGGTCTCCTGACGGGAATCTCACGCCCCTCGAAAGAGGGAGAGACGTTCGCGTACGACCAGTATGGCGCGCCTCTCACGATGCTCGCTTCGTACAACGGCACCTCGAAGGGCGGCCTCACGCTTACCTTCGACAGCCTGAGCGGCCGCATCGTCACGAAAGACGAGAACTGGTCCGGGTTCGCCGGCCTCGCGCACAAGGCGTGGGCGTACACGTACGACACCTCGGGACGGCTCCACACCGCGGACGACGGCAGCGGCCCTCGCGTGTACGAGTACGACGCCAACGGGAACCTCACCGGCTCGGCGCCCGACGCGCAAGATCGGATCGTGCACACCACGCTGGATGGCACGGTCACCGACTACACGTACGACGACCACGGAAACGTGGTCACGCGCACCGTGGACGCCGGGGCGACGCAGTCGCTCGCCTGGAACGGCAACGGCGGGCTCCTCCAGGCGACGAAGTCGGGAGTGACCACCAAATACCTCCTCGACGCGAACGGTCGCCGCTCGGCCCGGCTCGTCGGCGGAACGCTGAACCGCACGTGGACCTACGACGGGCAGCTCCGCATCGTGGGGGAGGTGATCACCGCGGTGGTCTCGAACCCCGAGCGCGTGAGGCTCTACGGCTACTTGCCCGGGCGCCATCTGCCCGTCATGATGAGCGAGACGATCAGCGGCGTCACCAAGACGTACCGCATCTACGGCGACCACCTCGGCAGCCTACGTGCCGTGGTCGACAGCGCGACCGGGAACGTCGTGCAGGCGATGCAGCACGATCCGTGGGGGAAGATCGTTACCGGAACCGACACGGTAGCAGGTGGGTTCGTGCGCGTGCCGTTCGGATTTGCGGGCGGGATGTACGATGAGGTGACGGGGTTGGTGCGGTTCGGGGCCCGGGAGTATGATTCGGGAAGCGGGAGGTGGTTGAGTAAGGATGAAGCGAGGTTTGGCGGCGGGTGGAATTTTTATGAGTATGCGGCGAGCGATCCGGTGAACCTGTTTGATCGGACAGGGAGACAACCGGCGCAAGTGATGGCGGACGAGGCTGAGCAATTCGTGGTCGGTATCGGCGCCGCGGCATTGCTTGGAGACTTGCTAGGCAATATCGCAAATGCGATCCAAGGCGCGCTCACGCCGGAGCCGGCGCTCGGGTGGGCTCCACCACTCGCGCCAGGGCCTCAGCCCCCAATCCCCATCGTTAGTCCCCCTGCCGCCATGGCGGGCGGACAGGCTGGTGTATACTGCGGTCCAAAAACAAGAGGCCAAGTCGCCCGGGACGAGTGCCGCAGGGCTCCCATTATGTCGCCGGAAAGGATTGGGTGTTGCCTTGCTGAGTGCGAGTTCGCCCTAGCGACTAAGTCGGACACGGCGTCAAGGTGCGTCAGGGAGTGCTTGTCACAAGGCTTTGAGGACGGTCCACCTCCGAGCGATACCCCCTATAGGTGACACAACATGGCCGCTCTAGAAGAAAGTCAGCGCCTTGAACTCGACCAGCTTATCGACGAAGTGGCTGCTGCTGACGAGACCTCGGGTCACGCGCTGCTCGCTACCCATGACGACGTGCTGTTTAGGTCAGGAAAGTCTTACGAGCAGCGTGCGACGATTCGAACGGACCTGGCGCACGAGCTGAGCCGCCGTAAGCTAAGTGACTTTGCGGTCGCTGTTCAGGCGCGGTTTGTCGCCGACGCTAGGGCAAGCGGAATCGGGCAAGAGGATCTGTTCAATCTCGTGTGGGTGCTGGCAAAGTTCATGGTCGACGCAGGTCGCGCGGAGGACGCCGTCCACACCGTGATCGATGCGATCTCTCTTGCCCGCGCTTCGTCGCTGGAAGGGCGACATTGGAGGATGAAAGTAGCGTCACTCCTCGGCCGAGGAGGAGGCGGCGACGAGCTTCACCTTGAGCTCGTCCGCGAGTGGGCTCAATTGGAGTTGGAGCGTTTGGGCGAGGAAGAGTTCTTCCCGTGCCTCGCATATGTCTGGCTCGCGCGCGCGCTCGTCCGTGCGGGGGAATTCCACGCAGCATTCAAAGCGTATCAGACCGCCGAGTACCTCGCTCGACGACCGCCGGAACAACGGGAAGAGCTGACCGTTATCCTGGCCGAACAAGACGAGCTGGCGCGGAAGTCGGCTGACGCCTGAGGGCGAGGACAGAGAGCGCATTTGCCGTGCGGGGAACAAACCGAAGAGTCAAATGCG
>JAAFHV010000200.1 GCA_013297655.1 Myxococcales bacterium | reverse complement strand
CCCACCACCGCCTGTACGGTGAACGCACACACCTCGGCCGAGGAGGCGAAGCACGCCTATCGCGACCACGTGCTCCGCGCGCTCGAGAGTGGATACGTGCCTGTCCGCGCGACGCGACCTTTCGCCTGACCATCTCGTCTCATGCGCTCTTCGCGAGGCGCGGGCGGGCCGCGCGCCGGAAGTGCTCACGAAGGTGCTCGTTCACGCGCCCAAATTCGTGGATCGTGACGGCGTGGGCGGCTCCGGCCATCGCGACGAATTGCGACCCGGGGATGCCCGCCGCGAGACGCTCGCCGTGCTCGACACGGGTGATCACGTCCTCCGTCGCGCTCACGACGAGCGTGGGAATCGCCGAGAGCTCGGCGAGGCGGGGGGTCGTGTCGTGCGCCGCGAGCGCGCGCAGTTGAGCCATCACCACCGGCGGAGAGTCCGCTAAATCGCGGCCGAAACGCGCACCAAGCTCTTCGGCGAGGGCATTCGAGTCCCCCGCGGCGAGGAGCGACGGAGGCACGACCATCTCCAAGAACGCGCGGCGCCGCATCGACCTCGTTCCGACGCGGCTTCGGATCCCGAGCCAAAGCATGCGAGCGGTGAGGCGCGTCGCGTCCGCTCCTCGCGCGACCGTGCAGAGCAGCGAGAGGCTCCGTACGCGGTCCGGCGCGTCGAGCGCGATTTGCTGCGCGACGACCCCGCCGAGCGAATGACCGACGACGTGAGCGCTCTCCCATCCGAGGGTGTCCATGATCGCGAGCGCGTCCCCCACCATGTCGCCGACGTGGAGCGCGCCGGAGAGAGGGCTACTCGCCCCGATTCCGCGATTGTCGTAAATGCAGGTCTCGTATTCGCCTTTGAACGACTCCACTTGTGGGCGCCATCCTTCGCCAATCACTCCCGCCCCCTGCACGAAAAGAATCGGCTCTCCGATCCCCTCGACGGCATAGTGAATCGAGGCGTCCGCGCGGGTCAGGATTGGCATGGCGCGACTATGTGGGCGCGAGCGGGATTCGACAACCCGTCGCGCTCGCATCAAAAACGACGGCACGCCTCGGGCCGCCGCCTTTTTGTGGCGTGCGTGAGAGCGCCATTTCGACACGTGGACCGCGCACGCCACGGCGGCGCGAGGGCATCGATGTCGATTCCCGGCGCAAAGCAGCTCGATTCGCGCCCGAACGTGGTGGCACGACCTCTGCAAACCCCGATCGCGTGGCGGTCCTCGCGGTCCGCCGCGCGAAAGCGAGGTCATCATGTCGAGAAAGAGCTCGTTCGGATTCGTCATCATTGCTGCCGCGACCGCCGCCTCCGTGTTCGCGTGTGCATACGAGGTCGGCCCTCCCGTTAGCGTCGACGGCGAGTCGCCGCCGGGAGCGCCGTCCGTCGAGGCGGCCCTCGTCGCGGACGACACCACCGCAGCGCCGGTCGACGAAGCGCTCCCGCTGCGTGAAGAAGAAATCGCGGGCCTCGTGCGCGCGATTCACCGCGAGCAAGCCGCTGAAGCCACGCTCGCGCGAACGCGCGCCTACACGCCTGCGCTCTTCTATTACGCGGACCTCGTCGCGACCAACAACACCACTGCGCTCGACATTCAGACTGTCACCCTGGATATGCGAGATCTCGTCCCCGACGACGGCCCCTGGGTGACCTCGCGGGAGCCGAGCGAGGCCGGTGTGGCGCGATTGAATCAGCTCGCGGGGATGGCGTTCGACGCCGCGTACTTGCAGCGCCAGCTCACCGTGCAATCCGAGCTCCTCCGTCTCGTCGACACGAAGCTCGCTCTCGAGCCGATAGGAGCCGAGCTCCGCGCGGAGGTGACGCGGCTTCGTGCGGGGCTCGTCGTGCACCTCGAAAGGGCGAGAGCGCTCGAGCCGCTCTTCGCGATCGACGCGGGTCCGTGACGCGCGGCGCGCGGCGCGCGGCGCCCCCACGCTCGGCCGACCGGCCTCCCCGCCTTCGAGCGAACGAACACGTGCTCCATCCTGCTCTGCCTCGATCGCATCGCCGGAGTATGGTGCCGTGACAGCGTGACAAATCGCCGCCTCGCGGGCACGCACACCGCGTTTCCTCGCCGCCGCCTCTACTGCAATGGAGACCTCATGAGCTACGTCGACGGATTCGTGCTCCCTATCCCGAAAAAGAACCTCGCCGCGTACGCGACGTTCGCCAGCGATGCAGGGAAAATCTGGCTCGAACATGGCGCAATCAGCTACGTGGAGTGCGTCGCCGACGACGTGAAGCCCGGGAAGCTCACGTCGTTTCCGCAGAGCGTAAAGCTCGAGGAAGAGGAGGTCGTCGTGTTCGCTTGGATTACCTACGAGTCACGCGAGCACCGGGACCGCGTCAACGCAAAGGTAATGGAGGATCCGCGCATGCAGTCTCCCGAGATGCCCTTCGACGGCAAGCGGATGATTTTCGGCGGATTCACCCCGATCGTCACCCTCGGGGCGACCGGTCTGCGCGCGCCCGAAGCCTGAGCGGCGCCTCGCGCGATTGTGTCATGGCACTCGAAAGAGCGACTCGCCTTCGCCATCCGCGATGCCGGGACCGCTCACCTTCAGCGCGAGCGTGGCGTCACCTTTGCCCTGAAAATAGCTGACCTCGAGCGCGTGCGCTCCTTTCGCGAGCGCCGCCTCGCCGTGCCTCTCCCGCGCGGCGTGCACGCCGTCGAGGTCGACGATCGCGGCGTCGTCGACACGGAGGATGGCGCCGTCGTCGCTCGTCAGAGAGAACGAATAAATGCCCGTTTCGGGGACGACGACGACCGCGCGGAACGTGACCGCGAAGTCGGTCGCGGGAAGACCGGGCGGAAGCCGCAGCGTGGTGACGATACCTTCGATCGGGCTCGCGCACGTCAGGGCCGTTCGGGCAGACGAGTACGAGCCGGCGCACGCGCGATAGGCCATCCCGGCGGTCGTTCCCTGGGCGGCGCGCGCGGGTGAGGGGGTCGCTTTGGTGTAAGCGGACTCGCGAATGGCGCTCCGTTGGCCGCTCTTGGTGATTCGCACCGAACGCACCCGCGTGCTCTTCGTGAGCATGAGTGGATTCGTGTACGAAGTGAACGGGCCGTCGTCGAGCGCGATCTCGACCCTACCCCCGTAAAGAGGCGACGAGGGAACTGCGACCTCGACCGTGTCGGCGAAGAGCTTTTGTTCCGGAAGATCGGGCGGGGCGACGAACGCACGGACGCCGAGGGTCTCGAGCTTGTCGGCCATCGCGTAGGCGCGCGCGTCGACGTCTGCGTGCGCGCGCGTGCCGAGCCAGAGCGCCTCCGCGATCGGCAAGAGGCGAGGAAAGAGCAGCGCGTCGATCTCCGCGAGGGAGGTCACGTTCTCCGTCCAGAGTGCCGCCTCCCCGCCGAGGAGGATCCCTGTCGTTCCCCGCGTCTCCCCCTCGGAAGGGTCGAACTGCATCACCGTCTCCCATGGGAGCACGCGCGACGCGCCGGGGCGGGGCCCAGACGTCGACGGGAGCAAGTCGTACTCGTGCTCGGTCGGGCGCGCGTCGAGGTACGTCCGGTCGTTCGGCGCGAGGAGCACGTCGTGCCCTTCGTGAAGCGCCTTTTGAACGACCTCGCGGCGCCGCCACACCATGATGGGCATTCGGTCGGGGGCGCCGAGCTCCAGCGCTTCGTCCCAGCCAATCGCCGTCTTTCCGAGACGCGCCAGGTGGTCGCTCACCCGCTTCGTGAACGCGCCTTGCAAGGCTCGCGGCGTCGTCAGGTTCGCCCCGCGCATCGCGGCGCGGCACTTTTCGCACGACTCCCACCGCGAAGTAGGCACTTCGTCGCCACCGATATGCACGTAGCGAGACGGGAATAGGCTCGCGACCTCGGTCAGCACCTCGAGCACGAAAGGCAGCGTGGCCGGGTTACCCATGCACAGCACGTCCTCGTAGATTCCCGGCGCCGACGGCACCTCGAACGGACCGCCTTTGCACGACAGCTCGGGGTGCGAAGCCAATATCGCGAGCGTGTGGCCGGGCAAGTCGATCTCGGGCACGATCTCGACGAATCGCCGCTTCGCGTGCGCGACCAGACGCGCGATATCCAATTTCGTATATGCGAACGATACCCGCTTTCCGTCCGCCGTCCGAGTGCTCCCTTTGCGAGCGAGCTCCGGATGGGACGCGAGCTCGAGGCGGAAGCCCTGATCGTCCGAGAGGTGGAGATGGAGAACACGCAGCTTCACGAGCGCCATCCGGTCGATCACGGCCTCGATATCCTCGACCGTGAACGGATGCCGCGCGACATCGAGGAGGAGGCCGCGCCAAGCAAATCGCGGGGAGTCGGAGATCAAGCGGCGCGGCACGGTGTCGCCCTGACGGAGCAGCGCGAGGGTGGTCCGCGCGCGCAGCACGCCCTCGTCCGACCCGGCGCGAATGTGGATGTCCTCCGTGCGGGTGTCGAGCTCGTAACGCTCGTTCTCCCATCCTGCCACCTTCGCCACCGTCGGTTCGGCTTTCGCCGAGACGCCACCGGTGAACGCGGTGCACACCCGCGGAACGGGCACCATCGCGCACGCGGCAGGCCCTTCATAGACCGTCGTCGGCGCCGGCACGGGCACCTTCCGGCCATCCCCGCAGGCAGCGAGTGACACCGTGGCGATCGCGGCGAGCGCCGCTCCCGAGCGAAGAGGACGAAACGTCACCGCCGCACACTACACGACCCGCATCGCCTCGAGCCGTTCATCCGGCACGTCGGCGGGACATGGCGAGCTCGGCGCACCGGCGCGCCTTCAATTGCATTCTGCACGCGATCGGCCCGGCGCTTGCGCCGCGGCGCTCGTCGACCGGTGAGGTCCGGTCGGCCTCGTCCGAAGTCGTCATCGGCGCGTGATCGGTGGCGACCCACGCCCGAGGGCGGCGCGCGCGAAGACCCGTGCGCGGACGCCCGATGACGGGTTATCCTCGTCGGCGATGGATGTCGAAGAACGGTACAAAGTCTGCCAATTGATCGAAGCCGTGATCGGAGCCGACGGCGTCATCGCCGACGCCGAACGCGAGTTTTTGCGGAAGATCGTGAAGCGGTTCGGCCTCCCGGAACGCGAGGACAGCCCGGTCAGCGCGAGCGACTACGGGCGCACCACGTCGACGCTCCGTGGCCTCGCCCCCGACGTACAGCCTCGCGTGATGGCGCTCCTCGTCGAGGCGGCGGTCGCGGACGGCAAGGTCGATCCGGAAGAGCGCGCCCTCCTCTTGGCATCGGCCGCGACTCTCGGCATCGAAGCGACCGCGCTCGAGGAGCGCATCGCGTGGCGCCTCCGCGGCAGCAAGCCGCCAGGCCCTCCGCGCGTCGAAGGCACCGAATAGGCAGTCCACGCGAGCGAGCGAGCCTACCCCGGCGCGCCTTACGCCGTTCCGAACCGACGGGCGCCAGGTCCGGGTGGGGCTGCCGTGCGGGCCGACCGAAGCCACGAACGAACAACGTACTCCAACCGAGTAGGCACGAGTGTGTGGCGCGCCATTCTCGGGAGGTCGACGCGGGCCGCGATGAGGGTTAGCGTCGACCGAATGCGCAATCCTCGTTGGCTCGCTCTTCCCTTCTCGTTCGCCATCGTCGCGTGTGGCTCTACGGTCGCGACCACCAGCGACGGGGGGACCTCGACTGCGGACGACGCGCAGGCGGCCGATGCCTCCGAAGCGAGCGCTCCGCTCCCTCCCCTCGCGCCGAGCCCGAAGAAGGTCACATGTGGCGCGAGCACGTGCGATTCGCCGGCGTTTTGCTGCTATTCGTCCGTCGCGCCCGGCGGCGCAGCCGATCATTGCGAGACGGTGCGCGCGAGCTGCCAGGCGCCAGCGATCGGTTGCGACGAGACCGCCGACTGCGGAGGTGACGAGCTTTGCTGCACGGGCACCGCCGTGCTCCCGCGCGACGCGGGCACGTCGGGCTTCCAGGCTGCCACGTGCACGAAGAAGAACGCCCCCGGCTCGTGCAACCCCACCCCCGGCGTCGGCAACAGCAGCGTTCAAGCGTGCCAATCCGGCGCCGAGTGCTTGAACGGTGAACCGTGCGTGGTGCAACGCTGCTTTGGTCGGGCGCTCGCGACCTGCGGACCGAACACCGGTTGCCAGCCATGAAATCGAGCGACAGGCGTCCGTAAGACCCAGCACGCCGCGTACGAGACCGGAGCACCTCGTTACAGGATTGGCCGGAAACTTGCTTCGATCGTGCCGCCGCGAAAGGATGGACGCGCGATGACGAACGCGGACGATCCGGAGAAACCGAAGAAGGGCGACGAGGAGCCCGTGATTTTGACCCTCGGCGGGCACGAGATCCGCGTCACGCACCCAAGCAAACCGTATTTCGCAAAAGAGGCCAAGGTCTCCAAGCTCGAGATCGTGCAGTATTACGTCTCTGTCGCGGAGGGCGCGCTCCTCGGCATTCGCGATCGTCCGATCGTGCTCAAACGCTTCGTGAACGGCGCCGCGGCGCCTCCTTTCTATCAAAAGCGCGCCCCCGAAAAGCGGCCTCCGTTCGTGCGGACGACCACCCTCTCGTTCCCCTCTGGACGCACCGCGGAGGAGATCGTGGTCGACGACGCGGCGGGCCTCGCCTGGATCGTGAACCTCGGCTGTCTCGAGCTCCACCCGCACCCGGTGCGCTCTGCCGATTTGCACCACCCGGACGAGCTGCGGATCGATCTCGATCCCGGCCCCGGAGTGCCCTGGAGCGACGTGCTCGCGGTGTCGATGGAGGTCAAGGCGCTCCTCGAAGAGCTGGGGATGGTGGGCTATCCGAAGACGAGCGGCTCGCGCGGAATGCACGTGAACGTACGTATCGAACCGCGCTGGCCGTTCTCCGAGGTACGCCGCGCTGCCCTCGCGATCGCGCGCGAAATCGAGCGGCGGGCGCCCACGATCGCGACCGCAAAATGGTGGAAGGAGGAGCGCCGCGGGGTGTTCCTCGATTACAATCAGAATGCCAAAGATCGGACCACGTGCTCGGCCTACTCGGTGCGCCCGCTCCCCGATGCACGCGTATCGACGCCGCTCACCTGGGCCGAGGTCCCCGGCGTAGCGGCAGAGGATTTCACCATTTTCACCGTCCCGAAGCGGTTCGCCACGCTCGGCAATCCCCACGCGGGGATGGATCTCGTGAAGTACTCCCTCGAGCCCGCGCTCGCGCTCGCCGCGAGGGACGAGGCCTCCGGTCTCGCCGATGCGCCGTGGCCACCGCACTACAAGAAGATGGACGGCGAAGCCCCGCGCGTCAGCCCCTCGCGCGCCAAAACACCGAACGACGGAGCGGACGCGCCAAAGCTGCCGAGCCCCACCGGACGCCGCGTCTCCACGATGCCCCTCTTGGTGATCGCCCAATCCGAGGACAAAGAGGCGGCGCTCGCGGGCCTCGAGCGGTGGAAAACGAAGCACCCCGACGTGGCGAAGCTGCTCGCGGTGGCCGACGTGCTGGTCGACTCGATGCGCGGTCGGTCGTCCACCTGGACACGCGTGCGCGTCAACCTACGAAACGTGCCGGAGGACCTCCGTCCCGCGCAGGGTACTCCCGATCCGGACGTGGAGCTCGTGTGGGACAAACCGAAGAAGCCCCGCGCCCCGCGCGCGAAGAAGAGCGCCGCCGCGCCTTCCCCCGTAGAGCCCTCCCCCGGCGAGCCTGGCGAAGGCGAATCGAGCTGAATCACGCCTCGGGTTCGTCGCCGGCGGCGCGGTCCGTGCTCGCGATCTCCTTGCCGAAAATAGCGGCGAGCTCCTGCGGGGCGACGACCTCGAGCTGCGCATACGTGCAATCTGCAGGCGTCTTGTCGCTCCGCCAACGACGAAAGTGGGCCGTGTGACGAAAGCGTGCACTCTGCATGTGGTCGTAGGCGACCTGGGCGACGAGCTCGATGCGGAGCGCGTTCCACGACAAATCTTTCCCCGCGTTCCAGCGGCTCTTCCCGCCCGGGATCCGCTGCCCGGGGGCCGATTTTTCCCAGTTCCAGGGGTGCCCTTCGGGGGACTCGAGGCGATAGGGCTCGAGGAGCTTGGTGAGCTCTTTTCGCTTCTCGGCGGTGAAGCTCGCCGCGACGCCCACCTGATGAAGGACCCCGTCGTCGCCATAGAGGCCGAGCATGAGCGAGCCGACGGACACGCCCTCCCCGCCCTTGTGCCAGCGGAACCCGCCGACCACGCAGTCGCATTCGCGCTCGTGCTTTATTTTGATCATCGACCGCTTGTTGGACTCGTACGCGCCCTCCGCCCGCTTCGCGATGACCCCGTCGAAGCCCGCCCCCTCGAAGCGCGCGAACCAATCCGCGGCGACGGCGCGATCGGTCGTCGCAGGGGTGACGTGGAGGGGCGGAGTGGCCCCCGTGAGCGCCTTCGCCAGCGCTTCACGGCGCGACGAGAACGGCTCCGCGCGCAGGTCCCGGTCGCCCTCCGCGAGGAGGTCCCATGCGATGAAACTGGCCGGGGTCTGCTCGGACAGCGTCTTGATCCGTGACGCCGCCGGATGGAGGCGATTCTGGAGCACTTCGAAATCGAGGCCGCTCGGCGTCGCGATGACGATCTCGCCGTCGACCACGCATCGCTCGGGGAGCTGCGCCTTCACGACCGCCACGAGCTCCGGAAAGTAACGTTGGAGCGGCTTCTCGTCGCGGCTTTGGAGGAGCACCTCGTCGCCGTCGCGGAACACGAGCGCGCGAAACCCGTCCCACTTCGGCTCGAAGATCCAGCCCTCGCCCGCAGGCAGCTCGAGGGCACGTTTGGCGAGCATCGGAAGCAGCGGCGATTTCACGGGGAGGTTCATCGGAGCCGAGAGGCTACCACCGCTTCGTCGCGCCTCGGGCGGCTCCTACGTCGCCCAGGTCTGCCTCGCGCGCGACCTGAACATCGCGTCGGCACGCGAACGGCACCGCGAGCGACGCACCGCGTCCGACACACCAGGCTCGATGGAGGATCGTATCCAATCCAGCGCGCCCTCCGCTCTCGGCGGCGGCGGCCGTCCCGCGCTCCGCGTCCGCACGATCTCGCAAGGCAGCCAGTACTCCGCAGCCCTCCGCACTCGACCGCGCGCGCGCGAGTCGATGTACGTGCAGGGATACCGGCCGCGGTTCGGGCGTGCGCGCCGGCAGCGGCGTGTTAAGGCAATCCCCACGATGCGAACGTTCTCGGTTCTCGTGGGTGTCATTGGCCTCGGATGTACTGCGTCGTTCGCGTGCGGTTCGTCCCTGACGACCGACGACGACGCCGGCACCCCATCCCCGAGCGCCACGACGACGACGACCAGCACCTCGCCAACCACGCCGAGCCCGAGCACGAGCGTTCCTTCCGACAGGCGGGACGCATCGCCTCCCGCCCCTGCCGACGCGGCCCCAGCCGACGCGGCCCAGGCGGACGCGGCGAGCGCGGTCGCGACTGCCTCGTGCAAGGTCGCGCCGCCCGCAGGCACACCGCGCGCTCCGGCGCTCCCCGCTTACGCAGGCACCTGCCCCACGCTCGTCGCCGCCCCTGGCTACACCGAGATCACGAGCTCGGGCGCCAGCCGTAGATTCCTCGTCTACAAACCGACCTCGCCCGTCGCGGGGGAGAAGCTCCCGGTCGTCTTCCTGTGGCACTGGCTCGGCGGGAGCCCGGAGGACGTCGCGTCCAAGCTCGAGGTGCAAGCCTCGGTCGACGCGAGGCGGTTCGTGGCGGTTGTGCCCTCGCCCAAGGGCGACGCGCTCTTCCGCTGGCCATTCGAGGCGACACAATCGCAGGCGCGGGTCGACGAAGAAGCCAAGTGCTTCGATGACATGCTCGCGTGCGTCGGACAGGCTCTTCCAGTCGAAAAGGAGTGTGTCTCGTCGGTCGGTGTCAGCGCGGGCGCGTTGTGGACGGCGCAGCTCGCGACGGTGCGTTCCGAGCGCCTCGCGAGCATGGTCTCCATTTCTGGCGGCGTCGGCGACGTGGTCCGCCCCTGGACGACCACACCACACAGGTTGCCAGCGCTGGTGCTCTGGGGCGGCGCGAGCGACAGCTATCCGTCGCAAGTGCCGATCATGAACTTCGACAGGGCCTCGAAGAAGCTCGAGAGCTCCCTCGCGACGGACGGCCACTTTTTCCTCGAGTGTGTCCACAATTGTGGCCACGCGGTTCCGCCGTTCGACGCGCCGCCCACCGGCGGGCTCGTGTTCGACCCCGTGTGGCGCTTCGTGTTGGATCATCCGTACTGGCTCGGCGCAGGACAATCGCCCTACACCACCGGCGCCCTCCCGACCGCGATGCCGACGTGGTGTGCGAAGGGCCAAGGCTCGGCGACTCCGCGCCCCGCGAACGCCGTATGCCCCTGAGCGCCGCGCGCACACGTGCAGAGTGCAATCGATTTTGGGCGCCGATCCTAAGCTAACTAAGAATTGAGCATCCGCGGTTGCACGACGTCGCGCGGGGCGTTCAGCGCCACCCGACGTGGCGAAGCGCCACTCCGCGGTATCCACTCGTCTCGCGGAGCTCGCGTCGCGCCGCCTCGGGGCCCCACGTCCCGGGGTAAAGCAGCCCCGCGGGCACCCGTGGTTCGGAGATCTTCCTCTCCGCGTCGCGCCAGGCGACCACGGCGGCCCTACGTTCTCTGGCGCTTCCGCCTCCGAGGCTCGCCATCGCGATCCCCATCGCGAGCGGGGCTGCGGCGCTGGTGCCACCGAAGGTCACCCGGTAGCCGTTCGGCGCCCACGATTGAACGTCCTCGCCGGGTGCATAGATGTCGATGCACGATCCGCGGTTGCTGAACTCGGACGGGAACGCGAAAGGACCGTAGGCCCCCACGAGCACCGTCGCCGAAGTGCCGAGATCGAGCTCCGACTGACTCGTGCAATCCGGGAGGTCGGCCGCGCTTTCGACTGGATCGCCATCATTTCCGGCCGACACGAAGGCGAGCACGTCCCGCGACGCGTAGTCACGGAGAGCGTGCCCCCTCGTCCAGGCCGCGGAGAACGCCGCTTCTGCCTCGTACGCAGCGCGCCACGGCAAGCCGGGGCAATCCTGCTCACGGCGTGCACGCGTTCGTCTGCCATAGCTCGCGTTTTCGTAGCGCACCCCGAAGCGGACCTCGAGGTCGGCGAGCTCACGCGCGAAGCGAGAAAGTGGCGCCGCGGCATAGGCCTTTTGAATCTCGGGATCACCGTAGAGTCGTGTCGACAGCTCCAGCCCGGCGCGGGTGGGACAACGGTCGACGACCGCCTGCGGGGCGTACGCTCGCTGAATCACCACGAAGCGCGCGTTCGGTGCGGCAGCGGCCGCGACCGCGAGCACGTAGGTCCCATGGTAATCGAAGGTGTCGCCACCGTAGAGCACGTTCCAGAAACGCTCGACGTACGCTTCGTCGAGCTCGTCGATGGTCCCCTCCGCGACCGCCTCGTTCCAATCTTCACGCTCCTCGCCGAGCGCGTCGAGCCACCCGCTTCGCTCGAGGGTGGTGCCGCGCTCGAGACGGCACCGATCGCTCGCGACCGCGAAGCCGGCGATCCAGCTCGCCTTGACCTCCTCGAACGAGAAGTCCTCGAGCGGGCGCCCAGCCGAAGCTTCTTTGCACTCGACGTGGTACGCAGCCAGCACGCGGTCTCGTGCCCATTCCGCGCCGAGGTCGAACCCGGAGTCGATGACGAGCGCGACGGGCGCCCCCTCCCCGCTCTTTTCCGGCGATTCGAAGCGAACCTCCACCTTCTCGCCGGGACCGGGTCCAATCGGCAAATCGGAGTCCGAGCACCCCGCCAGCGCGCAAAGTGCCATAACGACCAGTGATGCGCGGCGAGGCATCGAGAGGGCATATCGCAGCGTGCTCGGCCTGGCAACGCCGCACCCGTAGCGCGCCTGAAAGTGCCTATCTTCGGTCGCGAGGCGCGAGCCCTCAGGAGACCGAATCGCGCTCGTCTTCGCCGCCCACCACGAGGGAGAGGAGCTCGCCTTTTCGCACGAAACGACGGAGCACCTTCACCGCCCACAAGAAGTCGGCTGTCGCGCGCGCGACGAGCGCGACGAGGCAGATCACCGCCGCCACGAGCTGCACGGAGGGGCCAGCGCGGAACACGCCGAGCAAGAAGCCACCCGCGAGCAACACGAGGCCCACCACGTCGACCCGCGCGCGCAGCCCGGTGGTGCGCTCGATCACGATCCGCCCCGCCACGATCGCGCTCGTCGCCGCCATCATGAACGGCGCGATGCGAGGATCGAGGCCGAGGCCGACCCAGGCCATGATCGTGCCGGCCGCCAAAATATAGGGGAGCACCCCCGCGAAGAGCTTCGGGCCACCGCGCACGAACGCCATCACGATGGCGCCGGCGCTGCCGACGAGGCTCACCATTTGGAGCGCAAACGCGAGCTTGATCCCGAACGGCAGCGTGAGGCTCACCGCCGCATCGCGACCGACGATACCCATGACGATCATGGAGGCGCCCATCCCGGTGAGCGCCTCGTTGCTGCCGAGCGCGTCGAGGCGCATCTTCCCGGTGAGGCGCTGCTCCTCGTAGGTGACGGAGAGCGCGAGGCCGGTCACGAAGCCGAGCGCCGCCGACAGGAGCGGCGAGCCGTTCCACGCCAGGCCGCAGGCGAACGTGAGAAGAGGCGCGTTCCAAGCGTCGCACCAATGATCGACCAGCTCACCGAGCGGCGACGACGTGTTCGTCTTTCGAGCGTGAGTGCCGTCGAGGTGATCGAAGACGATGTACCCGAGATACCCGAGCGGCGGCAGCACACCGAGCACCCACCGCGGCACGTCGGCAGAGATGCAGACGAGCCCCACGATCGCGGGGAGGAGCGCGAAGAGCTGCGACGCGAAGGTGACGTCGTTCGCGCGGAGCTTCGCCGGCGCCACCCTCGCGAGAGGGAGCACGAAGAGCTTGTAGTACACACTCTTCAGGAGCGACTTGTCGTCGCACGCGTAGGTGTACCCCGGAGGCGGGGCCGGCCTCTCGGTGGAGCCGAACGAGAAGAGCCCGAGGAGGCCCTTCGGAGGGTCGACGATCGCTGCGGTGGCGGTGGCGGCGGCGGCAGGCGAGGACTCGGACATGTCCATGGGCTCAACGGTGGAAGCTACCAGATAGACGCCGAGAAGCCCGGACGAACCTCGTTCCCCCCGACGTTCAATTTGCCTGCAATTTCAAACACCTACATAATTGTGGCGAATTCGTGACAGGAGGCGGCCCGGGCCCGCGAGCGGTGCGCGAACGGAGCCGCTCAATGAGAAGTGCGAGTCGCCGTCGCCCCCCTCCATTGGCGAGCGCGGTCTCTCGGTCAGATGCTCGGACGCGGCGCGTCGACCGGCTTCCAAGGGCAGGCGCCGTCGTCGTCCTTTCGCGCGCGACGGCGACCACGAGAGCAAAAGCGACTCTCGGTCCACGCGATGGCGAGGCGTCACACTCCGCGCCGTCCAGGCGACGAGGGGTCATGCATCGCACGCTCCTCCTCGCTCCGCTCACGTTGGCCGTCTTCGCGACGAGCTGCGCCCACGACGCGCGCCCCCCTTCGCGCGCGCCGTTCAGCCGCCCGGGCGTGCTCACGAGACGGACGACGGGCGTGGACCGCCCACTCGACGAAACGCGGAGACCCTACGATCTCGGGCCGGAGGAGCTGCCCGATAGCGCCGTGGAGCGCGCCCTCGCCGCCGTGATCGCGGAAGGCAAACGCGCACCACGCGACCCGTTCGCGAGCGCCCCTTGGAACGGCAAGACCGCGCCGAAGTACCTCGACCGTGTCATCGAGCGTTATGGAATGACCAAGACCGAGCGCGGAATGCTGGAGAAGAACGGCATGGTCGTGCTCTCGCGGGTGAGCTTCCCGAGCTACGGCGAAGCGATGCACGAGGTTCATCGTCAAGAGCTCCCCCTCTTCGTCTCCGCCGACGCGATCCTCGAGGCGGTGTTCCGTTCCCACGAGCACGTCTTGCTCGCCGCCGACACCTCCGTAAGCGGCAGGCTCTCCAAAGTGCTCGAGAAGATCCACGACGCGATCGAAGCCGAATCGAAGCTCGCCACGCGCCGCTACGATCCGAACGTGGCGAAGGACGCCGACCTCTTCGTGGGTGTCGCACGCATGTTGCTGGACGGAACCGAGCAGAGCAAGCTCGGCCAACAGTCGACGATCTCGGAGCTCGCTGGAAAGGCCATCGCCGCGGAACGAGTCGAGTCGATCGACGTGTTCGGCCGCAGCCGGATGGTCGATTTCACCTTCTACCAACCGCGTGGTCTCTATACGGATGCGACCGCGCTCCATGGGTACTTCCGCGCGATGGTGTGGCTCACGCGAATGGAGATGAACCTCGTCTCGCGCGGCTCGCGAAGCTCCGCCCCGACCCTCACGATCGAAGAGACACCGCGCGAAGCGACGCTCGCCCTCGTGCTCGCCGACCTCGTCGAGCGCGCCGGCGTCGAGAAGGACGTCGCCCGCATCGATGCCTATCAGCGCGCGCTCGCAGGCCCGCGCGAGGACGTCCCCCTCGCAGAGCTCGCGAAGATCGCGAAACAAAGCCACATTTCGCTGAGCGACCCCGCCGCCGCCCAGCGCGCGACCAGCGCCGCGATTGGCAATCGTTACGTGCGGACGGTCAATTACCAAGTCATGCCATTCGGCACGAGCGAGGGCTCCCTCCCCGCGATCGCGACGTTCTTCGGAGTGTCCGTGACGGCCGACACGAAGGCGCTCCGAATGCTCGTCCCGAGCTCGATGCCGGCTCACGTGCCGCGCGGGCCGGAGCTCGCTTACCTCATGGGCGCCGACGCCGGGCTCCGCTTCGTCGATCCGACCGGCTCCCCCCTCGCGCTGCAAGGGGCCCGGCGAGAGCTCGCTGCCCACCTCGGTGGCTCCGACCTTCACACGGCGTGGACGAAGCTCGTGCTCGGCGCGACGGAGGTCCCCCGCGGCGAGGTGCCGTCGTTCGTGAGGACGAGCGCTGCGGCCGACCGACGCATCGCGACCGGGATCGCGGGCTACGCTCAGATTCACCACGCCCACGTGTTGCACACCGCGCAGCTCTACGACTTCTCCGGGTGCGAAATTCCGGACGCCTACGTGGAGCCCGTGACCGCGTCGCTCGACGCGACCGTGGCCTACGCGCACAAGCTCGCCGCGTTCGCCGACCTCACCGCGAGCGCGGAGCCCGCCTCGAACGCGGACGAACAGGACCCGATCGACGACGTCAGGAAGGGGGCCGCCCGGCTCGCCGAGACCACGACCGCGCTCGCTCTCATCGCGAGGGACGAGCTCGCCGGACGCCCCCTCGCCGCCTCGCAGCTCGCGTTCCTTCGCATGGTCGCGGAATACGTCGCCCCCGGACGCGGATACGAATCCTCCACTCCCGGGCGCTTCAACGGCTGGTACCCGCGAATGCACGCCGAGCGCGAGGACGCGTTCGCCAAAGTGCCATTCTCGATTGACCACTTCACGTCGACTCGACTACGACAAATCGCGTTCGTCGGGGAAGCGAGGCCCGCGCTCGGGGTGTTCGTCGTGGACACCGGCGGCGAGCCCCGCGTCATGGTCGGCCCGGTGACACGCTCCTACGACCGCGTCCGCCCGCTCGAGGCGCGCCGTACGCTCGAGCCCGAGGTCGCGGCCTCGGACCCCGCCATCAACCCGGAGGTTACGTCCGCGGCGGGGTACGAGCGGAGCTTCGTCGCGCCCCTCGGCTCGACGCTCGCCCTCTCGGCGAACGGGTCCGACGACGAGATCACGGCCTCGTCCTCGGTCGCGATGACGGACGTGACCTTCGAGATCGCCGACGTGCACGGCGCCACCCTCGCGCGCGCTTTCGTAAAGCGGATCCCGGCGTCGAAGGACGGGACCGACCCTTTCACCGTCACCGAGAAGCTCGTCCCCGTCGTGGCCGGCGCCAAGCTCGACGACGGCGTGCACGCCCTCCGCGTACGCCTCGCGAACGGCGAGGTCTTCACGTCACTGACCCAGTCGTTCCCGACCTATTGAGGACCTCGTCCGTACCCACGCCAGTGCCGAGGCCCGCCCCTCGGCTCACTTCCCGGACTTCAGCTTTCCGACCGCGGGATACTCCTCGAGGTGCTCGACGCCGTCGTCGATTTTGCTCCCATCCACGTAATAAACGAGGTGGGCCGTGGCCGCGCTCGACGCCAAACACTCGTCGTCGTCCGAGGCGCACGAAGCGCCGCATTTTCCGGGCTCGGGCACGGGGGGCAGGTCCAAGCTGGCAGACCAGGCTTTCCCGGTGGGATTGGCAAATAGCGCGACGGCGGCGACGTGATTCACCGCCGGCGCGCGCTCGAGCTTCATGTCGATCCGCGCTCCGGGATACACCTCGATCTCCTGCACGCTCACGACGTCCTCGCCCAAAGTAGCCTTGTCGTCTTTCCACACCTTCTCGAACGATGCGTTGGAGAGGCGGGTATCGGACTTGAGCGCGTAGAGCCGCACCACCACCGGGCGCGGCTCGCCCTCGGGAGCGCGGTTGATCGACCGCGACGAAAGGATAGAGATCGTGAGGCCCTGCGCGGGGCACTTCTCGGGCGCCCGCGGGGTTGGCGTCGCGGCCGCGCACCCGGCGATCGAGACCAGCACCAAGGCCACAAAAACGAGGTTCTTCATGCGACCTCCGCGCTGCAGACGAGCTCGCCGGTCGCAGCTACGCGAAGGTGAAGAGCATGACTCGCGCTCGCCGTGCCCGCGGCGAGGTTGCGGAGGAGCGCCCCCGAGACGAGCGGGAGCAGCGTCCCGCGGAGGATGTGGTCCACGTTTCGCGCGCCGCTGTCGACCTCCCGACAACGCTCCGCGATGGTGTGGGCGACGGCCGGGTCGACCACGAGCGCGACCCCGTGCGCCTCGAGGGCGCGGTCCGCCACCTCTCCGAGCTTCTTCTCGACGATCCCGAGGAGCGCGTCGCGCCGTATCGGCACATAGGGCACGATCGTCATCCGCGCGAGCAGCGCGGGCTTGAAATACGCCGTCAAACAAGGTTTCACGAGGGCGACGAGCTCGTCTTGCGAGGGCGGCGGCGCGCTCGGGTCCGCCGCCGCGGTGACGATGTCCGTCGCGAGGTTCGAGGTCATCACGATGACCGTGTTCGAGAAGTCGACCGCCCTCCCCTCGCCGTCCGAGAGAGTGCCCTTGTCGAATACTTGGTAAAAGAGGTTCATCACCTCTCGATCGGCCTTCTCGACCTCGTCGAGGAGCACGACCGAATAGGGTCTCTGGCGTACGGCTTCTGTCAGAATGCCCCCTTCGCCGTATCCAACGTAGCCGGGCGGCGACCCGATGAGCCGCGACACCGCGTGCCGCTCTTGGAGCTCGCTCATGTTGATCGTCACGATGAATCGCTC
>JAAFHV010000201.1 GCA_013297655.1 Myxococcales bacterium | reverse complement strand
GCTGAGCGACTCCCATCGAGACGCGCGCCCGGTGCTCAGGGCGCGCGTCGTCGTTTGGTGGTCATGCGATCCGCGCGAGCCCCGCTCGTACGACGGCGAGCGCAACGTCCGTGGCTCGCGGACCGAGTACCATCGGCCTTCGCGCCCGAGGTCTACGCGCCCTTACCTGACGTGACGGCGCTGGTCACTGCGCCCTCGCCACTTCGCGAAGGTTGTCGAGCGCGCGGTGAAAACGCAGCTTCAGCGCGGCCGTGGTCGTCCCCAGCATCGCCGCCGCTTGCTCGGCACGCAGCCCTTCGGTGCGCATGAGGCGGAAGGCTTCGCGTTGGCGTGGCGGCAGCGTCTCGACGCGCTGCCTCAACGCCGCAGAAAGCTCGCCCGCTATCGCGCTCGCTTCCCCCGAGGGCTCGGCGCTCGGCACGACGTCGGCGACCACGTCGAGAGCCTCACGCGTCCGCCCCTCCTGCCTCCGATGCCGAACATGGTCGATCACGAGACGCCTCGCGATCGTGCGTGCCCAGGGGCCGACGTCCGCGCCAGGGATGAATCTCCCGCGGGCCATGTGCAGATGCAGAAACGTGACCTGGAGGAGATCTTCCGCGAGCGCTGGATCGCGCACGAGGTGGAGGAGGTAGCGCAGAAGCACCGGGCCCAGCGCGTCGTAGACGATAGCGAACGCGTCGTCGTCGCCGCCTCCGTAAGCGGCCATCGCGCGGCTCGCGCGCGACATTCCCCCACTTCCACTTTTGTCGTTCGAGGCCATTCAGGTCCCATCCTTGGCGTCATGTTCGCGCGCGGCCCGACGGACGATTGGACTCGAATCGTTGGAGGGGGCCTCGAGCTTCGCACCTGCGTCCGACTGTCACATCGGAGAGCTCCTAGCCCCGACAGCGTGCCTTAAAGCATCGGGCACGCGCATTGGCTGATCACGATTGTGACCAAAGCGGAGAGCTTTCTCTGAAAATCGAGGGTGTGCAACCCCACGCCCCGATTCACACGGCCCCTCGAAACCGTCGCGCCGCTCGAGCGTAGCCATCGTGATGAAACGAATATCCTTCGTCGCTCTCGCGGTCGCCTCGAGCCTGGCGTGTGTCCTCGTTACCGAAGCGGCCCTTGGTAGGTCCACCCGTGCGGCGCTGGATCCTCACGCACGTTGCCATTCGCGAGGTCCATCGAGACGTAGAGCGGCGTGCTCGGCTGCGAGCGAACGAGGAGCACCACGACCCGCGTCGCGCTCTGCGAGTGCTGCGCGTACATCCGGCCGAAGTCGTCGACGAGCGCGATCTGTCGCACGACGAACGCCTCCGGGGTCGCCCCCGCCGCGGCGAGGGGATAACGGGAGTGAACCCACGATAGCAGTCGGAGCCAGCGCGGATCGTGCGTCATCGCGGCGAAGTACGCCGTCATGTTGTGACCGTAGGCCGCTTGCGCCTCGAGCGCATGCCCGGCGCGACGCCACCGCCACGCGACGTAACCGACGAGGAGCACGATCGAGACGGCCCCGATGAGAAGTCGTGAAAAACCAGATGTCTCCATCGTCTACTCTCTCTCAATGTAACGAGCCGGAACCGAGAAGTGCTTATTCAGCCTGGCATGACGTGAAGTGGCTCACTCCGTGACTGCCCATCCATGGTGCAATCTCCGCCCCGATCGATGGCGAACGCGAAGCGGCTGTTGGCGAGGTGTCGACGCAGCCAATCACCCTGGACGCGGGCCGTCATCACTCCCGGGTTCGAGTATGCGGCGAGCGTGCTGCATGCACCCACCGCGGACTCTTCGCCGCCCGCGTCGTCGATGGACGACGCGGCGAAGACGCCAAGTGCGAGCCTGGTGAGCGCGAAGGGAGCGAAGCCGAACGGAGCGCTGATCTGCATGGGTTCCTTTCCATTTTGGCGTGAGCGCGCCTACGAAACCCGTATTGCAAGGTGGCTGCCACGACCAATTCACGGCCTTCTTCCTTGGCAGGCGCGAGGGCCCCGGCAACCCGTTGCGTGATTGCGCAATGGCGCGCGTGGCCGGTCGCCTGTTGCGTGATCGGGCAATCAGCCGACGTGAGCTCGAGCAAGGCGACGCTGGCGGTCGGCAAAGAGGGCCCGCGTTCGATCGATGTTTTGAAGAACGAGTCGCGCCGCCGCGTCTTGGCCTGCGGTGTGCAACAGCCCGAAGCGAGGCGCGGGTCGTGAATCAATCCTCGCTTCGCGGGCAGTGAAGGGGGCTCGGCCTTCCCCAGGTCGCTGAAAAAAAGGGACCGAGTGCGTTGGTCGTCCGCGCCGCAAAGGCGAGCCGGTGAATGCAACCTTTCGCGAATCATGTGCTGTTGAACAGGAGACATTTCGATGAATAAGTTCTTCCGTCTTTTCGTGCCGGTTGCGCTTGTAGCCGCGCTCAGTGTCGGCTGCGCCAGCTCCGACGATGAGGGGCCGCAAGTTTCGAGTCGGGGCGCCGTCGCGGACACGGGTTCGCAGGCGTCTGCTCTCCACAAGGTGCCCCCGAGCGAAGTGCCGCCGGTCGTGTTCCGCCCCGGCGACTTGGTCGCGAAGCCGCGCCTGGAGCCCGCAACGGGGTGTCGTTTCGAGGGCGCGTTTCTCTGCTTCGCGACCACGTGCGGCGTGGGCGAGGCCGCGGAGTCCTGTTCCGAGGATGCCCTCGAGCCTGCAAGTGGAGCGTGGGATTTCTGCAGTTGCATGGCCCAGTGCGGTGAGGTGCCCGCACCCTGCCGCGGTTGACGTAGTGGGGGGGCCGGCTGGGGGGCCCGGCCGGCCTACCCGACCAGCGCCGGTTGAAGTGCTAGGTAAATAATGTGAATATCGTTCACTGTTGCGACAAGGCACCCGCACGGTCCCCTCTCGAGGAGCTCATGAATCGAATCAAGCTGCTCGTGTTGCCGTCGCTCAGCGCGATCTTGATCGCAGCACAAGCTTGCGCGCCGTCAGAAGAGGCGTCGATTTCTCCCGTCGCGGACGGCGGGCCTCTCGATGCCGTCGCGGCGCTCCCCGATGGCAGCGTCAGCTCGCCAAACGCTCCCGACAAGGACGCCTCGGCTGACGCTCCTGCGCCGGTCGACGCTGGGCTAGGAGCTGTCGATGCGGGCACGCTTGGGCCGGTGTCGGACACGTTTGCGGGCGGCTCGCTCGCGCCGTTTTGGTCCGTGATCCGGCCGGACCTTCTCACGATCACGCCGATGCCTGCGAGCGGGCAACTGCGCCTTTCGGCGCCGGCGCAGAGCCTCTGGTACAACACGTCGACTGGCCCGCTCGTCTTCCAGAACGCCCGCGGCGACTTCTCGGTTACGTCGCGTGTCCGCGTGCGCCGGGCGACGAATCCTGCAGCCCCGCCAACGCAGCGTGTTCACCTCGCGGGGCTCATGGCGCGCGCACCCGGGGGAGGGCCCGAGAGCTACGTGTTTATCGTCGTTGGGCAAGACGTCGACGACCTCTCGGTCGAGACCAAAACCACCGTCGGCGGTGTCAGCACTTTCGCCGGCCCGAGCTGGCCGACCGGCGACGCCGAGCTCCGCATCTGCCGATTCGGCTCCACGTTCGAGCTCCTCAAACGCGAGCTCGGTGGCGGGCCGTTCGTCAGCGCCGCTACCTACGCCCGCGGCGACTTGCCCGCCGACCTTCAGGTGGGCCCATTCCTCTATGCCGACTCGGCGAGTCCGGATCTTGCGGCCACGTTCGACGAGGTGACGTTCGCGACGGTGACGTCCGCCGCCGACTGCGCTCGCTGAGCCGATCGCCTAAGCGCCTTACGGCGGCGCCGAGCGGACCGATCGCGCTCGGCCTCATTGGCTTCCTGCTCTGGCTCGCGTTCCGTTCGGCCGGCTCGCCGCGCTCATGTTCCTCAACGTGCCGTTCGCTGCCGTCGGCGGGGTTATCGCGCTCGCCGTACGTGGGATCCCGTTCTCGATCTCGGCGGGGGTCGCAGGCGGAGTCGCTGGAGCGCAGCGCGCCGAAACCCTCTCTCAGCCGCCGCTCTGTTCTTGCGCTACCGGCGTCGTGCCTCCGAGGTCTCGCGGCGGGTCGCGCCGAGGGCGACCACAGCGTCGTGAGATTCAGCTCACTCCCCCCGCAGCTCGACCGAAAAAATCTCCGGGCTCTCCGTGACCACGAGCGACGAGAGCGCGATCTCGTACTGCACGTAGCGACCACGTGGCAGCACCAAAGGCAACGGTCCCGGCGGGCCGAGCTCGCCGTCGGGATCGACGAAGGGCGCGTCGCCGCCGCCCGCACCCACGAACTTCGGCGCGTCGCTGCAGTCGGCCTTTTGGCACACGCGCACGCGGAGGGACGCGGCGAGGGCGCCCCGGCGGTAGGTGCCGCTTATCTCGCGCTCGCTCAGCGCGCGGCGCCAGATCGCGACCTCGTCGAAGTCGCCCTCGGACTGGAACGTGCCCCGCGAGAAGGCGCCGATCGCGAGCTCGATCTCGGTGCCGAACGCGAACGGAGTCGTGAACGTGGTCGCGACCGCGGGCCCGTCCGCGCGACCGTCGACGTACGTTCGGAGCGTGCCCGGCGCGTGCCCCTGCTTGACGAGCGCGAGGTGGTGCCAGCGCCCGTCGTTGACCGTGCGCGCGCCGCAATAATTGACACAGTCCTCGCTCGGCGAACGACGCGAGCAGAGCGTGCCGGCGAGGCGCCCGCTCGTCGCGCCTCCGCACGGCCCGAGTGAGGTCGAGCACCCGAGCCACATGTGGGTGCTGTCCGAGGTCTCCTCGTCGCTGCCGAGATAGACACGGTTGCCGAACGGCGCGTTGTCGGACGGGCAGGGCTGGGTCGTCCTCACGTACCCCGCCGTGCCGTCGCGGAGCGCGGTGCCCCAGGGCCCCGCCGTGAGCGCCTCGCCGCTGCCCGCGATCGTCGCGGCGTTCGCGTTTCCCGAGGCGTCCGTGATCGGCGTGTCGCCCGCGAGCGCGCCCTGGGCGCCGTCGAAATCGACGAGGAGCACGTTGTCGGCCATGTCGGCCGCGTAGGTGGGGTAGCCGGTCTCTTTGCCTTTTTTCTTCGGGAGGTGCTTCGCGTAAGCGGCCCCCGGCACGAAACGTAGCGAGCGAAACGTGATCTCGGCGCCCGCGTCGTGCACGCGCGATACGAAGCGTCCGCTCGTCTTCTCCGCCGCGAGCACGAGGCGTCCGTCAGCGTGGCGCGTGCCCTCGAAGGTGCCAGCGGCGAAGTCCGCGAGATCGTCGTCGAGGAAAACGCGCGCGCTCCCTCCGGTGTCGCTCGTCTGCGCGTCGCCTCCGCTGCTCGCCGCGTCGACGGTCACCGGCCCGCCGTCGGCCTCGCCGCCACCGCCGACGTACACGCCGGAGCACGCCGCGCACATGCCACCCACGAGCAGCCAACGCAGGAGAGTCAGCTTCTCGGTGGATGGGCGCACATGTTCACGATACGGCACTTGGCGCGGGGAGGGTACTCGGGGGGCTGTGCGGGCGCGGCTCGGCGGGCCGAATGACCCACACCGACCCACGCACGAATCGGAGGGTCTCGCTCGGCCCGAGGGGCCGTTCAGATGGCTCGAAGCCTCTTTGGTGCGCGCGCTTCGCCAGCGACCTACGGCGCGCCGAGCACGAGCACGTACTGCTGGGGAAGGCGCGCCTCCGACCGCTTCACGAGCCCGGCGCCGGCGGCGTCCGCCACGATCTCATCGACCGAGAGCCGGTGCTCCTTCGGCGGGCCCATCGTCGCCTCGCGGTGAAAGTCGACGACGACGACGCGGCCGCCCGGGCGCAGCGACGCGCGCAGCTTCGCGAAGTAGGGCCCGCGCGCTCCAATGTGGTGGAGGGTGTCGACGATCAGGATCACGTCGACCAGCTCGGGGATCTTCGGATCGTCGGCCGTCGCCTGGACCGCGGTCACGTTCGTGAGCCCCTCGCGCGCGGCACGCTCGCGCAGGTACCGCACCATGTCCGGCTCGACGTCGACCGCGAACACCTTCCCCGCGGGCACGCGTCGGGCGACCTTGACCGAGAAATACCCGGTCCCGGCGCCCACGTCGGCCACCACCGCCTTCGGATCGGCCCCGATGCCGCTCGCCGCGAGCACCTCGTCCGGCCGCTGCCAACCGTCACGATCCTCGGCGTCGAACACCTTCGCCCACCCGTCAGCACCGCCGAACCCGTGCTGCATCCCCTGACCGTGATGGCCGTGGCCGTGGCCGTGGCCGTTACCGTGCGCGGCCTTCGGAGGCTCCGAGGAAGGAGGCGGCGCGCCCGCACACCCGAGGACCAAACACGTCGCCGCGACAGCGAGAACAACCTTCATCGTCCATGTCCTAGAGCACCACGTGGCCGATGACGGAGCACTTTCTGTTCGCGCCGCGGGGCGAACCATTCGCCTCGCGGGCGTCGGTGCTTCCGGCGCGGAGGGGCCTCAGTCTTTGCGGCACAGCGCCACGCCCTGCGCGCTGATCTGCTTCCCGAGCTCGCCGCAGTCGTGGTCCGTCGAAGCCATCGCGGCGTGCTCGGTGCTCTTCACGGTGAGGCCGGTCAGCTTGAAGCCGCGCGCGTCCTTCGCCGCCACGTCGTAGAACGTGAGCGCCGCGCGCGCGCCGTGAGCGTCCTGCCCCGCGTGCTCGATGGTGGCCCCTTCGAGGTTCACGTTCGAGGTCCGCTTGTAGAAAAAGAGGCCCGCCCAGTCGCCCGGGTGCGGGGTCGCGTTCGCGCTCGTGAAGGTCACCTTCGGCGCGACGAGGCCGCCCCCCTTCGTCTCGCCGACGGAGAGGTAGGTACCGGCTGCGAACTTGAGGGTGGAGCCCGGCGCGATCGTGAGCACCGGGGCGCCGGCCTCGCTCGCGATCGCGATGTGGTCCTTCACCTGGATCGGTACCCCGAACGCGCCCCACGACGTGTTCTCTTTCACGTCCCCGAACGTCTCGATCGGATCGCCGAAGGTGTTGCCCGCGCCGACGCTCCCGAGCACGGCCGCCGGCGCGGAGAGCGAAATCTTGTTCGCTTTGAAGACGTTCCGCTCGAACTTGGCGAAGAGGGCCTTCTCGCTGTCCGAAGCGATCGCGGCGCGGTCGTTGTTCGCGAAGGTGGTGTTGGTGATTGCGAGTCGCTTTCCGGACTTCTGGTTCTGAATGGTGAGCGCGCCGCGGCAGCCGTGCGCGTCGGCGCCGGCGTACTCGATCCGCGCGAAGGTGATCTCGCTGCCGGCGGTCACCCCCTCGCCGACGAACACACCCGCCCAGTCGCCCGCCGCGCGCGTGGTGCTCGCGGACGTGAGCGTGACCGGCTCCTTCTCGGTCCCGACGATCGAGAGCTTGCCCTCCGCGACGTCGAGGTACGTGTTCGGCGCGAAGAGCATCTTCACCCCGGGCTCGACCTTGAGGACGCCGCCCTTCTCGATGACGACGTGCTCGTTCACGGTGACGGTGCACCCCTTTTTGAGCGTCACCTCGGACGTGATCGAGCCCTCGGGCAGCGCGCACCCCGCGCTCGGTTTGGCCTTCGTTTCGCCGCTCGTGGTGGTCTCGGCGCCCGGATCCGAGTCGCCGCCTTGGCCGCGCTTGAGGAGCTTGCAGCCGGCAGCGGACACGGTGAGCGAGAGCAAAACGAGCGAGAGCGTAAGGGGCTTTATCCTCGGCTTCGCACACGGCAGCGCGCGCCTCGTCAAGCGAACGCCGTGCGACGCGCGCGCGGCGCTTCGCGCGACGAACGACGCGCTCTTCCGGCCCGTCACTTCGCCTCGATCACGAAGCTGTACGGAGTGGCTTCGTCGATTCCCGACTTCGCAGGAGGCGGCGCAAAATCGCATCGCCTTCTCTCCAATGTCCGAGCCCGGACGCCACGTTGAGGTGTCCGCGCGGACCACGATCGTGCGTCGTGCTCCCCCAGCACGCCGCGAGCGCAACGGCGCGCAACGGTGTGCAGTGCGGGTCGTTCGCGCTGTAAATGACGAGGGACCGAAACGGGAGTCGCGAGGCCGCGAGCGGCGTCCACGGCCGGAGCTCGACGGGGCTGCCTTCGCGCTCCAAATCGGGGCTCTCGTTGTCGCTGCCGGCGTCCTCTGCTGGGGCGACGTTGGGAGGTTGGGACGCCTCCGTGCACCCCGCGCACGCGACGGCGACGGCGAGTGAATGCGAGGTCGCGAGTCTTCGAGGAAGCCGCGCGTGCAAAAACCGGAGGCCCCCCTCGAATCATTCGATCCTCGTAGCTCGGGACTGCGCGTGAACGCGGCGTAAGAATGGCCCCGATGGGCACGAACGACAGAACGGGGATCGGGGAAGTTTCGCGCGCGAGCCGCGCGATGGCCGACTACGGAGGCGGCGACGACAGCGCGTTCGCGGTCGTCTACGACGAGCTCGCGCCGCCGCTCTTTCGTTACCTTCTGCACTTGGTGCGCGATCGCGCGCTCGCCGAGGACCTCCTCCAGGTGACGTTCCTCCACCTGCACACCGCCCGCGGGAGGTTCATCCCCGGAGCCGACGTCGGCCCTTGGGCGCGCACGATCGCCAGGCGTCTCGTGATCGACGACGTTCGTCATCGCCGGCAAGAAGGGCTTCGGCGGACACGCGAGCCTCTCGAGGAGCTCGCCGACGTCGTGCCGAGCCGTGAGCCGTCGGGCGAAGCGAGCGCGATCGCAGAGGAGCTCTCCGTCGCGTTGCGAGAGCGCGTGGCGACGCTCCCGCCGCTCCAACGCGAAGCGTTCCGTCTCGTCCGCGACGAAGGTCTGCGCGCCGAGCAGGCGGCGGGGAAGCTCGGGACGACCACGGTCGCGGTAAAGCTTCGTTTCCAGCGCGCGCTCGATAGCCTCCGCGAAGTGGCGAGGGCGCAATGACGATCACCGTCGCCGGAGGCGGGCGCGCGGCGGCCGCGGGCGCAAGCTGCGGCGAGCCCTCTTCACGAGTCCCGCAGCCGTGCGCGCCCTCGTACGAGCCGGTGCCGCTCGTGTTCGAAAGGCTCGCGCGGGACGAACAGCTCCGGCGCTCACGCGCGTTCCTCGACACGATGGCGACCCGCCGCTCGTGCCGATTCTTCAGCCGGGAGCCCGTCCCGCGCGAGCTCGTGATCGACGCCGTCCGCGCCGCGGGCACCGCGCCGAGCGGAGCCAACCAGCAACCCTGGACGTTCGTGGTGGTGGAGAGCCGCGCGACGAAAGAAGCCATTCGAGAGGCCGCGGAGCGTGAGGAGCGCGACTTTTACGAGCGCGGCCCGGCGGCGTGGCGCGACGTTCTGGCGCCGCTCGGCACCGACGCCGTCAAAGCCCACATCACCGACGCGCCGTACGTCATCGTCGTGTTCGCGCGCAGCCACGAGCTCGTCACCGACCCGCTCACGAAGGTCGTCTCGGTCGCGAAGAACTACTACGTGCGTGAGTCCGTGGGGATCGCGTGCGGTCTCCTCCTCGCGAGCTTGACCCACGCGGGCCTCGCCACGCTGCCGCACACGCCGAGCCCGATGGGCTTCCTCGCGAAGTTGCTCGGCCGACCGGACAACGAGCGCGCCGAGCTGCTCGTCCCGGTGGGTCTCCCGTCCGAGGGCGCCACCGTTCCTCGTCACGCGCTCGAGAAGAAGGCGCTCGACGAGATCTTGGTGTGGCGCTGAGCGACATGTCGGACGGACGTGGTAGCGGGAGACGATGACCGACCGGCTCCGGCGTGTGATGGCGGTGTGGAACTGGCTCCCGGCGGTGCGGGTCGTCGCCGAGTTCGAGAGCGTGCAGCGCGCCGCGCGTGAGCTCGCGGTGAGCCCGTCCGCGCTCTCCCGCACGATCAAGCTCGCCGAGGACGCCGTCGGCGCTCCGCTCTTCGTCCGCGCCGCTTCCGGGATTTCGCTCACCGCCGCGGGCGAGAAGATGCTCGCGTCGATCCGCACGGCGATGCGGGTCGTCGACGACGGGCTCGAGAGCCTCGTTCGCTTGCCGACCGGCCGCTTCGTCGCGGCGTACTCCGGCCCGGTCGCGGAGCGCGCGCTCGCCACGGCGGCAGCGGCGCTCTTCGGTCTCCCGTCGGCGAGCGGTCAGCGGCTCGAGCTTCGCCGGATCGACGTGGAGCGTGTCTCGGCGGAGCTCCTCCGCGGCCACGTCGACTTCGTGCTCGCGGAGCAGCCCGTCTCGTTCGCGGAGGTCTCGACATCCTTCGTTGCCGACGTGCGGTTCGGCATTTTCCGACCACGCGGTGGAGCGGAGGACACGGACGCGCCCGTCGTTCGCCTCGCGGGCGGAGTGGAGGCTGGCTTTTCTTCGGACGGCCTCTACGGCGTGGAGCGCGCGGCGATACGAACCGGGCACCGCGCCGAGCTGCCGGTCGCGCTCGCGGACGCGGCGCTCGAGCTCGTCGGGCCGTCGCCGCGCTCGACCTCGCTCCACGTCGTCCGTCGCCGGAGCCTCGACGAGCGGGCGGCGCTCGGAGACCACCTCGTCGCCCTCGTCCGCGAGCTTGCCACCTCCCTCGACGAGAGCGATTCGCGACCCGCGTGAGCCTTGGCGCGGCGTTAGGGACCCATGCCGGTCGCGGCCACTACGGCGCGCGCTTCATTTTCCAAACGTCGGAGTGCCACTTCTCGAAAATGGCATTCCCGGAGCCTACGAAGAGCGCGTCGTCGTGGACCCAGGCGGTGCCGGCGTGCCGTCCTACGAACGCAGGGGGAGGGTGCGCCGAGTACCAATTTCGACCGTCCGCCGTGTACCAAACGTCGGCCAAGTTGTCTCCGCCGTCGTAGCCGTTGATGACCCAGATGCGGTCGTCGAAGACCTTCACGTTATGCCAAAAACGTGGCGAAAACGGCGGCTCCTCGGGGGTGGGCGACCAGCTCGCGCCGTCTTTGGTGGACCACACGTCGTTCGTGTACTCGCGGTCGGGGCGCCCGCCGATCGCGTCGTCGTGGAGCCCGCCGCCGACGAGCCACATGCGGCCCTTGAAGTCGACCGTCTCGGAGACGTACCCGCGCGGCGACCACATCGTGCCCTTCGTCTTCACCTGCTCGAACGCCGCGCCGTCCGTCGACGTCCACACGTCGTTGAACGCGGCGGCGGGGCGGCCCGGCCAGTCCGGATCGACGAACACGCTGATGCGCTGGCCACCCATCACGAAGAGCTTCCCGTCGAACACGCCGGTGATGTGCGCGGTGCGGAGCCCGAACTGGGACTCCTCGACCGGCCTCCACTCGGAGGCGAGGTAGGGCTGCCCCGTCTTCTCGTTGATCCGCGGCGTCACGGAGTGAAGGTCGGTACGGGTCCACTTTTTCCCGTCGGGGGAGGACCATACGTCGGTCTGGTAATACCCCTGATTCGGATCGCCGCCGATGATCCACATCTTGCCGCCGAGGGACTGGTACCCCGCGAAGTGCCGCCCCTCCCAATCGGTCTTTCCGTCGAATTTTTCGCGATCGACGAACGTGTTCGGCTTCTCGAGCACCCACTTCGCGCCATCGACGCTGCTCCACACGTCGTTCGCGCACGCGAGCGCGAACTTGTCGGGGTTCCACCCGCCGATGAGCCACATCTTGCCGCCGTGAACGATGCCACCGGCGCCGTCGCGCGGGCCGAATGGCGCGTCGACCGCGACCTGCTCCCAGGTGTAGCTCTTCTTCGTCGAGGGCCCGAGCACCACGTCGGCGCTCTCGGCGAGCCGCAGGTCCTCGATGTTCCCGCCCGAGTCCGTCACGTGAAAGAGCACGCCGAGCCGGGCGCGTTCGTAGCCTGCCGGGACGACCCACGGGAACACCTTCTCCTCGATGTTCGCCTCGGCGAGCTCCCACCAGTTTTCGCCGCCGTCGTGGCTGACGATGATCGTGACCGTCGAGTCGATTTTGCCGAGGTCGGTAGGCACCGTCCACCGGATCGGGTGGGTGCTCTCGGCCTCCCACACACCGGACGTGGGGAGCGGGAGCACCACCACCGAGTCGGGCCTTCGGCTCCCCGTACAGCCGACCCCGAGCGCGAGCGCGAGCCCCCAGACGGAGCACCATGTCGCCATCGACGTAGGGGTAGGCGAACTCGACGGTAGGACAGACCACTTCGACATCCAATGAGCCTTTCGAGGAGACTGGAGGTGCTACGCCAAACACGGAGCCGCGGATCAGGGAGCCTCTCGCGGCCACCGAGTGCCCGAGACGCCGGTCGAGCGCCTCTTGGCGTCGAGGTCGCTGCGAGCGGGCCAGGTTCGACGGACGCGAGGGAACGTACCCGGTTCGTTGCGCGGGGGAGCGGGATCGATCACACGAAACGTGTCTACGATCTCGTCACAAGAGCGAGCCTACGACCTGAGTCAATTGCTGAATGTCGCGGTCACCACACGACCGACTTCACCTCGTTGCTTTATTGCCGTGCCAATCGCTGGTGGGGACTCGCCGTCGGGGTGTACGCCAAGCGTGCTCATGGCGAGCTGCGCTGCCGACGGCGGCCTTACGCATGAATGGCGCGAGAGGTCCTGTTGGTGCCTCGCCGCGCGACGCGATGCGATGCCGTGCGATGCGGTCGCCGAGATCGTGGGCATAGTGCCGCGAGCCCTTCGGGACCGGACAGCAGCGCGGACGATTTTTCCAAGCGACCGTCTCCGGTCCGCCAGCGCGGACCTCACGAGCGCGCGCGACGTCCGAGCGCGTGCTGCGTCGCGTCGCTCGGCCCCGGGACGGCATTCTTATTTGGGGGTCGTGTGCGACGCGGGGGGCCGACGCGCGTACTCCAGGAAAAGGTGGGAGTCATGTCGACCAATTCTCTGCGTCTCGTTGCATCGGGTGGAGTCGTGGCCCTGCTCGTCACGAGCGGCTGCTTCGGGGTGGTCGACGCGTCCGAGGCTCCCGCTCCTGGCACGCTCGGCACCGCAAGCGCCTCCGCGCCTCGTGTCCCCGGCGTAGCTCCCCGCGATCCGATCGTGGACCCGAACGTCGAGCCGCCCGTCGCCGACGCGTCGATCGACTCCGCCGCGCGCTCGTCCGATGCGTCCGTCGACCCCTCGGATGCGGGCGTCGTCTCGGACGGGGGCATCGTCGCGGACGGGGGCATCGTCGCGCCGGTGGCGCTCGGGATCGATCCGAGCCTCGTCGGGGTCGATCTGCCGGTCACGCTGAGCTGCACCGGGAACACCCAGGGCAACGTGGATCCGAGCATCCCGATCTACCGCCACCACGGCCCGTTCACCGTCCAGGCGAGCATGCGCGTTACGTCCCGCGCTCCGACCCATTGGAAGGCCGCGATCGTCGCGGACCCGAGCATCGGCCCCGACGTGCGCGCGTCGATGGGCTGGACGGGGGTGCTCTACTGCGGCACGGCCACCCTCCAAGTCCTCGAGCCGAGCGCGATGCACTACACGGCGACGACCATCACGTCGGCCGGGATCGCCCCCTGCACCACCCGCTTCACGCTCACCCTCGCAGGCGCCGATCACTTCACCATTCGGGGCTCGTCGAAGCTGCTTCGCAAGCAGCGGATCACGGGCATCCCCTACACGACCGAGGTCCAATGCGAGGGTACCTATTGACGTGAGCGGAGCTCGACGGGCGCGAGAGCCTCGCCCGGGATCTCCACTCAGGGCGCGCGCTGTTGGCGCGCCACACGGTCCATCGTCGCGATCGAAAACGTCCTCACCGGGCGCCCACCTCGGTAAACGACCACCCGTCGATCTTGGGAGTGCGTGTACCCCGGCAGCACCGACTCCGGGGTCGCGGGGAAGCGCGCGTCCGTCACGTAGAGCACGCGCTCCGCGGTCTTCCACGTCTCGCGCGGGAGCCACCCGTCGAAGTCGTCGCGGATCGGCGTGTTGCAGCCTACACGTATTCCTGGCAGCGCGGCGTGGAGCTGGGCGCACACCACCCAGTGCGGGCCCACCACGACGTCGCCCGGGCTCGCCGCTTCGTTCACCGCCTCGATCGCGCGCGGCCATCCGTAGAGCTCGTTCGCGATGTCGACCTTCGGATCGTACGACTTCGGCGCGAGCGCGAGCGCGCGCGGCGAGAGGATCCACGCGTGGACCGCGACGGTGAAGAGGAGCGCCACTGCGATCCCGCTCGAGACGAGGCGCGGAGAAGGCGAGGGGACGCTCGGCGACGGCCGTCCCTGCGACGCGAGGTACGCGAGCAAGATCGGGAGGGCGAGCCACGCCGGTGCCATCCAGTGCGGCTCGGCCTGGCGGCTCGCGAGGGTCACGCACGCGAGCACCGCCCCCGGCACCAGCACCGCGAGCGACAAGAAGCGCGCGGTCGCGTCCTCGTCGCGCCGGTGACGAAGCGCGGCGCGCACCCCCACCACCACGAGCCACGCGAGCACCGGCGAAACGTAGAGCACCTGCCCGATCGTGAGCGAGCCGAGCCCCTTCACGAGCCACGGCAGTCCCGTCTGTTGTGTGTCGATCAAGCGATGGCGCAGCATCGGGAATCCCGCCTGCACCTCGAAGCGCACGAGCGGAGCGGTGACGAGGAGCCCCAAGCCGATGCCCGCGAAGGCGTGCTTGCGATGCGGCCCGCTCTTCACGAAGAGCGCAGCGGGAACCAAAAAGAGCAACGCTCCCGATAGTTTGGCCCAGGTCGCGAGCCCGGCGACGACGCCATAGAAGAGCCACGCGATCTTGCCCGCTCCCGATTTGGCTTCGCGGGTCGCGAACGCGCCGAGGGCGAGCGCGAGCAGCCACAGCGGCGCGAGCAGCAAATCGGGGGTGAGCGCGAAGAGCCCGATCGCCATCATCGGCGCGGCGAGGGCGACGAGGCCCGCGACGGCGGCAGCGCGCATGCTCGCACCCGCCACCCGCGCGGTCGCGGCGAACAGCCCCGGAACGAGCGCGCCGACGACCGAGGTGAGCACGTGCACCGTCTCCGGTCGTGGCGCGCCGCCGTTCCCCAAGTACCGCGCGACGTCGCCGACGAGCCCGGGATGGTCGAGGTACGCGGGGGCAGGGTGGAGCGCGTAACACACGTAGAGCGCCTCGCTGTCGCCGAAGCCGACGACGCGCGCGGCGTAGGTGTGGACGAGGAAGAGCACGACCGAGAGCAGCACGAGGGTGACCCACTCGCGCGGCATCGGCGGCCGCGGCGCGGGAGGCAGCTTGATCGTGGGCGCGGCTTTCGCGGCGGGCACCCTTCGAGACGCGCGGCTCACGAGGTGCGGCTCCGGCCCCGAGCGCGGCTCACGAGCCGAGCGCTCACGATCCCAGCCACGGCAGGAGGATGCGCGCGACCTCCTTCGAGGGCGCGCAGGCGTCACCGAGGAGGGCCAAAACCTCACCGCACGCCGCTTTTTTGGCCGGATCGTCGAGGGCACGGGCGAGCGCGTGGGCGAGGTTCTTCGCCGTCACGTCGCGCTGGAGCACCTCGTCGAAGGCGCGACGACCGAGGAGCACGTTCGGGAGCGCGACGTGCGGCGTACGAAGCAGCAGGCGCGCAGAGAGCTCGGTGAGGAGGCTCACCTTGTACGCGACGACCGGGACCACGCCCGCGATCGTGCACTCGAGGGACGCCGTGCCCGAAGCGGTGAGGGCGGCGTCGAAGGCAGGGAGCAGGCGGCCGATCCCCGCCGTCGCGTCGACCTCGAGCACGTCGAGCGCCACCGTCTTCGCCAGCTTCTTCGCGGTCGCGCGCGTCGTCTCGTCGAGGCTCGGCGCGAGGAACAGCCGCCCGTCGACGCTCGCGCGATCGTGGCGAACACGCTCGTAGGCCTCGATCATCGCAGGCAGGAGCGACGTCACCTCGTGGGCTCGGCTCCCGGGGAGGATCGCGATCGTCTTCGCGCGCTCGGTGAGGCCGAGCACCGTCCGCGCCTCCTTCCAGGGGAGCGCGGTGATCTCGCGCGCGGGGTGCCCCACGTAGGAAGCGTCGACCCCGTGCCGTCGCCAGAGCGCCTCCTCGAACGGGAGGATCACGCAGAGGCGATCGACGAGCCCGCGCAGCTCCTTGGCCCGGCCCTCGCGCCAGGCCCAAATTTGCGGCGCCACGTACCAGAGGATGCGCACGCCGAGCGGCCGGATCGCCCTCGCGAGCTTCAGGTTGAACTCGGTGTAATTTACAAGGAGCGCGGCGCGCGGGCGGCGGTTGCGCGTCTTGTCGACGAGCGCGCGGTACACCTGAACGAGATCCTTGACCCGCCCGAGGGGCTCGCTGATCCCGAGCGCGGTCGTCTTCTCGAGGTCCGCGACGAGCTCGACCCCCTCGCGTCGGAGGGCGGCGCCGCCGAAGCCGTAGGGAGCGAGATCGGGGCCGTATTGGCGCGCGAGCTCGCGGAGGGCGGCGGCGGCGGCGCGATCGCCCGAGGCTTCACCGGCGACGACGAGGAACGGCTCGCTCACGGGGAGCCCTCGTTGGGTGGCGTGTCGCTGGCGGGCTCCTTGTCGGCGAGGAGCGGCAGCAGCGCCGCGCCATAGCGTAGGACCCGAAAATCACCGAGCCCCGAGACACGCGCGAGATCGGCCGTCGACGCGGCCCCGTGGGCGGCGAGCTTGCGAAGCACGTGTCCCGGCAGCACGACTTGCACGTTCACCTTGCGCGTCTCGGCTTCGGTCTTCCGCCACCCGAGGAGGCGCTCCTCGCGTCGCTTCCGCGTCTTCCGCACGTCGTCGGGGAGGCGCTCCTTCTTGAGGGCGGCGCGCTCCACTTCCGTGAGAGGCGGGTGGTCCTTCGCGACGAGCTCGAGGAACCTGCGGCTGAGCCCACGCGCCCGCCCGCGGTGGGCACCGGGGATGCGCTCGAGCTGCACGAGCGACCCTGGCCGCGTGCGCGCGATCGCGAAGAGCACGTCGTTGCCGACCACCTTGTACACCGGCACGTCGAGGTCCTTCGCGAGCCTCTCGCGTGCTTCGGCGAGGGCGCGCACGAGCGGCAGATCTTCCGGGCGGAGCGCGTCGACGCCCTTCAGTCGCGCGAGGATCGGCCCCTCCGTGTCGGTCTCGTCGCGCGCATCCGAAGCTTCGCCGAGGCGGTGGCGCGTCTCCTCGTCGAGCTCGGCCCGGATCCCGGCGGCGTCGATCTCGGCGGAGAGCTTCGCCCAGAGCCGAAGCAAGTACCGCACGTCGCCGGCGAGGTACGCGACCGCGCGCGCGTCGAGGGGCCGCTTTTTCCAGTCCGCGTGCTGGAGCGCCTTGTCGACCACGACGCCGAGATCGCCCGCGAGCACCGAGGCGAGCCCGGTCGACGTGCGCCCGAGGAGGGTGGCGGCGAGGGCCGTATCGTGCACCTTCTGGAGCCGCGCCGAGGCGCGTGAGAGCATGCGCGCGTCGAACCCGAGGTCGTGCACGACGGTGGGCGGGCCGTCGGCGAACACCCGCGCGAGCGGCACCACGCTCGTCGCGACAGGATCGATCAC
>JAAFHV010000020.1:4778-58694 GCA_013297655.1 Myxococcales bacterium | reverse complement strand
GTGTCCTCGACAGCGGCGAGACGGGCGCCGCGCTCACCTGCGAAGGAGGCAAAAAATGATCGTGACTCCGAAGCCCTACGAACAACGGCCTACCCGCAAGCTTGGCCGCGTCGAGGCGCACGAACAAGGCCCCGTCTCCGAGCGACGCGCGACGACCCCCGAGATCGAGCCCGAGATCGAGTCTGGCGTCCCCTCCCGACCAACGGAGCCGTGGCCGCCCCCGATCGACCCCGAGCCCGCGCCCGCGGAAGAAATCGAGGACGATCGCGTCCCCACGTTGCGCCCGCCTCCGTAAGAGCAGTCAGCGCAGACAATCTGTCGTATGGCGCGCCATGTGTGGCGCGCCGTGGCCTACATGGGCCCGAAGCAGATGAGGGCGAACTTCTGGAGCTCGCTCGAGGTGCAGGCGTAGGCGACGTCTTCAGTCCACTCGTTGCCTGGCCGTCCGCTGCCTTTGCGCGTGCCAGTCATTCCGCCCTGAAATCGAGCGTTCGAGGCCCACATGTATGTGGGGGCGACGGGCAGACGTTTTGCCGCGACCAGAACGGCAGCACGATCTGCAACCCCGGCCATCGGTTCGAGTCGCGCGACGCGAAGTGCCATGTGTGTGGCGGGGAAGGGCAGACGTTCTGCCGCGACACGAACGGAAACGTAGTTTGCGCCCCGGGTCTTCGCTACGAGCCCGCCTCTGCCACGTGCAAGCGCTGAGCGTGAAAGGAGCCGAACGAGAGCGCTCGGGGCGCACGAAGACCGCCTTCGATACGATTTTTCCCACCCGCGCGCCGCGTGGCCTCACGATGGCTCATGGTCATCGTTCATCACCTCGAGAGCTCCCGCTCGCAACGTATCCTCTGGCTCCTCGAGGAGCTCGGCGTCGCGTACGAAGTGAAGCGCTACGCGCGCGACAAAAAGACGATGCTCGCCCCGCCGGAGCTCCGCGCCGTCCACCCGCTCGGGAAGGCGCCGATCGTCACCGACGGTGACGTGACGATCGTCGAGTCGGCGGCGATCGCCGAGTACCTCGTCGACACCTATGGCAAAGGACGCTTCCGACCGGCGGCTGGCACCAACGAGCATCGCCGATATACCTTTTGGATGCACTACGCGGAGGGGTCGGCGATGCCCCCGCTCCTCCTCAAGCTCGTCGCCAGTCGCATCGCGAAGGCGCCAGTGCCGTTCTTCGTCAAGCCGATCACGAAGCGAATCGCGGGCCAGCTCGAGTCGTCGTTCGTGAACCCCCAGCTCGCGACCCATTTCGATTTCATCGAGGCCGCGCTCGCCGAGTCGGAGTGGTTCGCGGGGAGCGAGATCAGCGCCGCCGACGTGATGATGAGCTTCCCGCTCGAAGCGGCGTCGGGTCGCTCCGGGATCGCCGACACGCGCCCGCGGATTCGTGCCTTCGTCGCCAAGCTCCAGTCGCGCGAAGCGTACAAGCGTGCCCTCGAAAAAGGCGGGCCGTACACGATCTTGAGCTGAGCCCGGGACAGCGATCCAGGTGCATGAGGTGTGCACGCGTTTCGCGTGGGCCGGTCGCGTCGAGATTCGAGAAGCGCTGATTGTCCTGCGATAACGAGTGCTTTGCGATGGCCAAGCGCTCTTGGCGGTCGCGTCGTCCGTTCGGGCGCATCCCTCGGGATGCCGCGGCGGCGTGTTCCGAGTAGTCTACGGACATGCGCTTCTTCTACGTACCGGCTCTCGTCGTCGCTGCGTCCGCCACCGTGTTCGCCTGCGTAGGCGACGAGCCCGTGCCCGCCTCCACGACCGACGGCGACGCGGGAGCGAAGCCCGATACGTCGGTTCCCGTTCCCCCGACCAACGACGCGGCCCCCGCTCCGGATGGCTCGCTGCCCCTCCCTTCCGATGGCGGCGGCGATGCTGCGCCCGGCCCGCGATGCAACCCGACTGCCGACTTCGGCGCTCCCCGGCTCGTGCCGGGGCTAGAGACGCCCCTCGTCGGGGCGGGAGCGCGCCAATGGCTCGACGCGACCCTCACCGACGACGAAGCCCTGCTGTTCTTCTCTGCGTGCAACTCGGACAGCAACGTCGACGCCACGTGCGACATTTGGCAAGCCAACATGGCGGCCGGCTCGGCGACGAACGTGCGCAAAGTCGACTCCTTGAGCTCCGGCACGATCTTCGAGCGGCACCCCACCCTCTCGCCGGACGGCAAGCGCGTCTTTTTGCTCCGCGGCACGCGCATCCACACGGCGCAGCGAAACGACCCCCTCTCCGCGTTTCCTGCGCCCGTCGTCGTCGATTCGCTCGATATCGGCGGCGGCGCTCAGTTCGACACGGACCCGTTCCTCGCGCGGAGCGGCAAGCTCTACTTCATGCGCGGGACAGCCTCCGTAAGAACCGTGCATTATGCAACGGTTAGCGCGACTTCGATCGACGCCGCGCGCCAGCTCGCGGCCGATCTGACGGGCCTCGATCCGGTGATGGCCGACGTCCCGGGCAACGCGGAGTCGCTCCTCTTCCTCGCGAAAATCGAGGGAGGACGTCGCGTGACGTATACATCCGAGCGCACGGGCGCCACGTGGAGCACCCTCGGGCCGCGGCTCGTCGCCACGCTCAACGACGCGACGACGAGCAACTTCGTGAACTGGGTATCGGCCGACGGTTGTCGCACCTACTTCTCCCGCGGCAACGCGGTCGCGGGGCCGTATCGCATCTACGTCGCCGAACGTCCGAAATGAGGTCGCGACGGCCCGAGAGCGCGAAGCCGTGCGCTACGCGATCTCTTGGCCCTGAAGGTGGATCTCTCCGTCGGCCAACTTTCCCACGAGTAGAATGCGCACGTGGTGACCGTCGTAGTGGCGGAAACGAAGCCGCGTTCGTAGCGTGGGAATCTTGCCGCGAACGAGATCGACGATCGCTTCGCAGCCCTTCTCTCGATCGTCGGCGTGCAACAAATCGGCGAGCGCGATGCCGACCAGGGCATGCGCCGGCCATCCGAGGATCGACGTGCACCCCTCGTTGACGTGGTGGAGCGCGAAGCGTTCGTCGAGGGTAGCCAGCAGCGCGGGGAAAAGCTCGAAATGGCGACGGTACACGTCGAGGCGCTCGGCCGTCGCGCTCGTGATGCGATGCTCGCGGCGCAGCTCGATCTGGTTCACCGTCTGCCGCGCGAGCACCTCGAGGATCGCGAGCCGTTCGGCGGCGACCATGCGCGGCTTTCGATCGATTGCGCACAGACTGCCAATCACGTAGCCATCTGGTGTGCGGAGCGGAAAACCCGCATAAAAGCGCACGCGCTCCCCTCCCGTGACGAGCGGATTGTCGAAGAACCGCGGGTCGTCTCTGGCGTCGGCCACCACGACGGGCGCGTCGTCGGCGACGACGTGGCCACAAAACGACGTCTCGCGTGGCAGCTCGGGAGCCTCCATCCCGTGGCGGGATTTGAACCACTGGCGGTCGGTGTCGACGAGCGAAACGAGCGAGATCGGGACGTCGAGCACATAAGCTGCGAGCCGTGTCAGCGCGTCGAACGAAGCCTCCGGCGCGGAGTCCAACACGTTATAGCCGTGGAGCGCCTTGATTCGGGCAGACTCGTTCGCAGGACTGGCCGGAGCTCGCATCGGTTCCCTCTCGCTCGTTCGTTGTTTCGGCCTCGTGCTCACCGCACGAACGGCCTATCACCGAAAGGCTAGCTGCGAATCTCTCGATATCCAACATCGACTGGCCATTTCGCCGTTCAATGTTCGGATGTCCAGTGTCCGACGAATCGAACATCGATGAAGGCGCTGGCACCCGGGCGCAGGACCTCGCTTGAAGAAGCGTCGGGTCGACTGCCACGCAGTGTGCTGCGGACCGTTCGCGGTCGCGCGGACTTACGGCGTACTCGGGGCACGGGTCACCGTTGTCACGTCACGGGTGAATACAGGCGACGGACCGTGATCGCGCGGCGAGGACGCCGAGGCCCGTTACGGCTACCAAGTCAGAGCAGCTTGGGGATGCGGACCCGCACGAGCGCACCCTTCGAGGACTGGGTCGTCAACGTCCCGCCGTGTGCGCGTACGATCTCGGCCGCGACGGGAAGCGAGATGCCGAGGCCGTTCGTGGTAGCCGGCGAGTCGACGTCGAAGTCGTCCGCGAAACCCGGGCCGTCGTCTTGGAAGGAGAACGCGATCCCGTCGCCCTCTTTCGTGACATCGAGGTGCGCCTGGGTCTTCGCGAACCGAATGGCATTGAGGCCAATCTCCACGAGGGCATTGCCGAGGAGGCGCCCGTCGAGAGAGAGGGGAGGGAGCTCCACGCTCTGGTGGGTGAGCGCGATGGACTTCTTGCTGGAGGACTCGTTCGTCTTCTTGGTGACGTCGGCGAGGAGAAGCCCAACGTCGGTCGGCGCCCGCATGAGCACCACGCCCTGTCGCTGAATCTCGGAGAAGAGGGCAATTTTCTCGGAGAGCCGGAGCAGCTTCTGCGCGCCTCGCATCGCGATCGGGAGGAGAGTGTCGAGGGGGGCGCCTGGCTCGCGGGCCTGATCGAGCGACGAGCTGACGATCCCGGCGTGGCCGCGGAGATCGTGCGCGAGCCGACGCAGGAACGGGTCCATGAGGCGTTCGAAACCGTCTGCGTCTTTGGTGTAGATCCAGCGCACGTTCAGTCCACCCGCGTGCCGCTCGAGGCCGACGAGCCGCCGGCGGGGTTGGTTACGTCGTAGCGATCGAGCTTGCGGTAGAGCGTGCGGCGATCGAGGCCCAGCATTTGGGCGGCCTTCGACTTGTTGCCGCCCACGAGCTTCAATACCTGACCGATGTAGCGGCGCTCGAGCTCGTCCACCGTGACGATCTCGTTCATCGTCTCGGCGGAGATGACGACCCGATTGTTGCGGTATGCACGAATACGCTCGGGGAGGTCTTCGGGAGTGATCTCGCGGAAGCGCGCCATCGCGACGGCGCGCTCGATGCAGTTTTCGAGCTCGCGCACGTTGCCGGGCCACTCGTACGCGAGGAGCTTCTCGGCGGCGGCGACGGAGAGCGCGAGCGGCTCGTCGCGGTTGGTACGCCGCGCCATCGCCTCGATGAAGTAGGTGGCGAGCTCGAGGACGTCCTTCGCTCGTTCGCGGAGGGGAGGAAGATCGATCTTCACGACGTTGATCCGGAAGTACAAGTCTTCGCGGAAGCGCTTGTGGAAGATCTCTTCTTCCAAGTCACGATTGGTCGCCGCGACGATGCGGGCGTCGAAAGGAACTTCGGTGTTCGAGCCCACCGGGCGAACCGTGCGCTCCTGCAGCGCGCGAAGGAGCTTGGCCTGCATCTCGAGCGGCATTTCGCCGATCTCGTCGAGGAAGAGCGTGCCGCCCGTCGCCTGGACGAATATGCCCGTACGTGGCGTCTTTGCGTCGGTGAACGCGCCGCGGGCGTGACCGAAGAGCTCGCTCTCGAGGAGGTTCGCCGGAACCGCCGCGCAGTTGATGGCGACGAACGGACCGTCGCCCCTCCGCGACTGCGAGTGAATCGAGCGAGCCACGAGCTCTTTGCCAGTGCCCGTCTCGCCCCAGACGAGGACGGAAGCTTCGCTCGACGCCACGCGTCCGACGAGGTCGTTCACCTTCGACATCGCCGTGCTCGAGCCGACCAGGTTCGCCGGTCGCGTGCCTCGCTCGACGAGGTTGGCGAGGCGCTTGACCTCGTGCTGGAGCGCCCGCGTCTGCACCGCGCGGCCGATGCTCGGACCGAGGAGCTTCGCGTCGACCGGTTTCGTCAGGAAGTCGTACGCGCCGACGCGGAGGGCGGCAATCGCCGACTCCATACTTCCCTGCCCGGTGAGCACGACGATCGGGAGGCCCGGTCGCCGACCGAGGGCGCGCTCGCAAAGCGCGAGGCCGTCCATTTCGTCCATCCCGAGATCGGTGATCAGGCAGTCGAAGTCGGTCGCGACTATTTGCTCGAGGGCATCGTTCGGAGACGTGGTCGTCGTCACCTTGTGCCCGGCCGACTTGAGGACGGAGGACACGAGCTCGAGAACGTCTTCGTCGTCGTCTACCGCGAGGAGGCGTCCGGTGGTCATGGCGAAAACGATAACACGCCAAAGCGCCCCGCCAACCTCATCTAACGTTCTGTGGCAAAGAGCCACACGTCGACCCAATGTGTCTCTTCGACCGTCGCGCTCCCTCCGCCGCAAAGGCGCGAACCCAGGCGCCGCGGGTTCGCGGTTCGCGTTGGCACCGCCGATGCAACGTCCTGACGTATGTCTCGCGGGCTCGCCGCTCGCGTCCCCACCAGGAGGATCGCCATGTTGTATTGGGCCGTCGTTTTCTTCTTCGTCGCGCTCGTCGCCGCCATCCTTGGATTCGGCGGAATCGCCGCCGGAGCTGCCGGAATCGCCAAGGTCTTGTTCGTCGTATTCCTGGTGTTCGCCCTGGTCTCGCTCGTGCTCGGCCGTCGCGCGCCGGCGTGAGACGAACGGTCGCGGCAGCCACGAATCTACGCAGCTCACGGAGCGGGAGGACGCATCAGCGACTCCCGCTCTCGCCATTTTGTATGGCGTGCGCGTGCTCGGCCAAAACGCGACATCGGGGCGAGCATGCCCCCGCACAAGCTCGGACGTCCGCCTCGAATGGCGCCGAGTCCGCGCTGGCACACGCGATGCTACTCGGCCGGGACACCCCGAACCCCTATTGGAGAACTCGAATGCGCTCTTTGCTCCTCACTCTCTCGGCCGCTGGCGTCGCCTCGCTCCTCACCCTCGCCGCCTGCGACAAATCAGCCACCGAAGCACGGCGTGAAGCCGAAGAAGCCAACGCCAAAGCGCAGCAGACCGCGCGCGAGTCGGCGAAGGAAGCCGATCAGAAGGTCGCCGAGATGCAGCAGAAGGCCACCGAAGCGAAAGCGACGGCGGACCAGGCCGGAAAGCGCGAGCGCATCGAGCTCCGCGAAAAGGCCCAGAAAGAGCTCGCGTCGGTGCAAGCCAGGCTGGAGAAGCTCGAGCTCGAGGCGAAGACGGCAAAGGGCGACGCCCTCGCCCAGAAGCAGGTCGCGATCGCGAAGGCGCGCGCGACACGTGACTCGCTCTCCAACGATCTCGCGCACGTGGACACGGTCGTCGAGGGCGAATGGCTCGCGTTCAAGCAACGTGTGGAGCGCGACCTCGAGAACGCCTCCAAGGGGAGCTGAGCGCTCCGTCCTATCTCTCGCGATATCTCTCGAGTCAATTCAAGGAGTCTCCTATGTTGCCAGCCCCTGCCGAGATACCGACGAACGGCACCCTCGAAGCCCCGGAGGGCGGTCGTGTTCTGCCTCCCGGGCGCTTGAAGGCAGAAGCGAGCGCGCTGACGCACGTCGGCAATGTGCGCCGAACGAACGAAGACCAGTTCCTCGTCGCCAATCTCACGTCGGCGATGGAGGTCATCAAGGCTACGTCTTGCGAGGAGCGCACGTATTTCGGCTCGAAGCCGGCGTCCCTCTTCGTCGTCGCCGACGGCATGGGCGGGCACGCCGCCGGGGAGAAGGCCTCTGCGATCGCGCTCGCCTCGGTGGAGTCGTTCGTGCTCGACGTGCTAGGGCACGTCGAGCCGTTGGGGGGCTCCGCCGCGACCGACGTGCTCACCGCCGCGTTCCGTAAGGCCGACGCAGCCGTCCACGAAAAGGGCCAGTCGCGGGAGCGGCTCAACGGAATGGGTACGACCATGACGATGGCGCTCTTTCAGGACCGCACGCTCCACGTCGCCCACGCGGGCGATTGTCGTGCCTACTTACTTCGCGAGCGTAAGCTCTATCGCATCACACGCGATCACACGCTCGTCGCCGAGCTGAAGCGAAAGGGCCTCCTCACTGCCGACCAGGCCAACGATCACCCGTTGAAGCATATCGTCACGAACGTTGTCGGCGGTGGGACGTTGGGAGTCGACCCCGAGGTCACGAGCTTTCCGGTGAAGGGCGGGGATCGGCTCTTGATCGCCTCCGACGGGCTCACCGACGCGGTCACCGATCCTCAAATCGAGGTCGTGCTCGACGCCGCCACCAGCGCCGGCGACGCCTGCGGTGAGCTCGTCGAGACGGCGCTCCGTGGGGCCGCGCGCGACAACGTCACTGTCATCGTCGTCGCGTTCGAGGAAGAGTCCCTCTCTCTCCCCGCGAGCTGAGCGCGAACGAGCGAAGCATGAACGAAGGCCCCGACCCAGGTCGGGGCCGTTTGCGTTCGAACGCGGCTTCGGTCGAGGTCAGCCTTCGAGGTGGAGGACCCGTCGTAGGGTGGAGAAGAGCTCGCCGGAAGCGAGTGGCTTCGTGAGGTGAGCGAGAAAGCCAGCCTCGAGGAGGCGCGCGCGATCGTCTGCGCTCGCGTAGGCCGTGAGCGCGATCGCGGGCGGCGCGACGCGGCCGCTGCGACCGAGCTCGCGAATGTGGCGCAAGAGCGAATATCCGTCTTCTCCCGGCATTCCGATGTCGGTGATCACCAAATCGGGAGTCGCGCGGGTCACCTCTTCCACCGCACGGGCGACCGAGGAGGCGACACGGATCGTGGCCCCGCACTTCTCCAGGATCGTGCGCATGAGCTCGAGCGCCTCCTCCTCGTCGTCCACGACCAGCACGTCTATCCCAGCGAGGGAGGGGGCGCTCGGGCGGCGCTCCAACTCGATCTCGGGAGGCCGCGGGTAGACGCCGCTCTGGGTCGCGGGGAATCGAACCTCGAACGTCGCTCCCTTGCCGACACCGTCGCTCGTCGCGCTCACCGAGCCCCCGTGGAGGCGCGCGATATGGGCCACGATCGAGAGGCCGAGGCCGAGCCCGCCGTGTTGGCGCGTGCTCCGGGTGTCGGCCTGTTGGAAACGGTCGAACACCTTGGTGAGGAACTCGGGGGCAATACCTTGGCCGTCGTCGACGACGCGCAGTACGGCCTCGCGCCGCGTGCGGGTGAGGGTCACCGTTACGTTCTTCGCTCCGAACTTTATCGCGTTCGTGATGAGGTTCCCGACGACCTGCTGGAAGCGCTGAGAGTCGACGACGACGGGCTCCGAGGTGTCTGGCGCCGTCTCGACGACGAGGGAGACGTCGCGCGCGGCCGCGGCAGGACGCAGCGAATCGAGCGACGACCTGAGCGCGGCGCCCAGATCGATCGGACGAGGATCGACGCGCACCTTCCCGGACTCGATTCGCGAAACCTCGAGCAGGTCGGAGATGAGACGCGCCTGCGAATGGGCGTTACGTACGATCGTCTCCAATGCACGGGAGGTGGCCTTCTCGTCGAGCTCGCCCGACTGGACGAGCTCCGCCCACCCGAGAATGGCATTCAGTGGCGTCCGCAGCTCGTGCGAAATCGTCGCGAGGAACTCGTCCTTGCTTCGGTTGTGCTCTTCTGCCGCCTCGCGTGCGCGCTGCTCTTGGAGGAGGAGGGCCGCCTTCTGTGCCTCTGCGCGTTTGGTCTCCTCGATGTCGGTCGCGGAGACGATGAACCCGGAAGACTGACCAGAAGCGCGCCTCTCGGGGAGGGCGCGAACGAGGTGCCATCGGTATTCGCCGTCCGACGCGTGACGGAGGCGAACCTCGGCCTCGAACGGCTGCGCGCGGGCGAGCGCTGCCTGCCAGTCGGTCTGCATACGTTCGATGTCGTCGGCGTGCACGAGGCCGGGGGTCGAGAAGCTCGCGAGGTCGTCTGGCGTAGAGCCCGTGTATTCGATCCACGCGCGATTGGCCGACGACGGCGAGCCGTCGCGGAGGGCGGACCAGATAGGGAGCGGGACCGCCTCGACCAAGCTCCGATAGCGGTCCTCGTTCGACCGCTGGAGGGCGGCGATCTGTTTCTCTCGTTCGGCGCGCGCGCGAGCCTTTTGGTCTTCGTTCCGTACGTGAATCGCGACGAACGCGGCCACCTTCGAGCGCAAGATCTCGGGCTCGACCGGCTTTACGATGTAATCGACCGCTCCAGCCGCATATCCCTCGAATGCGCGCGCGGGGCTCCCGTCGATCGCCGTCATGAAGATAATCGGGATCGCGCGCATTCGAGAGTGGGATCGAATGAGCGAGGCCGTCTCGAGGCCGTTCATGCCCGGCATTTGCACGTCCAGCAGCACGAGGGCGTAGTCGTCGGCCAGGAGGCGGCGGAGGGCCTCCTCCCCCGAGGTCGCGACCACGAGCGGGTGACCGAGCGGCAAGAGCACGGCCTCGAGCGCGACCAGGTTCGGCAGGTGGTCGTCGACGAGGAGGAGGCGAGCGGGCTCCGGGGCATCGCTGCCATACCTCGCCTTCCCGACGCTCGTCTGTACGGGACTGGCCTCTTTCAAGGCGAAGCCCCGTAGGCGCCTACGAGCCGGAGCAAGCGCTCTGCGTCGAGGGGCTTGGGTAGATAGTCGGTCGCCCCCGCGGCGATGCACTTTTCCCTGTCGCCGACGAGGGCCTTCGCGGTGACGGCGATAATGGGCAGATTGGCGAACTTCTCTTTTGCGCGGATGGCACGGATCGTCTCGTATCCGTCGAGCTCGGGCATCATGACGTCCATCAGGACCACGTCGACCGGATGTTGCTCGAGGGCGTCGAGCGCAGCGCGACCGTTCTCCGCGTAGAGCACGACGACGTCCTTCTCCTCGAGGACGCTGCTGATAGCGAAGATGTTTCGGAAGTCGTCGTCGACGACGAGGACGCGCGTGCCGGGAACGGGCGCGCGCGTACCGGGGCCGGGAGCGGCGGCTGCCATCGCGCGCTCTGCAACCGGAGCATGCTCGCCGAGATCGAGTGTAGCGCTGGTGTCGACGACTTCGGGGCTGCGAATCGGCAAGAAGAGGGTAAACCGGCTGCCTTTGCCCACGACGCTCTCGAGCTGGATTTCGCCACCAAGGAGGCGCGCAATCTCGCGGCTGATGGAGAGGCCGAGGCCGGTCCCACCGTACTTGCGGTTGGTAGTGCCGTCGGCCTGCTGGAAGGCCTCGAAGATGATGCGATGTTTGTCCTCCGGGATGCCGATGCCGGTGTCGGTGACGGAGAACGCGACCACCTTGGTGTCGAAGAGTCCCGGGGCGGTGAAGCGCACACCCTCGCTCGCTTCGGTCACCGTCAGTCGCACGGAGCCCGTGTCGGTGAACTTGATGGCGTTCGAGAGAAGGTTCTTGAGCACCTGGTGGAGGCGCTGGGAGTCGGTGTGCAGGGTCGGCAATCCGGCGACGACGTCGACCTCCAGCGCGAGCCCCTTCTGCTCCGCGAGCGGCTCGAAGTTTCGCCGCACCAAATCCGCGACGTGGTCGAGGTCGACCGAGCGCGGCTCGATACGCATCTTTCCGGACTCGACTTTGGCGAGGTCGAGAATCTCGTTGATGAGCGAGAGGAGGTCCACTCCCGACGCGTAGATCGTGCGCGCGTACTCCACCTGCTTCTCGCTGAGGCGCGCCTCGGAGTTGTCGGCGAGGAGGCGGGCGAGGATGAGGAGGCTGTTGAGCGGCGTGCGGAGCTCGTGCGACATGTTCGCGAGGAACTCGGATTTGTACTGCGAGATGAGCGCGAGCTGGCGCGCCTTCTCCTCCACGGTGACGCGTGCTTGCTCTACCTCGCGGTTCTTCTCTTCTACCTCGACGTTTTGGGTCTCTAGCTGGCGTGCCTTCTCTTCCAGCTCGATGGCTTGTTTCTCGAGTGCCAAGTTCGAGCGTTTCAGCTCGCCCTGCTGCGTGGTGAGCTCGCGCGACTGGCTCTGCAGCTCCTGGGTGAGCCCCTGCGACTGGAGGAGGAGCTCCTCGGTGCGCATGTTCGCGGTGATGACGTTGAGGACTACGCCGATGCTCTCGGTGAGCTGGCTCAAGAACAGGTGGTGAATCGGGCTGAAGGTCGCGAACGACGCTATCTCGATGACCGCCTTGACCTCACCCTCGAAGAGCACCGGCCATACGAGCAGGTTTATCGGCTGCGCCTCGCCGAGACCGGACGAAATTTGAATGTAATCTGCAGGTGCCTTGGAGACGAGGATGGGCTTGCGCTCGTAGGCGCACTGACCGACGAGGCCTTGCCGCAGCTTGAAGCGAGTGGGCACCCCCTTGCGCTCGGTATAGGCGTAGCTGCTCGTCAGCGCGAGCACCGGCTGGCCCTCTTCCGTCTCCACCATGAAGAAGCCGCCGAGCTGAGCCGACACGAGCGGGGTGAGCTGCGACATGATCATGTCGGACACGGCTTGGAGGTGCTTTTGCCCCTGCATCATGCTCGAGAAACGGGCAAGGTTGGTCTTCAGCCAGTCTTGCTCCATGTTCTTTTGTGTCGTCTCGCGCAGATTGACGATCATCTGGTTGATGTTGTCTTTTAGGGCGGCGACCTCGCCGAGGGCCTGCACGTCGATCGACTGCGTCAGGTCGCCCTTCGTCACCGCCGTCGCGACGTCGGAGATCGCGCGGACTTGGCTCGTGAGGTTGGCGGCGAGCTGATTCACGTTGTCGGTGAGCTGGCGCCACGTCCCCATCGCCCCGGGCACTTTGGCCTGCCCCCCGAGCTGCCCTTCGATACCGACTTCGCTCGCGACGGTGCTCACCTGATCGGCGAACGTTCCGAGGGTGTCGCACATGCTGTTGATGGTGTCGGCGAGGGCCAGAATCTCGCCTTTCGCTTCGACCCCGACGAGCTTCTGGGAGAGGTCGCCGTTCGCGACGGCGGTGACGACCTTGACGATGCCGCGCACCTGCGTCGTGAGGTTCGACGCCATGAAATTCACGTTGTCGGTGAGGTCTTTCCAGGTGCCCGCGACACCAGGCACCTTCGCCTGGCCCCCGAGCTTGCCTTCGATACCCACCTCGCGCGCGACGGTGCTCACTTGCTCGGCGAACACCTCCAACGTGCCAGTCATGTTGTTGATGGTCTCCGCGAGCGCGGCGACCTCGCCCTTCGCCTCGACGACCAGCTTTTGAGACAAGTTGCCGTTCGCGACGGCGGTCACGACCTTGACGATGCCACGCACCTGCGTCGTGAGGTTCGACGCCATGAAGTTCACGTTGTCGGTCAGGTTCTTCCAAATTCCGGCGACGCCGCTGACTTCGGCCTGCCCGCCGAGCCTGCCCTCGGTGCCTACCTCGCGCGCCACGCGGGTAACCTCCGAAGCGAACGAGTTGAGCTGGTCCACCATCGTGTTGATGGTGATCTTGAGCTCCAAGATCTCGCCTTTGACGTCGACCGTGATCTTCTTCGAGAGGTCTCCTCGCGCAACGGCGGTGGTGACGAGAGCGATGTTTCGCACTTGCCCGGTGAGGTTCGACGCCATCGAATTCACGTTGTCGGTGAGGTCCTTCCAGGTGCCGGATACGCCGCGGACCTCGGCCTGGCCACCGAGCTTGCCGTCGGTGCCTACCTCCTTCGCGACGCGGGTAACCTCCGCCGCGAACGAGTTGAGCTGGTCCACCATCGTGTTGATGGTGTTCTTGAGCTCGAGGATCTCGCCCCTGGCTTCGACGGTGATCTTCTGCGACAGGTCGCCATTGGCGACCGCGGTAGTCACCTTGGCGATATTGCGCACTTGGTCGGTGAGGTTTCCGGCGAGCACGTTCACGTTGTCGGTGAGGTCTTTCCAGGTTCCCGATACCCCGGGAACCTGCGCCTGGCCGCCGAGCTTTCCTTCGGTGCCTACCTCCTTCGCGACACGCGTAACCTCGGAAGCGAACGAACGGAGCTGATCCACCATCGTGTTGATGGTGTTCTTCAGCTCGAGGATCTCGCCGCGAACGTCGACGGTGATCTTCTGCGACAAGTCGCCATTGGCGACCGCAGTGGTGACCTTGGCGATATTACGCACTTGGTCGGTGAGGTTTCCGGCGAGTACGTTCACGTTGTCGGTGAGGTCTTTCCATGTTCCGGACACGCCGCGGACCTCGGCCTGCCCGCCGAGCTTGCCCTCGGTGCCTACTTCCTTCGCGACGCGGGTGACCTCCCCCGCGAACGAACGGAGCTGATCCACCATCGTGTTGATGGTGTTCTTCAGCTCGTTGACCTCGCCCTTCGCGTCGACGCTGATCTTGCGCGAGAGGTCGCCGTTCGCGACCGCGGTGGTCACCTCCGCGATATTTCGCACCTGAGCGGTGAGGTTGTTCGCGAGCAAATTCACGTTGTCGGTGAGGTCTTTCCACGTCCCGGCGACGCCCGGGACCTCTGCCTGCGCCCCCAACTTTCCTTCCACCCCTACCGTCTTCGCGACGCTGGTCACCTGCTCGGCGAAGATGCCGAGCGTCTTCGTCATGCTGTTCAGCGTCTCGGCGAGCGCGGCGATTTCGCCTTTGGCATCGACGACCAGCTTTTGCGACAAATCGCCGTTCGCGACGGCGGTGACGACGCGGACGATACCTCGCACTTGGGCGGTGAGGTTCGTCGCCATGAAATTCACGTTGTCGGTGAGGTCTTTCCAGACTCCCGATACGCCCTTTACGTCGGCTTGGCCGCCGAGCTTTCCTTCGGTTCCTACTTCTTTTGCGACGCGGGTCACCTGCTCTGCGAATTGGCCGAGCGTGTCCGTCATGTCGTTGATCGTGTTCGCGAGGGCCGCCACTTCGCCCTTGGCGTCGACCTTGAGGCGCATCGAGAGGTCGCCGTTCGCGACGGCAGTGACCACCTTGACGATGCCGCGCACCTGCGTCGTGAGGTTCGACGCCATGAAATTCACGTTGTCGGTCAGGTCTTTCCAAATACCGGAGACGTCCTTCACGTCGGCCTGCCCGCCGAGCTTTCCTTCGGTGCCCACTTCTTTCGCGACGCGGGTAACCTCCGCCGCGAAGGAGTTGAGCTGCACGAGCATCGTGTTGAAGGTGTTCTTGAGCGCGAGCACCTCGCCCTTGGCATCGACGGTGATTTTCTTGGAGAGGTCTCCCTTCGCGACGGCGGTGGTCACCTCGGCGATGTTTCGCACCTGGGCGGTGAGGTTGTTCGCGAGTTGATTGACGTCGTCGGTCAGCTCTTTCCAAATGCCGGACACGCCCTTCACGTCGGCTTGGCCGCCGAGCTTGCCTTCCGTGCCGACGTCCTTCGCGACGCGGGTGACTTCGGCGGCGAACGAGCTCAACTGGTCGACCATCGAGTTTACGGTCGTGCCGATTCGGAGGAACTCTCCCTTTACGGGCTGTCCTTCGATTTCGAGCGCCATTTTCTGCGATAGATCGCCCTCTGCGACCGCGCCGATGACGCGCGCCACCTCGGTCGTGGGCTGAACCAAGTCGCCAATCAAGGCGTTCACGGATCCTACACAGGTCGCCCAGTCGCCGGAGATATCGGAGCCGAGGTCGACCCGCTCGGCCATACGACCCTCGCGGCCGACCACGCGCGCCACGCGCACGGTTTCCCGTGTGAGCGCTTGGTTGCGCATCGCGACTCCATTGAACGCCTCGGCGAGCTCGCCGAAGCGACCGGCGCGTGCGTCGAGCGGGAGACGAACGGAGAAGTCGCCCGCTTCCATCGCTCGGAGCGCGACGACGAGCTGCTCCAGCCGGCGAGCGTCGCGCGAGCGTGATGACGCGCTCGCAGGCGTTTTGCCCTTCGTGCTGGTACCGCTCCGTGAGCGGCTTCGTTTTGCAGGTGTCGCGTCAGCAAGCGCCATGAGGTCTCCCGGGTCGAGCGATACGTTCGGTCCGAGAGCAAAAGACGCTCCAAAGCGAAGCCACGGGTCGCCTGCAATATTGCCTTGGTTTTACGCTAGCGAGCCCATCCAAAACGCCCCGCTGGGGCAAAGCGCCACAGCCGCTGCCCCAAGCGCTTGGGCACTCGGGGCGCGGCAGGCCACGTCGCCGGCGTCAGACCTTCGACGGGCGTGACACCGGCGCTGTCATTCCCTCGTCCTCGGCGCGGGAGATCGACTCGACAGAGGGCTGCTGCGGGCGCGGGGGAGGCGCCTTGCGCATTCCGGGAGAGACGTCCTTGCCGGTGTGATGTGGGCGCGGCGGGTTGAATGGGGCAGCCTCGGGATCGGTTCGCGGGCGCACCGAGGCGGGCACCGACGGTTCGATGGGCTGCGGATGGCGGGGGTGATCCCCCGTCTCGGTCGCCTTCGGCTCCTGCGATTCGCCCTTGGTCTTCTTGGTGTTTTCTTCGGTCATGGCAATTCTCCTGACGTTGGCTGGCGAGATTTTCGTGGCTCGCGGGCAGACCTCGTATCCGTCGTCGTCGCTCGCCGCGTGGAGCTCGCTCGGGGTCGTCCGATGCGGCTCGCACGGTCACGTACTTCGCGCCGCGGGACGTGCCCCCGCCTCCGTCACCAGCAATCCAGATGCCAATGTCGAGTATGGGGTTTTCCCGCATTTCCACGGTCGCCGTAGCGAGCCCACCGTTCGCGCTCGCCACGCTGAGGCATAAGGGCGCAGGTGTGTTCCGCATCCGACCGCGCTCAGTTCGATCGAGCGAAGAGCCCGTCTTCGTGCGCGTCGGCCGGCTCGCGATCGTCGCGCGTCGGGGCGGCAAACCCGACGCTCGCGCCGGCGCGAGCTTCGCGGACCCCATGGTGTCCGGTGGCGTTCTCCAGCGTCTTTTCACGCGGTAAACGGTGCGCGGACGTCGACACGAGGACCTCGAACGTTACGTACGTCTTCATCTCCGACTCCTTGAGGACTTCGGTGGGTGTCCGGTCGAGCACAGCAACGCGTGTGCCATGGTGCAATCTCGCGCGTCACGTGAGGTTGTCCGTCGATCGTCGGAATCGTGCCCAAACGCGATTGGCACTTGGTTTGCGACCAGTGCTACATGGCCATACCGTCCCCACGTGCCTCGTCCCTGATCTTCGGGGCTGTCGTCGCCGTGGCCGCCGTCGGTTGCTCGCGAAAAACACCCTCCGAGAGCGCAGTTCGCGAGCGCGTTGCGAGCGCCGCTGTTGCTGCGTTGGACGCGAGCGCAGCCCGCCCGCGCGAAGTAACCTATAGCCAGGACGTTCGTCCGATCCTCGAAGCACACTGTCAGAGGTGCCACGTGCGAGGCGGAATTGCCCCGTTCGCGCTCACCACGTTCGCCGAGGTTCGTGACGAGGCGTCGGCCATCGCCGAGGAGACTCGAACACGCCGAATGCCCCCCTGGGGTGCGCGCGAGACGAACGAGTGCACGCCTCGTTTCGGCTGGCGTAACGACGAGCGCCTATCGAACGACGAGATCGCCACAGTCGATGCTTGGGTCCGTGGAGGCGCAAAAGAGGGGGATGCCCCGCCGCCGCCGCAGAAGCCCGTCGCCGGAGCGCGCCTCGGGGAGACGGTCGCGCTCACCCCGCGAGACGGCTTCGTGTTCCCCATTGGTGCGCGCGACGACATCGTGCGCTGCTTCGTGCTCGACCCGAAGCTCGATCGCGCTCGTTACATGACGGGGAGCGATTTCGTGCCCGGCAATCGAAGTATCGTTCATCACGCGATCGCCTTTGCCATCCCTCCCGGCGCGAAGGCTCCCCACGACGTGGCGTACGATTGCCCGGGGGGGCCGAACACCGCCGGCGCCACCCTCGTCGCGGCTTGGGCCCCGGGCGGGGTGCCTTCGACCCTTCCGCCAGGGGTGGCACTCCCGGTCGACGCGGGAACGAAGCTCGTCCTTCAGGTACACTACCACCCGCACGCCAACGCGACGAGGGTGCCCGATCGGACCACGTTCCGAATGGAGCTGTCCGACGAGGCTCCCGCTTGGGTGATGGTCCCGCGCCTGATAGGCAATTTTCGGCATGCGGCTACGGCGGGCATAGGGCTCCTCGGCGGACCGTCGGACCCGCCGACCGGTCCGGTGTTTGCCATTCCCGTGAACGCGCCGCGCCACACGGAAACGATGGTTTTTACGTTGCCGTCCTCGCTCGCCGGGCTCCCTCTTCCGCGAATGCGGATTCTGGGGGTCGGTGCGCATATGCACCTCGCCGGGGTCGACCAAAAGCTTACGTTGAAGCGAGGCACGGTGCTCGCCGGCGAGCCGAGAGAAGAGTGCCTGCTTCAAGAGCCGAGCTGGGCCTTCGACTGGCAACGGATGTACGTGTACGACGCGCCGTTGGAGTCGCTTCCGAGCGTGGGCGCGGGGGACTCGCTCGAGGTGCGGTGCACCTACGACAACAGCCTCGCGAACGTGCAGCTCAAGAGGGGCCTCGTCGCGCAGGGGAGGCGCTCGCCGTCCGAAATTCGGCTCGGCGAAGGCACCCTCGACGAGATGTGCCTCGCGGCGGTGCAGCTCGTCATGAAGCGCTGACGAGGGCAGCCCGAACGCCGTGAACGGGCGCGATGCGCGCAGCGGCGCTCGCGCTCTACGCTTGCGAGCCCTCCGCGACGACCTCTTGGTGGGTGCGGCGGGTCCGCGCGCGGCGCGGCACGACGAACCAAAGCCCGACGAAGACCGCGAAGGTCGCGAGGGCGCCAATCGCCGAAGCGACGGTCGTTCGAAACACCACGTCGATGATGACGTACATCGTGAGCGTCATCGCGAGGGCCAAAAGTCCGAGCGCACGTTGCATCGCCCGATTCACGAGGCGCGCGAAGTTGCGGGACACGACTCCCGGCGTCACCTGGCGGTGGTACGCCGCAGGGAACACCATCAACGCGATCGCTACCGCGACGAGCGCAAGCGACGCGACGTGGAACGCTTGGTCTTGCGACGATAGCTTCTCTTGGAAGGTCGTCGTGTAGAGGACCGAGAGCTGAAACCCGAACAACGTCTGCACACCAGGTAGTATGAGCCGCCCTTCGACGAGAGTCGTCTCGACGTCTTCGGCGACCGTCTCTCTTACGGCTTCGTGTGGGTCGGACAAGATGCCTCCGTGATTTCGCGCGCGCGGTAGCTTCTGGGGTACTGCCGCGGGTTGGTGGGGAACGCGAAACGCCATTGCGGGTGGCGAGGTCGCGGCAGGGTCGCTCGCGTGAGTGCTCGTTGCCGCGCACGCGGGAGGGCAGCTCACTTCGGCACGAGGGGCGGTCGGCCTGTCTCACGCGCGTTCCCCCCGCGACGCCCAGGACCTCGCCGTTGATGTATTGTGCATTCTTCGACGCACGAACAGAACAGGAAGGGGCGCGCTGCGCCGGACGCTTCATCGGAGAGTCTCTTCCGAAGTACCGGGTCGGGCCACCGTTGGCATGCCCTCGCTACCGCGTCGACGTGGTCGTCGCCTTCGAGAGCTTCGCCTGCATCGACTTGGCCTCGGTCAGGTGATGTGCGACCCTGCTGCGAACCGAATCGAGGAGGGTTTTGACCTCTGGAGCCTCGGCGGCGGGTCCGAGCTTGGTCTCGATCGCGTCGAGCACGGCTTGGTGCTCTTTGACCTGCGCATCGACGTAGGCCCTGTCGAAAGCGCCTCCCGTGAGTGACGACATTTCGGAGGTGGCCTGCTTCGCGTCCAAAGCGAGGGTCGTGCTGAGGGTGCTCGGTTTCGCCTCGTGAGAGCCTTTCTTGGCGAGCGCTTCGGTCTTGGCGTTCGCGGCGCCATGGTCTTTCACCATCATCGCGGCGAACGCCTTCACCGTCGCCGTTCTTGCCTTCGACTGCGCGATTTTCGCCTGTTCGATCTCGACGGTGCTCGCCGTACGAACCACTTCGAGGATCTGCCCGTCGGTGAGGGGCTCCGAGGCTGGCGCCGGGGAGGTCGATGTCATGCTCGCCCCGCTATCGGCGCCCAGGCTGGAGCCGGGGCCGGACCCACCATCGCGCGTCCCGGTGTGCTCGGGAGTGGTGTCGCTGGCGCCGTGGAACGGACCGCCGCCCCCCGAGCTCTGGCCTCCCTGCGTGCTTTGGCCGCCCTGCGGGGACGCCGACTGGCCGGTGGCGTCGTTTGCGCCATGGTTGTCGCCGCAACCCGCGACCGACAGGCCAATGGCAAGAATGGATAGTGAGGTGAAAATGCGCATGGGATATGGCCTTCGATTGCGCGGGTTGCGCGCGGTGCGGCACGCGTGCAATAGGCACGTACCGATGCCGTGCGATATGCAATCGCGGGGCCGCGCGCGGCGTGGTGTGTCCGCAGCGCCGAGAGTGCCTCCCTCGGTCTTGCTCGCGCGCGGGAGCCCGCTCCTTGCCCGTAACGTGGATCCGCTGTTTTCGTCTGTCGCCCGGTGCGGACGTCTCTGGAACAGGCGGGAGTGATCGCGGAGCCCCGCGGGACATGTCGCAAGATCGCCCGCAAGCAGGCTGGCCGGTCGGCGGACGCGACCTGTCGAATTCTGCGATAGCGAGCTGTACTTTCTGGCGCCTACCAAAAGGGAGGCGGCGCTCACGATGCCGGCGGCGCCTCGAGCGCCGACCCGAACGGCGGGCAAACGTGGTACACGGCACGAAGGCCGGTCGCGGCCGTCCTATCTCTCCTCCTCGAGCTCTCCTCACCCATGGCCCCCACCGCATCCGATGGATGGAACGAGTCTGCCGAAGCCTGGATCGCGGAGCAGGGCGACCTTGGCGACTTCGGCCGCCAGTTCGTGCTCGACCGCCCAATGCTCGAGCGCGTCGGAATGCGGCCTCACGCGTCCGCGCTCGACGTGGGCTGTGGTGAGGGGCGGTTCTGTCGCATGCTGCAAGCGCTCGGCATTCGCACGGTCGGCGTCGATCCGACCGAGGCCCTCCTCGCGCGCGCTCGCACCGTCGACCCGGCGGGAGACTATCGAATAGGGCTCGCCGAGCGGCTCGACATCGAAGACGATTCGTTCGACCTCGTGGTGAGCTACTTGTCGTTGATCGACATCCCGGACCTCGGAGCTGGGCTCACGGAGATGACGAGGGTACTCCGCCCCGGAGGCACGCTTCTCATTGCCAATCTCACTGGCTTCACCACGGCCGGAATGGTGTTCGGCGGAAGGCGCCCGCGAGGCGCGGACCGACGTGCCACTTACTTGGACGAGCACGCGAGCCAGGCGCGCTGGCGCGGCGTGAGCGTCACGAACTGGCACCGCCCACTCGAGACGTACATGCAGTTGCTCCTCGGCGCCGGCTTGCAGCTTTGCCATTTCGCCGAGCCGCGGCCGCACGGTGGACCCGAAGAGAAAGTGCGGCGGTACTTGAAGGCTCCCTATTTTTTGATCATGGAGTGGGGAAAGCCGAGTGGGAACGTTGCCGGGTAACGCACCCTTCGCGCCGGCGCCCACGACGCACGAGTCGGCCGTCCGTCGCTACGCAGGTCGAGCGCGTCGGATCGAGCAACGGTCGTAGATTGGCCGCTGGGCTCCGGCGACGCGAAGGCCTTGCGATGGGGTCGCGCGCGAGGGACGCAGTTCGGTCTCGGTCGAACGACCTCTGAGGCAAAACAGTCTCCCTCGGATGGCCGAGCGTCGTTCGCTTCGTCGCGGCGCGCGCTCGTCCTTTCCTCGGAGCGTGGCGCGACAGTTGCTTGTCGACATCGCCCGCGCCGGCTCTGGCGCCCTTGAGAGAGAGTCTATGGCCGCCAAAAAGAAATCGCCTTCAACCGCAGCTCCCACGAGATCGGGCGTCGCGCCCGCGACGACTAGCGCGCAGTCGATCGCCGGACTGTCGAACGGGGAGCCAGCTCCTGGCTCGGCGGCCAACGCCGCGACCGAAAAAATGGAAGGGGTCGACGCGGTCGCGCGCTCCGTTCCCTACAACCCCAACAAGGCCACCGAGTATGGCCCTGCATCGGCGACGCCGCAGCCCGGCTTCACCACGGAGCCCCCGAACGACGCCGTCACCGGTAGCACTCTGACGGAACGGAGCGCTTCACCCAAAGTCGGTAGCGGGCGTCCGCCCCTCGGACAAGACCCTGGCCGCGTATCGCTCGACGCCGCGCGCGCCGACGGGACCGGGCAGGTGCTGACGACGAACCAGGGGGTGCCCGTTGCTGATAATCAGCACTCTCTCAAGGCCGGTCTCCGCGGACCTGCCCTCCTCGAAGACTTTATTCTCCGCGAGAAAATAACCCACTTCGACCACGAGCGAATCCCCGAGCGAATCGTCCACGCGCGGGGCTCGGGGGCACACGGATTCTTCGAGTGCTACGCGCCGAGGACCGAGGTCACTCGTGCGTCGATCTTCGGTGAAAAGGGTAAGGTCACTCCCGTCTTCGTTCGGTTCTCCACCGTCGTCGGCGAGCGCGGTTCGCCCGACACTGCCCGCGACGTGCGCGGCTTCGCGGTGAAGTTCTATACCGACGAAGGCAACTGGGACCTCGTCGGCAACAACATGCCCGTCTTCTTCATTCAAGACGCGATGAAGTTCCCCGACCTCGTTCACGCCGCCAAGCCGGAGCCGCATTTCGCGATGCCGCAAGCGTCGACGGCGCACGACACGTTTTGGGACTTCGTGTCGCTCATGCCTGAGTCGACCCACATGCTCATGTGGGCGATGTCCGATCGAGGAATTCCACGTAGCTATCGTATGATGCAGGGGTTCGGGGTGCACACGTTCCGCCTCGTGAACGCAGACGGCAACTCCACCTTCGTGAAGTTTCATTGGCGCCCGGTCGCGGGCACGCACTGCTTGGATTGGGACGAAGCGGTGAAGCTCGGGGGCGCCGATCCGGACTATCATCGCCGTGACCTGTGGGAGGCAATCGAGGCGGGCGCGTTTCCGGAGTGGGAGCTCAGCTTCCAGCTCTTCTCGGAGGAGGACGCCGAGCGCTTCTCATTCGACGTGCTCGACGCGACGAAGCTCGTGCCGGAGGAGCTCGTTCCGCTCACTCCCGTAGGCCGGCTCGTGCTCAATCGCAACCCGGACAACTTCTTTGCGGAGACGGAACAGGTCGCGTTCTGCGCCGCGCACGTGGTCCCCGGGATCGACTTCTCCAACGACCCCCTCCTCGCCGGACGTATCCACTCTTACACCGACACTCAAATTACGCGCCTCGGCGGTCCGAATTTTCACGAAATTCCCATCAACGCTTCGATCGCGCCGACCCACAACAACCAGCGCGACGGCATGCATCGAAAAGCGGTGAACCGTGGCCGCGTCGCATACGAGCCCAACTCGCTCGGCGGGGGCTGCCCATTTCAAGCCGGTGCCGCAGGCTTCACGTCGTTCCGCGAGCCCGCCACGGGCGACAAGGTTCGTGGGAATCCGGAGCGCTTCGCGGACCACTACTCCCAGGCTACGCTTTTTTGGCGTAGTCAAACGCCAATCGAGAAGGACCATATCTTGCGCGCCTTCCGCTTCGAGCTGACCAAGGTGCAGACACCGGCGATTCGGGAGCGGGTCGTCTCCATGCTCGCGAACGTCGACATGGGCCTCGCCGAGACCCTCGCCGCGCAGCTCGGGCTCGACATGCCCCCGCCGATGCCGCGCGCGCTCGAGAACCCGCGCGCGGCCGAGATCGAGATATCGCCCGCGCTGTCCGTGTTCTCGCAGCCGGGGGAAAAGAGAATCGCCACGCGCCGTATTGCGATCCTGGTCGCGGACGGAATCGACGGCGACGCGGCGAAGGCGCTCCACGCCGCGCTCGTCGCCGAGGGCGCGGTCCCGCGCTTCATCGGTCCCCGGCTCGGAAAAGTGACCCCCGAAATCGGAGAACCAATCGACGTGGAAGCGACATTGGAAACGACGCCTTCCGTTCTCTACGACGCGGTCGCGCTCCCTGGAGGAAAAGCGGGAATCAAGCTACTCGCCAACCTGGGGCACGCCGCGGAGCTCTTGAAGGATCAGTATCGCCACGCGAAGCCGATCCTCGCGCTCGGCGCTTCGCTCGCCCTGCTGGAACGCGCGGGGATCCCCTCGGTTCTGCGGTCGGGTGACCACGATCCTGGGCTCGTCGTGAAGGATGACGTGAACGAAGCGATCCCGGCGTTCATCGAGGCGATCGGCCGTCACCGTCACTTCGAGCGGGCGATGGACCCGCCGGAGGTTTGAGCCCGCTGACGGCGCGATTCGTCGATTGGCAAAGTGAGACGATGTGCCGCGTTCGTGTCGCCTCGGTCGAGGAGGGCAGCGGCGGGCTCGGCCGAAAAACCTAGATCCTCGGCGGAAAGGTTTCGCGCGCGACGGCTCGGGCTGAGAGCGGGTATCCGGCGAACGCGAGTGTCGGCGCCGGATACGATAGCTTCGGGCTCACCCGTCGCCGAGAGACGCTGAAGTAGACCCGTCGCCAAGGCCAGGTGAACCACGTCAGCGGACGCCGCCGTGCGCCGCCCGTACTCTTTCGCCTCAGTTGCGGCGTTAGGCGAGGCACCCCGGCATCGGACTCGGCCGTAAGGCGCGGGCGGACGCGGTCGTGCGTCATCCGTCCCGACGGAGCGAGGCCGTGCCTCGCCTCGCGATTGAGCCTGGCCCATGCCCATGGTTCGCGGTTTGCATTGAAGCGTGCACCTAGCGTGCACCTATGGACGCAACGAAAGCATGGTCGCCACGTCCCGGACCCAATCTCGGCGATCGCGCGGATGGCATCGCCTTTGGTCGGTGCTGCAGAGAGCCCTTCCGTGCCAACGCGGGTGATTGCGACGAATGGGAACGACGCGACGCGGAGTCGAGCCTCGGCGACGCGCGTGGACGAACCCGCTCGTCGCCACGAACGAAAGGAATGAAGAATGGATCGAGCAAATGACACGCGCCGACGCGAAACGGGCAGAGACGTGATCGTCGCGCCTTCCCCGCGCGGCGGATGGGCGGTCTTGCGCCAAGGCAACAAGCGTCCGAGCCGCGTAAAGTCGAGCAAAGCGGAGGCCATCAAAATTGGCATGATCTACGCGCGTGAGGAGCGCACGCAGCTCATCGTCCGCGACGGGCAAGAGTCGCCCGAGGCCGAGGGGCACGAACGAAGCGCGAGCTGACGCCATTCGTGATCGTGCAAAATGCGCGTGCGGCGCTCTAGTTCTCTCGAAGGCGAGCTCCCACGTTCGACGGCGACGGGCGCCGGTCGCGCGTTTGCCAAGAGGTCGTTCGTGGGCAATGGCGACTCCAACTCTGCGTCGTATCCGTGCCTCGGCCGGTGGCAGAGCTCGGTGCGCGGCGAAGGCGCTCGCGCTCGGCGAACGTCGTCGTCCTTCGCGGCCGCATGTCACGGTCGAGGCGCGGCGCCCCGTGTTTAGAATACGAACGTGCTGGGGGCGACCCAGCCCGTCTTGCTCCTCGGCCCCGCACTATCGTGAACGAGCAAAAAGACGCCGAGAGCGGCGAGCCCCGCGAGCCCAACACCGAGGCCGACTCCCGAAATCGTGAGCTTCGTGCGAATGGGAGAGAGGGTCTCCTCGTCGCACGTACGCGCCGCGCCGCAGCCTTCTTTGGCGCTCGCGTACTCGCTCTGGCCCATTCCCTGAAACACGGCGAACGTGCCTATTCCGGCGATCGCCACGCCCCCGAACACCCAGCCGAGTGTGTTCCTGCTCTCGCGCGGCGGTGCTGCGCTAGCGCTCGGAGTGCTGTCCTTCGTGGGCTTCGGGGGCTCCTTCGGACCTTCGAGCTCGAAGACGACCATCCGGTTCTTCTCGCCGGGCGAGAGCACGATCGGCTCGACGAGCGTGACGTCACCTCGGCGATAACGGGCCTCGTGACGGCCCGGATCGAGCGGCGTCGCGTGGCCATCGAGCGCCCCTTCGAGCGGGCGCCCGTCGACCTCGACCTTACCCTCCGTCACGTCCTTGCCGGCGCGGCGGGCGCGGACCACGATCGAGGGCAGCTCCTTCTCGAGCTCGAGCACCCATGCTTGGCAATCCGTGCGGACGAGGGCAGGGCACGATGGAGCGGCGCAGGTGGAGACGAGGGCGCGCGCTTCGAGGAGCTTTCCGGCCTTTCGAGCCTTTTGGCTGCGCTCGGCAGCGTCCGCGCAGGCGGCTCCGTCGGCGCGGGCAGGCGACGGATGGAGCGCGCTCGCGCCGATCGTGACGGCGAGAGCGAGAGCCGAACCGCGCTTGATCACGTGGCTCATTTCAAGCATTCCCTTTTGTAGGTCTTCGTCCCGTCGGGATTCACGACGATGGGGTTCGAACAGTCCACTTTCGGAGCCTTCGGCGGTGGGGTCGCGACGGGGGGCTTGGAGCGCGGCCCGTGGGCGCTGAAGGCGACCGGAGGCTCGGCGGTGACCGCCACCGATGGCGCCGAGGGGGCCGCCGGCAGAGGTGTCGAGGGCTCCGTTCGTGTGCTCGCTTCGGCCGTGGTAGGAGGGGGCGCCCCGTGGTCGGAGGTGCTCGGCCCGCCCGTCGCGCCGAACAGGCGGCTCGCCCCGAATCCGCACAGGAGCGCGACAGGCAAGAACGCGAATGGCCACCGCGGGGTCCGTGACGCGCGGCTCGTCGCGGTCGCCGTGATCGGCGGCACCTCGCTGGCGGCGTCCGGCGCGACGACGGGGACGGCGGCGGCCGCGCTCTCCTCGGGTGCGGGGAGAGGCGGCGGCGCGTCGGATCGAGTCGATTGGATTTTACGAATGGCCTCTTCGAGGTTCTCGGTCGGCAGCGAACCGCTCTCGACTTCGGCGATCTCGACCGCCATGCGCTCGATCGAAGGACCGACCGTTCGCGCGAGCCAGTCGCTCACCTCGCTCGGGAGCGCCGGTCTCTCGGCCTTCTCCAGCGCGACGGCGAACTCTTTCGCAGTCGCGTAGCGATCGTCGGGGGAGCTCGCGAGCGCCTTCCTCACGACGGCGTCGAGGAGGGACACGTCGCGCCCCTCGACCACGAGCGGGGGCACCTTTCCCTCGATCACGTTACGCACGGTGGCGCCTTCGTTCGCGCCGAGGAAGAGCCGACGGCGCATGAGGACCTCCCATACGACGATGCCCGCCGCGAACACGTCGGTGCGCCGCGTGACGGGCTCGGAGTGGAGCTGCTCTGGCGCCATGTACGCGAGCTTGCCCTTGATTTCTCCGGTCGCGGTCGAACCGAGGCGGGTCTCCGCTTTGGCGATGCCGAAGTCGATCACGCGCGCGACTCCGTCTTTGCCGACGAGCACGTTGTGGGGCGAGACGTCGCGGTGCACGATGTTCATCGCCTCACCGCGCTCGTTCGTGGCCTCGTGCGCGGCGTGAAGCCCGTGAAGCATTCCAGATACGATCGCCACCGCGACGTCCGGGGGTGGGTGGCCCTCGCGCGCGAGCTTGGCGAGGCTGAGGCCCTGGACGTACTCCATGACCAAGAAGAGCTCTCCGCTCGTCGCGACGACGTCGAGGGTGGACACCACGTTCGGGTGTTGGATGCGCGCCGCGAGCCGCGCCTCGTCGAGGAACATCGCGACGAACTGGGGATCGCGAGCGTACTCGGGGTGGAGGCGCTTGATGGCGACCGTGCGCGCGAACCCAACGGCAGCAACTTGGCGACCTAGGTAGACAGTGGCCATGCCACCGCGCGCGACCTCGCGGTGGAGTTGGTATCGTCCGAGCTTCTTCGTGCCAGTGGAGGCTTCGGCCATCCCTATCCTTCGAGCGTAGCGGACGAACACTACGCGCGAACGCCCGATTTGGTTGGTCTCGTGCGGGTCTCGCCGAGGCGCGGGCGAGCGAGCAGGTCCGAGCCACGCCAAAACGCGACGATCGAAGCTACTTTCCGGGCCTGCCGGCGACGCCGAAGCGGGCGTGCACGCGCACGCGCACGTTACTGAGCGCAGCAGCGAAATCCGACCGCGTTGGTGCGACCCTCGCGCGCGGCTTTGGAGTTCTGGTTGACGAACGTGCAGTGATTCGCCCCGCGACCGAACGAGCCAGGCGGGCGGAAGCGGCACACGGTGGTCTTTGGCTCCGCGCCGACCGGGTCGCAGGAGTCGTCCCACTCGCCTACATTGCCGTTCATGTCGAAGAGCCCTGGGGTCGGGCCTTGGCAGGTCACCTTCGTCGCGACCTCGAGCGGGGTCGCGTTCTCGTGGCAGGCGCCCGCGTCGTAGTCGGCGCCATACTGGAACCCGCGGGAGGCGTTGCCGCCGTTGCACGCGCGCACCCACTCCGCCGACTGCGCCGTGAACTCCGTGTCGCTCGTGTTCGCGCCCCCGCCAACCTTGCCGCAGAGCCGCTTGCCCTTCCATTTGCAAAAGGCGTAGGCGTCGCACCAGTCGATGCCGGTGACCGGAAATTTAGGCCCGAGCTTGCGAAATGGCGCGTTCCAGACGTCGTTCTTCCACGCACACTCCGGGGTCGTGACCTTGGGTACGTCGAGCGCGGCACGAAAAGCGTCCCAATCGCCCTCCGTGACCTCGGTCGCGTCGATGCAGTAGTCGGCGACAGCGACGGTGCCGAGGGGGCACCCGATCGGCGCGCCGTCCGCGTTCGAGGCGCTGTCGCCCGTACCGCCGTCGCTGGGAGGCAGGGCGCCGTCGGCGGGAGGTGGTGCGGTATCGCCAGCGGCGACCGCGCCGTCCTCACACGCGCCGCCTGCGCACTCTCCGAGCTCCGCGAGGCCCGGAAAGAGGCACGCCGCCACCACGACGCCGCCCCCTACGAACGACAGAACCGCGAGGAGGCGCCGAACCACCATCGCTCCACGGTAACACGACTCGAAAACGCGCGCTCACGTGCGTTTTCGTGCTGCGTCGCCTCACCTCGGAACGAAAAAGTCCCGCACGACGGCCATGTGTTGGAGCGGCGAGTCGCTGTCTGCGAGCTCCACTGGCGCGACGTCCGAGAGAGGCGCGTAGGCACGCGAGTCGAATACGAGGCCGCCGACGTAACTATCCGCGCCGATCGTGACCGGCGTCTTGCACGCTTCGAGCGCGCCGCCGGCGAGCACCCAGTCGTAGGGTCGCGATCGAGGGGTGTTGGTGTTCGCGTTACCGGCCTGATCCATTGGATATGGCCCCTCCGTCACGAACACCGCCCCGAGGTTCGTGACTGCCTGTTCGGCTCTGGAGTTGGTATTCAAATCGCCGCCGACCAACAGGAGCGACCCGGCTGGAACGCCCTTCATGAACGTCACGAGCGCCGCCGCCTCGTTGCCACGCTCGGTCGCGTTGGTGGTGAGGAGGTGAACGCTGACGGCCCACAGATCGGCCGCCCCCGGCACGTCGATGCGTGCCCACACGAACGTTCGATTGCTCACGAGCGGGTCGGTCCACTCTCCGGACTCGACGATAGGGAATCGAGATACGACGGCGTTCGGAATGTCGACCGCTCCGAAGAGCGACCCGCGCACGAACGCGTACCCGGTGCCGAACGCGGCGTCGACGAACGCGCGCTGCGCGGCGGTGGAGTTGTCGCCGACGCGGAGCTCTTGTACGAGCGCGACGTCCGGGCGGAGCCCCTTGAAGATACGCGTCCCGCGACCGTCGTCGTATGTTCCTCCTGCGCCGGAGAGGTTGCCCGCGACCACGCGGAGGCGCTCGTCGCTGCACTCGACTGCTCCGTCGGAAGGTGGCCGCGCGTCGCTCGTCGCCGCATCGCTCGTCGACGCGTCCTCCGGGAGGAGAGCCGCGTCGACCTCTTCGCTCGGCACGGGAGCAGCGCCGTCGCTGCCCGTGTCTCCGGAGTCGCCGCACGCGGTAGGCGCTCCGAGGGCGAGGGCGAGGAGGGGGAGGAGCGCGAACAGTCTGAACGTTGCAAATCGGTGACGAAACAAAGTGGCCCTCGTGCACACCAAGACAGGCCCCCGCCAGCGTGGTCCTTCCGAGAGTACGCTCGCCCGCGAATGTCTCCAGCTTTTCTTGCGACGCGGGGCGGCTACGCGCCGCGACGTGACGCGCTCACTCCGCCCGTCCGCGGCGAACCAGCACTGCGATCGGCAACTCCGCGAAGAGCTCCCCGAGCTTCACGCTGTCTTCGAGGTGCACCTCGCGCGCCGTGAAAACGTTTTCGTACACGCCACGATGCCCGATCGCCAAGCACGTGTCGCCCCAAGCGTCGGCTCCGATCGCGAAGGGCGTGCTGCGCGTCGCGACGAGGCGTGGGACGACGACCACGACGCGCGACTCGCCGAAGCCGCGGGTGAACGCGACCACCTGCCCGGTGCCGGCGATGGCCTCGTAGTCTCCCCGCAAGAAGAGCTCTCGCTCCCGCTGGCGGAGGGCCAAGAGGAGGTGCGTGACGAACAGCTTGATGGTGCCGTCGCTCGCCGAGGAGACGAGCTCGCGCACCAAAGGCGTGCGATCGTCGCCGGCGGCGCGGATCCGTGCGCGAAGCGAGCCGAGCCGAGCCCGCAGCGAAGCGAAGTCGACGGGCGCGCGGTTGTCGGGGTCGACGAGGCTCTGATTCCACGTCTCCGAGCCTTGATACGTGTCCGGGATCCCTGGGCTCGTGATCTTGAGAGTGGTCTGCGCGAGCGCGTTCTGAATCGCTATCGGCTCTATCGCCGTGGTGAGCTCGAGCAAGATTTCGCGTACCCCGCCGTCCTCGATCGCGCCCTTCACGAACGGGCCGATCGCGGCGTCGAACGCGTCGTTCGGGTGCGTCCACAACGTCTCTTGTTTCGCCTCTTTTGCGGCCTTGAGGAGGTAATCGCTCATTCGTGATACGAGGGAGGCGATACCGGACTGCCCGTCCCATCCGAACGGGAGAGTGCCGACGAGCGCTTGCCAGAACGCGTACTGAAGTGTGGGGCTCGGCGCCCGCTTTCCGTCGACGATGGTCTCGAAGTGACGCGCGCGTTCCCGGAGGCGACCGAGCGCGCGCGTGAACGCCTCGGGAACCTCCGTAAGGGCCGAGATGCGTACCGAAGCATCCTCCCCGCGCTTCGTGTCGTGGGTGGACTGCGAGGTCATCGAGAGTGGCCAACAGCGCGCGCGCAGTGCGTTGAGAGCGTGAAGGTCGTCGACCGAGCGTCCGAAGATCTCCGGGCTGCCGCCGACCTCGTTGAGCGACAAAAGCCGCGCGTACCGGTAAAACGCAGTGTCTTCCACCGACTTGGCCATGACCGGGGCGGACGCTTGCTGTACACGAAGCGCGAACCTCTCTATTTGCCTTCGCTCCTCCTCTGGAACGTCGACGCTGACGAGCATCGCGTCGCGAAGGAATTGGAACACTTCGCCCGCGATCGACGGCGCGGCCTTTCGCGCGAGGGCGATCGCCTCTTCTACGTGCCGCCGGTCCTCCGCGGAGGGGCGCTCTCCGGCGCGAATATAGGTGCGGTATACACCGAACGCGGCGAGCGTCTCGCGGAGGGCGCGCGTGAGCGAGATGAGGGTGAAGTCGCGCCAGCGCCGGTTCTTGCCAGCGATCCCCTCGAGCATCCGCGCGAGCATATTGAGCTCGCTCGAGAGCGAGTACGTGAGGACGTGCTTCTTGCTCGCGCGAACGTGCTCCTCGAACGACGCGTCGTCGCCGGTGAAGCGCCGGTAGAGGCGCGTGAACGTCTCTTCCGCCGCCGGATCGACCCAGAGTCCCTGCACTGCGACGGCGTGCTCGTATCCCGTCGTTCCGTCGACCGCCCACGACGACGGCAGCACCTCGCCCCTCCCGACGATCTTCTCGACGAGGATCGGCACCGGCCGCGCGCGATCGTCGGGGTTGTCGGCGGCGCTGCTCCGTGCCGCCGGGCGGAGCGTGCGTTGGAGAGCCTCGAAGTAGCCGCTGGGATCATAGAGCCCGTCGGTGTGGTCGAGGCGAAGGGCCTCGAAGCGACCCTCCTCGTAGAGACGACCGACCAGCGCGTGAGCAGCGTCGAAGATGGGCTCACTCTCCATCCGTATGGCCGCCAAATCGTTCACGTCGAAGAACCTTCGGTAGTTGATCTCCTCTGCTGCGACCCGCCAAAATGCGAGCCGATAGCTCTGCGCCATCAAGAGCTGGTCGAGCGCGTCGAAGCTCCGCGTGTCGTCCGGGCGTCCGTTGAGCACGACGAGCGCTTCGTCGATCGCGGCGCGGACCGCGGGGTTCGCTTCGACGAGGGTCGCGAGCCTACGTTTGACGACCTCCTTCTCGCGCGCACGTTCTCTTCGCTGCTCGGGCGTCGTGTCGGAGGCGGAAGGTAGGCTCCGAAGGGAGAACTCGATGCTCGCGAGCTCCTGCATTTCCCGTGATTCGTCCTCGAGCCCGCAGCGCGCGCGGGCCGTCTCTAGAATGGGCAAGATCGTCTTCGGTCCGAGTGGCAACTTGCGAGTACCGTAAACGACTCGGAAGCGCTCGTCGTCCCACGCGACGCGGAGCGACCCGCTCTCGAGCGATTCACCGTACGATTCGCTGAGGATGGGGAGTAGGACTCGGTTCTTGAGGTCTGCCTTCGGAGGGTTCCAGTCGATGTCGAATGCGTCACTATGGACGGAGCTCGGGCCGCTCTCGAGCACGTCGTCCCAAGCGAGGTTTTGCCCGCCTTGGATGCCCATATGGTTCGGGACCCAATCGATGACGAGCCCCATTCCGCGCTCGCGGAGCACGTCCGATAGACGTACGAGTCCCTCTTCCCCGCCGAGGGCCGCGTCGACGCGCTGGTGGTCCACCACGTCGTAGCCGTGGGTGCTGCCCGCCGCCGCGCCCATCACCGGAGATACGTAGAGGTCGGTCACCCCGAGGTCGGCCAGATACCCAACGAGGGAAGCCGCAGCCGCGAAGCCGAACGTAGGCCCGAGCTGCAATCGGTACGTCGCGCCGAGCGAATGGCGCGCGCCGCCCGTTCGCACCACCCGGGACGGTGCGCGGAAGAACTTGAGCGAGCTACCGACGAGCGTCGTCTCGGCACCTCCGGCGACGGTCTCCTCGGCGCCGTCGTTCGCCGTATCGACGAGGCAAGTCCATGCCTCGAGCGCGGGACCCGGCATTGGCAATCGCATCGTGACTTCGTTCGGCGAGGCGTTGAAGGCCAGTAAAAAGTCGTCGTCGACGATGGGCCTCCCGCGCTCGTCCGTGTCGTCGATGCCGCGCCCGGCGAGGAACACCATGAACGCCGCCGAGGTCGCGTCCTCCGCCGTCTCCCAGCGTCGACCGTCGGGGTGGAACCACATGATGTCGGTGAGCGACGTCCCGTAGATCGCCCTCCCCTGGAAGAACTTGGCGCGCTGGAGGGCGGGGTGCTCCCGACGCAAACGGAGGAGTCGCTTCGTAATCTCGAGGAGCGCCCTTCGTTCGTCGTCCAGGTCCCAATCGACCCAGCTCGTCTCGTTGTCTTGACAGTACGCGTTGTTGTTCCCGCGCTGGGTGCGGCCCATCTCGTCGCCCGCGACGAGGAGTGGCGTGCCCTGGGAGAGGATGAGCGTGGCGAGTAAATTACGCCGTTGGCGACGCCGAAAGGCATTCACCACCGCGTCGTCGGTCGGGCCCTCCACGCCTCCGTTCTGGCTATGCTCGTGGTCGTTGCCGTCGCGGTTGTCCTCCCCGTTCGCTTCGTTGTGCTTGTGCTGGTAGGTGACGAGATCGTCGAGCGTGAAGCCATCGTGGGCAGTCACGAGGTTGATGCTCGCAGAGGGGCGCCGCCCGCTCGACTCGTAGAGATCGCTCGAGCCGGTGAGGCGATAGCCCACTTCGCCAGTGTTCTCGCCATGGGCCCAGAGCTTCCTGATCGTGTCGCGGAAGCGTCCGTTCCACTCCGCCCATCGGACCGGGAAGTTGCCGACTTGATAGCCTCCGTCGCCGACGTCCCACGGCTCGGCGATGATCTTCACGTCACGAAGATCGGGCGACTGATGGATGAGCGCGAAGAAGCTCGACAGCTTGTCGACCTCGTGGAGATTTCGCGCGAGGGCGGACGCGAGGTCGAAACGAAAGCCATCCACGTGCATCTCGCCCGCCCAATAGCGGAGCGAATCCATGATGAGTGTCAGCACCTGAGGGTGGCGCACGTTCAACGTGTTTCCCGTCCCGGTGTAGTCGAAGTAGTGGCGCGGGTCGCCTTCGACCAGGCGGTAATACGTAGGGTTGTCGATGCCCTTGAACGCGAAGGTGGGGCCGAGGTGATTGCCCTCCGCGGTGTGGTTGTAGACCACGTCGAGAATGACCTCGATCCCGGCGCGGTGGAGCGCCTTGACCATGTGTTTGAATTCTCGAACCTCGCTCGCGAGCGCGGGGCCGCTTCGGTATCTCACGTCGGGCGCGAAGAAGCCTATGCTGGAATACCCCCAGTAGTTCCGCAGCCCGCGGTCGACGAGCATCTTGTCGTCGACGAAAGCGTGCACCGGCATGAGCTCCACGGCGGTGATGCCGAGCTCCTTCAGGTGCCGAACTACGGCGGGGTGAGCCATTCCCGCGTAAGTTCCGCGCAGCTCTTCCGGTACCTCGGGGTGCAGCTTCGTCAGCCCGCGCACGTGCACTTCGTAGATCACGGAGCGGTGAAGTGGAATCTTCGGGAGCGTGTCGCCTTCCCAGTCGAAGCTCGAGTCGACGACGACTCCGAGCGGCGCGCCACGAAGGTCGCCCTCCGCGCGAGCGAAGTCCTCACTCGGATCGCCGATCGTGTAGGCGAAGGCGCCAGCATCCCAACGCTCCGTCCCGTCCATCGCTCTCGCGTACGGGTCTACGAGCAACATGGCCGGATTGAAGCGCAGGCCGCGCGCAGGCTCGTAGGGGCCGTGCACGCGATAGCCATAGCGCTGTCCGGGGCCGACTCGCGGCACGTATACGTGCCACACGAAGCCGGTGTGCGAGCGAATCGCGTGCCGCGTCTCGGTGCCCTCCGAGTCGACGAGGCAGAGCTCGACGAGCGTGGCGTTCTCCGAGTAGAGGGCGAAGTTGGTCCCCTCACCGTCCCATGTTGCACCGAGTGGGTGCGCACTCCCGCGGCTCGTCATTTCGCGCCAATAGCGACTTGCGTGCCAGCAAAGAAAGGCCGAACTGCCCGCATCTTTCGGCCTCACCGGCGTGAGGCAACCTGCGACATCTGGGGAAAGTTGCGCCAGCTCTAGCGCGTCGCTCCTTGCGCCGGTGCCGTCGTGGGCTATCCGCGACGCGGGCGAGCGTGTGGGGCGAGCACGATCGCGGAGTGCCCCGCGACCACCGGCACTGCCTCCCCGTCGCCGTCGAACGGTGGTGTCCCGCCTCCACCGTAGCGAGGATCCTCACTCGAGATCACGAGCTCCCACCGGCCGAGCGGCGAGGGCGCGAGGAGCGGCTCCGACGTGGGCATGCGATCGAGGTCGCGTCCGAGGTTCACGATCACGAGCCGGTCGTCGAAGCGGTCTTCTCCAAAGAAGCGAAGGACGAACGCCTCGTCCCCGAGCACGGCGCCGTGAATTCGCGCAGACGCCTGCGCTGCGAAGACGGGGTCTGCGCGGCGGAGGGCGAGCAAATCGCGAGTGAGCTCGAGCGCGCCGATCCGTGGCTCGCCGGCTCTGTCGCGTGGGTCCAGCTTGCAGCGAAGGAACGTACCGCGATCTCCGGGCCGCGCGATCACGCCGCGGACGCGGGGGTCGCGCGCGCTCGGGAAGAGGGTAAGGAACTCGTGCCTTCCAGCGGCGACTTTGCCCGCGAGCTCTTCTTCGTGGTCCGCGAAGTAGAGAAACGGCTGCGGCGCATCGTATTCTTCGCCCTGAAAGAGCATCGGAGTGCCGGGCGCGAGGAGATGGAGGAGGCGGAGGGCACGATGGCGACCGGGCGACGTGAGCGCGTGGAGGCGCCTGCCGCTCGTCGAGTTCGCGACCTGGTCGTGGTTTTGTAAATAGGTAACGAAGCGCGACGCGGAGAGGTCGAGGGCAGGCCCGCCGCGTGGCCCTTTTTTCCAATGGTAGTATTGCCCCTGGAACAGGAAGCCCCACTTGACGGCCGACACGAGCTCTTGCGCGGTGCCGCGGGTGTCACCGAAGTACGCCTCGTGGCGCCCGGTCGCCGCGGCGTGGGCCGCGTGCTGGAAGTCGTCGTTCCACAAGGCGTCGCACCCGAGACCTCCCTCGTCGATTGCGCGAACGAATCGAGGATCTTGTGGCTCGTTCTCCGCGAGGACGACGATCGCTCGCCCCCCCGCTGCCTCGCGAGCCGCGCGCACGATGTCGCCGACGATGTGGACCTTCGAGCTGTCGTGGATGTCTTGCGTCGCGTCGAGGCGGAGGCCATCCATGCGGAACTCGCGAATCCAATACGCCGCGTTGGCACAAAAGAAGTCGCGCGTGAAGGCAGAGCTCGGCCCGTCGAAGTCGATGCACTCGCCCCACGCGGTCGCCTTCGTGGAGAAGAACGCGTCATAAAAGTCGCGAACGTAGTTTCCGTCGGGGCCAAAATGATTGTATACTACATCCAGAACGACGCCGAGCCCGTGTCCGTGCGCCGTGTCGACGAGCGTGCGGAGGTCGTCCGGCCGGCCGTAGTGGCGATACGGCGCGAACATCCCGACGCCGTCGTAGCCCCAGCCGAAGTCGCCGGAAAAGTCGCCGACCGGCATGAGCTCGACGAGCGTGATGCCGAGCGCGGCGAGGCGCGGTAGCTCCGCCGCCGCCGCCAAGAACGTGCCCTCGGGGGTGAACGTCCCCACGTGGAGCTCGTAGACGACGGCACCTTCGAGCGCGACCGGGCGCGCGGCATGTTTCCAATCGAACCCATTCGGATCGATCACCTCGGACGGGCCGTGCGGTCCCTCCGGTTGCGAGCGCGATACGGGGTCGGGGCGCAGTGGCCCACCATCGACGCGGTATCGGTAGCGTGCGCCGGGGCGAAGGCCGGGGACGAACGCCGTGAAGCGCCCGCCGTCCACCGGCGTCATCGGGTAGCCCTCGCCGACGCGCGGCCCCTCGAGCACGAGCTCGACGCCACGCGCCTTCGGTGCCGTGAGCGAGAACCGGACTCCTTCGGGGAGCGCCTCGGTCGCGTGTCGCCCTCGCATCAAGCCGCGCTCCGCGCTCGAGAGCCCTCCGCGCGCACGTCCTCTCCCTCGCGCGCGGGCCGCACGGAGCACGTGACACGTATCGCGTTCGGCGTCGGCTCGATCTCGACCCCGCGCCGCCTGGCGACGACCTGGGTGAGCTCCGCGCCGAGGAGTAGAATCTGCGCCGAGTAATATATCCAAACAACGAGCGCGACGAACGAGCCCGCGGCACCGTACGCCGAGCCGAACGACGCTTTGCCGAGATAGACCCCGAGCACCCACTTGCCGAGCGTGAAAAGGATGGCGGCGACCACCGCGCCGGTCAAGGCGTCGCGGGAGGGAACCTTGGCGTCCGGGAGCACCTTGAAGATCGCCGTGAAGAGCCCGACCGTCAGCACGAAGGAGACGAGCGTGCTCGCTACTTGCCATAGCGTGGCGCCGCCGGGGAGCGTATCGCCCACGAACGTACCCACCGCGCTGAGCGCCGCGCTGAGGAGGAGCGACGCGAACAGCACTACGGCGGACGCGATGACCATCAAGAACGCGAACAGGCGGTCGCGGACGAGCCCGCGAACGCCACGACCGGGCCTGGTCTGTACGTTCCAGACCGCGTTGAGGGCGCTCTGGAGCTCGGTGAACATGCCAGACGCACCGAAGAACAGCACGACCACGCCGAGGAGCGTACCGAGCACGCCGGAGTCGCTCGCCTGCGCGCTCGCGAGAATGGCTTCGATCGCGCGCGCGGGCTCCGTGCCGACCACGCTCGCGAGCTGCGCCGCGATCTCACCGCGCGCGGCTTCCTGACCGTAGAATAGCGCTGCTCCCGAGACCGCGATGACGAGGAGCGGGGCGAGCGAGAGCAGGGTGTAGAAGGCAAAAGAGGCCGCCAAGCTCATCGCGCGATCGTCGTCCCAGTCGGAGAATGTCTCTTTCGTGATCGACCAGGCGTCGCGTAGATAGGAATGCATGGTGGCCTCGGCAGATGTCAGCTATGACGGTTTCCGTTGGCGAAGGTTCGCGCGCTCTCCGCGTCGATCGCTTGCGCGACCTTGTCTTTGGCCTGCTCGAAGTCTTTCTTGGCCTCGTGCTTCACTTCCTTGGCTCCGTCTTCGACGCGGGCGCCAAGGTGCGCGACACGCTCTTTCATCGCGTCGACGCCGTGGGCCGCCTTGTCCTTCACGTCTTCGAGGGCGTGTGTCGCGGAGGATGTCGCGCTCTTGACGGTGTCCTTCACGTCGCCAGCGACGGTGGCGACCTTCTCCTTTGCGTCGGTCGCGGCGGTGACCACCTTGTCTTTGGCGTGGCCGAGCTCGGTCTCGACCCCATCGACCGCGCGGCCGGTGAGGCGCTGGACGCGCTTCCCGAAGCTGGCGAGGGTACCCGGCCGCCTCATCTCGAGGATCACGATCGCGCCCGCGCCGAGGAGGAGTCCGCCGGCGGCGGCATAGGCGATGCGACGGTTGCGGACGCGGGAGGCGCGCTCGGGGAGGATCATCGGAACGAGTCGCGACGCGATGTCGTACGCGCGGAACATGTTTTGGACCGTGAAGTTCTTCACGTCGTCTGCCTTCTCGACCACCACCTCGCGCGCGTCTTCCGCGCGGGTCGCGATGACGTCGGCGGCATCGGATGCCGTCTTTTTTACAGTCTTCGTTCCGTCTTTGACCGCGGGGGGAATGTTGGAAACGAGGCTCTGGGCAGTTTCGAGGATTTCGTCGAGGCGCATGATGGCTATCTCCGGTCGGCTGATTGTTCGTGAGGTGCTCATGGCCATTGCCACCTTCGTGCCAGTACGAATGGTGCGGATATTTGCGGTGAACGATGCACGTTCAGTGGCCCGACGTGGTGCGCGGTGCCACACCGTGGCGCGCGAGAACGCGGGTCCCGGAAGCGGGCCTCAGCGCGCGCAGCGTTCGGGTGCCCTCGTCGAAAGCAATCACCACGTGTCGGCACGACGGCGCGTGCATCGCGGGCGCGAGGCCGGGACGAGGCGCAATGTCCCGCGTGCAGGGTGGAACGCTACGCGGCGTGATTCGGGCGACGGGCAGAGCTCGCGACTCGGCGCAGGCCGAAGCGGAAGGCGAGCCTCAGCGCGGGGCGTTCGAGGTAGGCGCGCGCGGGCGTTCGGTGGGGCGGAGCGCGGGCGGGTTCGACTTGCGCTCGTGGAGAGTGCGGCGCACGAGTGAAATCATGTCGGACGTCGCGAGGGGCTTCACCAAAAAGCCATCGGCGCCGAGGCTCGAGAGGCGCTTCCAGTCGTCCGCCCCGCCGCCGCCGGTGAAGATGAGAATCGGCATGATGTCGGCGCCCTCGTGGGTGCGAAAGAGGCGCGTGAGCTCCATCCCGTCGATCCCGGGCATGTGAAGGTCGAGCAGCGCGATCGACGGGGTGCGCGCGCGAAACGCCGCCAATGCGCTCTCTCCGTCGCCCACGCATTCGACCTCCGCGCCGGGGAACGCCTGCATGAGCGAGCCTCGAACGAGAGTGCGGAAGTCCTCGTCGTCCTCCGCGACCAAGATATGAACCGGCTCGAGTGACCCTGCCCGGGCCGCCGCGAGCGCGCGATAAAGGGCCTCGGGGGTCGGGGTCCGCTTCGAGGGCAACTTCGACAGCCCGCGAAGGAGTGCGTCGTCGAAGGCAGTGCCGAGCTCGGGTCGCACTGCGCTCGGCAGCGGAATGGGCTGCGTCGCGTGCTGAAGCAGCATTCCCGTCTCGTGTGGAGACGAAAAGGGCGCTTCGCCAGTGAGCATTTCGTACGCGATGCACGCGATCGCATACACGTCGGTACGCGCGAGGGGGCCGGGCTCCTCGGTCGGGAAGACGATCTCGGGCGCCATGTAGCCGGGAGTCCCGATGATCTCCCCGTCGTTCGAGACGGGGCCCGAGCCGAGCACCGCGAGACCGAGGTCGACGACGTGGGGCTCGAGCCGCTCGTCGAGGATCACGTTTCCAGGCTTCAAATCGCGGTGGACCGTGTCTCTCGCGTGGATGGCAGATACCCCCGCGCAGAGACCACCGATGATGCGCAGCGTGAGGTCGACGTCGGGCGGGCCGCCTTGCTCGATCAGCCATTCGTCGAGCGTCTTTCCCTCCACGAGCTCCATGACGAGATATGGCGCGCCCTCGTGGATACCGAACGTGTGTACCTGCGCCACGTTTGGATGGTTCACGCGCGCCATCGCGCGGGCTTCGGTGACGAACCGCTCGAAAAAGTCAGGGCGCGCGAGCTCGGGCCGAATCAGCTTGAGGGCGACCTTTCGGTCGAGGGTGGTGTCTTCCGCGAGGAGGACGACGCCCATTCCGCCGCTTCCGAGCTGCCGAATCACGCGGAAGGACCCGGCGATCGTGCCCATATCCACCGCCGCTGCCGACCACGCCTTCGCGCGCTCGTTCGGGAGCGCCGTCGCGCGCGGTTCGAGCGGGGGCTCGCCAGTGACGCCGACCCCGGGTTCTTCGTGCCAAGCGGCCATCGTCAAGCTCCCTTTTTCTCGGGAGCGGCGTGCGCGCTCCGACACGTGCCCAGGAACGAGGTCGGGTGGTCGGGGTGTGGCGTTTGGGTCGGCATCGGAATGTTGCGGTTTGCCCCACCGTGGGGGGGGGCGAGGCAATTTGCCGCGCCTCCGAGTCGACGATATCCGCACTCCGCGGGTCGCGACGGTTCGCGAAGAGCAAAAGGCGCGCCGCGCTCGGCGGAATGGCGACGGCCCGGAAGATGCTAGCAAAATTCGATCGATGGAACCCATTCGTCAGTCCCTCGCTCGCTCGTCCATCCTTTCGGACGTTCGTAGAGCGACGTCGGTGGCACACGCCGCGCTCGACCAGGCGTTGGCGCTCTCGACCGAGAGCATCACGTTCGCCCGCTACGAGGCCTTCCTCCTCGGCACCGAGCGCATCGTTCGCCGCGTCGAGCCGCTCGTGGCGACGGTCGGCGCTCGGGTTCGCGACACCGACCGCGTGGGACCGCTCCGTAGCGCCTGCATCGAGCGTGATCTGGCGCGCATGGGCCGAGTCCCGCCCTCGTGCCGCGCCGAGCTCCCGCCCGCCCCGTTGCCTGCTCCGGAGGCTTGGGGCATCGCGTACGTGCTCGAAGGTTCCGCGCTCGGTGGCCTCGTCCTCGCGGCGAGGGTCGAGCGCGCGCTCGGGCTCGACATGGGCGACGGGACCTCGTTCCTGCGACTGAGGGGGAAGGAAACGGGCGCCTACTGGAGCGCGTTCCTCGCGGCGTTCGAGGCGTTCGGAGAGGCCGCTCTCCCGGCCGAGCACGCGCGCACCTGCGCCGCCGCGGAGCAACTGTTTCGAGATTACGCAGAGTCGTTTCGCCACAGTGGGGCAATTTCGTGACCACCGAGCCCGTAAGCCTAGACACGTGTGAGCACGAGCCGATTCACGTGCCCGGGGCGATTCAGCCCCACGGAGCGCTCTTCGCCTTGCGCGGGCCCGAGCTCCGCGTGACGCAGGTGAGCGACAATGTCGGTGAGTACTTCGCCACCACTCCCGCCGACGTGCTCTCCCACCCTCTCGGAGATCTGTTCGACGAAGCTTCCGCTGCACTCCTCCTCGAAGCTGCGCGCCAGCCGGCGATCCGCGACAATTGCCCGCTCCGGCTCACGTCGCGCGTGGGGAGAGCATTCGACGCCGTGCTGCATCGTCCGAGCGCTCCGGTCGACGTGATTGTGGCCGAGCTCGAGCCCGCGCGCACCGAACGGCCGATCGATGCGGCCGCCGCGTTCGATCCACGCCTTCGAAGCGGCGTCGTACGAATGGCCTCTGCGCGAACCACACACGCGCTCTGCACCGTAGCAGCGGCGGAGATTCGCTCCGTCACCGGCTTCGACCGCGTCATGGTTTATAGGTTCGATCCTAGTTGGAACGGCGAGGTCGTCGCAGAGAGCAAACGCGACGACCTCGCGCCCTTCCTCGGTCAGCACTATCCAGCTTCGGATATCCCAGCCCAGGCGCGACGGCTCTATACCGTGAATTGGCTCCGCTTCATCGGCGACGTCGATTACACGCCTCGTCTGCTCGTCCCCGCCCTCGATCCGGAGACGAACGCCGCGCTCGACATGAGCCACTGCGTGCTCCGCAGCGTTTCGCCGATACATGTGGAGTACATGAAGAACATGGGCGTCCAGGCGTCCATGTCGATCTCGCTCGTCGACGACGGGAAGCTCCTCGGACTCGTCGCCTGCCATCACTACTCCGGGCCGAGGGTGGTCCCGTTCTCGGTGCGCGAGACGGCCGAGTATCTCGGTCGCACGCTGTCGTGGCACGTGCGGGTGCTCGAACGCTCCGAGGAGGCACTGCGCGCTCGCGGGGCGGTCGCCCACGAGGCCGAGGTGGTGCGCTCTCTCGCGCTGAACCCCGATATGCTCGAGTCACTCCCCGGCCCCTCGTTCGTGGCCCTCACCGAAGCCGACGGCGCTGCGGTGGTGCTCGCGGAGGGCAGCCGGACTGCAGGGGTCGCCCCGCGAGAGTCCCAGCTTCGCGAGATCGTCGCGTGGCTCTCGTCTTCCACTGCCGACGACGTCGTCACGACCGACGCCCTCGGCGAGCTCATGGCCGACGCCCCGGCCGAGCTCCCCGGGATGATCGCGGTCGCGCTCTCTCGCGAGCTGGGCGAGTGGCTACTTTGGTTTCGCCAACCTACCGAGCGCGTAATCGATTGGGCCGGTGATCCACGCAAAGCGGTAGTCCCGGCAGACGGCGAGAAGCAAGCCCGCCTCAGCCCGCGCGGTTCTTTCGCCCTCTGGCGAGAGACGGTAAAGGGCAGGAGCATCGCTTGGGAGTCTTGGCAGGTCGAGGCCGCGTCGAGCCTTCGCCGGGTCCTCGTCGGAGGGCTTCGTCAGCGCGCGAAGAAGCTCCGCGAGCTCAACGAGCGCCTCGTCGCGAACGATCGCGCGCGGGACGAGTTCATCGCGACCGTGAGCCACGAGCTGCGAAACCCGCTCAACGCGATCACCGGCTGGACGCGGCTCCTCCGCGAAGGATCGCTCCCGCCGGACCGGCGCGCGCACGCGATCGAGGTGATTTCTCGCAACGCGGCAGCGCAGGCGCAGCTCATCGAGGACTTGCTCGACGTATCGCGAATGACGAGCGGCAAGCTCTCGCTCGAGGTCGAGACGGTGGACGTGGTCGAGCTCGTCGAGAGTGCCGTCGAGTCGGTGAAGCTCGCGCTCGAGTCGAAGGAGATTCGACTGAAGCGCATCCTGGACACGCGCGCCACGCCCGTCGTCGGCGACGCTCTTCGCCTTCGCCAGATCATCACCAATCTCCTCAACAACGCGGTCAAGTTCACGCCGAAGAATGGCTCGATCACCGTGCTCCTGCAGCGCATCGAGTCCGACATCGAGCTCGTGGTGTCGGACAACGGGCAGGGGATATCTCCCGATTTTCTGCCGCACATGTTCGAGCTCTTTCGTCAGGAGGACGCGGGCATGAACAGGCGCTCGCAGGGACTCGGCCTCGGGCTCACGCTCGTGAAGCGCCTCGTGGAGCTCCACGGCGGTCGGGTGAGCGCGAAGAGCGAGGGAATCGGAAAGGGCGCGAGCTTCCACGTTCGCCTCCCCATGTCCGCGGTTCGGATTACCCCCGTCGCCGCAGAGGCCCCGATTCACACGGACGCGCCGAGCCCGCGCCATCACGACCTCCACCTGAAGGGGCTCGGGCTCTTGATCGTGGAAGACGAGCCGGACGCACGCGAGCTGCTTCGCCAAGTGCTCGAGTCGTACGGCGCGACGGTGACGATGGCAGAGAACGCAGTCGACGGACTCTCGTTGCTCTCGCGCTCCGCGTTCGACGTGCTCATCTCTGACGTCGGAATGCCCGAAATGGACGGGTTCCAGTTCGTGCGCGAGCTGCGGACGCGCGACGCCGCGCGGGGCGGGAGGACGCCCGCGGTCGCGCTCACCGCTTACACCCGGACTGCCGATCGCACCGCCGCTCTGATGGCGGGCTTCCAGGCTCACGTGCCGAAACCGGTCGACGCGACCGAGCTCGTCGCCGTCGTGTCGAGCCTCGCCGCCCGCTTCGCGACTCGTTGAGAGGCTCGCCCGTCACGGCGGTCCGAACCGCCGCGACGTCGGCGACGCTCTCGGAGGTCAGTCTTCGCTCGGCTTCGCGGGGGCAGGCCCAGGTCCGGGTCCCATTGGGCCTGCGATCGCTCCGCCGCGCGCGCTCGTGGTGAGCGCGTCGTATACATCAGCCGGCACGACCGACACACGGTCTTCCAACTCGGAGGAGTCGAGCTCGACGACGGGTATCCCTTCGGGGATGCTCGGCGGGTCTGCCTCCGGCGAAGCAAAAGAGGGGCGATCGTCGCGGACGGTGATCTTCGGAATCGTGTTTCGCATAGCCCTCGAGTCGCAAGAACCGGGCCGCGACCTTTCTTTTGCCGCGCCATAACCGGTGGAGCCACAGGCGGCGCCGCAGAGCGGGAGACGTGAGGTCGGCAGTCTCCGGTCGTTCTTCCGAACGCTCGGCGCGAGGGAGATCTCGCGCTACGGTCCGTCGATGGCTCTCCTCGAAAGTGACGCGCAAATACGCGCCCTCCTGGGCAAAACGCGCCGCATCGCGGTGCTCGGTATCAAGACGGAGGCTGCGGCCGATCAGCCCGCGTTCTACGTGGCGAAAGCCTGCCTCGATCTCGGGTACGACGTGGTGCCGGTCCCCGTGTATTACCCCGAAGCGAAACAAATCCTCGGGCGCCCCGTGTTTCGCAGGGTCTGCGACATCGATCCGCCCGTCGACATGGTCGACGTGTTCCGTCGGCCGAAGGATTTGGTTGCCCACCTCGACGATCTGCTCGCCGCCAAGCCGAGGAGCGTTTGGCTCCAGCTCGGCATTCGTGACGACAGCTTCGCAAAGGTACTCTCGGACGCCGGAATCGACGTGGTTCAAGATCGCTGCCTCATGGTCGACGCGCGCCGCTTCGCTTGAGTCGAGCTGGGGCTCTCACACGTTGCGTGCGGAGCTGCGTCCGAGCTCGACCCAAGCTTCGTTCCGGCGCAGCATGGGAAGTGTCGAAGGCGGATCGTAGCCTGCGAAGATGGGCTCGCCGATGCTCTCGAGGCCAACCTCGCGAACTGCGTCGAGGAGGCGCGCCTGCATCGCGCGGGTCTTCTCGGCGTCGAACGCCCCGCTATAACGGAGCGCGGCGACACGGTGAGGCGGAATGGCGCGCAAGCGAATCCCTCGCTCCGTAGGCACCGGCAGATTCGCGAGCGTGAAGCCGGTGGGCATGGTAAAGCGCACGAGCCAGCTCCGTCCGTCGCGCTGCGTGAGCACCGGCGCCGTCATCGGGATCTTCTCCCCTTTATCGCCCGCCGCCTCGGGGTGAAGTGGTCTGTTCTCCCCGAGGATATAGCTCGCGAGGCGGTCGAATCCTCGATTCGATGCGGCGCCGGAGGTCGCAGCGACGACGTTCGTCTCGGCGACGACGGCCATCGGGTACCGGCGAACCTCCACGTCGCCGAAGCGCGCCTCGACTTCGTAGTGGGCTTGAGGCGTGAAGAATCGTCCGAGCTGCCACCGCGCGAGCGCCGCGCCGGCGGAGAATACCGCCGATCGCACGAGCGAAGAGCCTGCCGCGGCCTTCAAGATGCCCCACGCGAGCCTGCGCCTCGTCGGCGTCCTCGTCGCGAAGAACGTCATCGCGCCGAGCCCTATTGCTCCCGCCGCGAGAAGCGCCGCCGACACCTTCCACTGGCCATCGGCTTCGCCCGCGCTCTGCCCGCTCATCGCCTCGGCGCCGGTGCCGGTGTGCTCGTGCGCGCGGTCGAATCGTACGATTTCCAGTCTCATGGCGACCTCCTCGGTGGTTGGCGCTCCGATGTGGGCGCGAGGGAGGTAGTGCAAACCCGAGGCCGCGCGCGCCCTTTCACCGACGACGGCTTCGTGATGAGTCAGCCTGCGACAACGGTCGTGCTTCGCCCCATGTGCCCCTGCGCGCGCGGAGGAGACCGCCGCTCGCGGTGCCTACCGAACGGCGCGGAATGCCGAGTTCGTCGCTGGCCCGTTGTATGCAGAGCGCTTCGGTATGAGCACGATCAACCCTTCGACCCAGACCGCCAAGAAGAACGCCATGAACGCCGACGCCGAGCCCAAGAAGGAGGAGTCGCTCCTCGATTGGAAGAAGGGCTTGGAGACGCTCGAGCAGGCGCGCGACGAGATCGCCCTCAAGCTCCACCTCGCCACGATGGAAGCGAAGACGGAGTGGGACAAGCTCGACACGAGCATTCGCGAGACGAACCACTTCCACTCCACGGCCGAGCGCTCGGACGAGGAAAAGCACAGCATCGTGAGCGACCTCGTCGACAAGGTTCGCGCGTTCGGCGAGCGCCTTACCGCGAAGAGCTGACCTTCGCCCTCGTGCGCTCTGGCCCTTCGTTCATCAGGACGGAGGGCTTTTTGCTGCCCATCCTTCGAGTCGTGCGCCAAAATCGAGATACGAGGCCCTCCGTGTCGCCACGAACCACTCGGGCCAAGGGGACGAGCGCAGCTCGGACCGGTGGCCCGATGGACCGTGGGAAGGAAGGTGCGAAGGACTGCCCGAGCCACGAACCACTCGGGCCAAGGGGACGAGCGCAGCTCGGACTGGTGGCCCGATGGACCGTGGGAAGGAAGGTCCGAAGGACTGCCCGAGCCACGAAGGACCTCTGTCGTCGGTCACGTAGAAGCGAGCTTCGTGCGCATGCGACCGAGCTCTCGCACGTAGTCCTTCGCGAGCTTCGTCTTTTGGCGGTCCGTAAGGATGCGGCCGGCCACCTTGAAGAACTTTCGCTCTTCTTCTTTGAGATGATGACGAACCTTCTCGTCGAGGAGGCGCGCCTTTTTCATCCACGCCGCGCCCTTCTTGTTGCGGACCGACAGATCGTCGACGAGCTCCTCGATCGTATGGTGCTCGGCGAGGGCATGCCGCGAGCTCCAAAGGCCCGCATCGGACATCAAAATAGGCACGTAGACATATCGCTCTTCGGCCGCGGCGTGCGCCTCTAGCTCGACCTTCAGCTTCGCGAACACCTGCGCACGTTCGGTGAGGGAGGTCTCCTCTGCGAGGAGGGCAGTGCAAAGTGAACGTTGGAGCTCGTGGCTCTCGTGAAGGGCCTCGAAGAGCCCGAGTGCCTTCGCCTTCATCGCTCACCTCTGGCCAGTGCGCGTGGTCGCGCGTGCAGCGCGTGCCGGTCGCAGCTCGCGGTACATGTATCATGCATAGTTGCGCAGCGGTCGGTCAGCAGCACCCGGGGGAACCCCGGTTCGCGCGGTCGACGCTCCTTCTTGTCTGTTTCCATCGAGCGGCTCTCCTGTAAGAGGCGAGATCATCCGTTCGAGCGCGCCTCCTCGCGGGGCGGCACTAGCGGTAAGGCCGCGTTTGCCAGAATCACGCCACGAGCCGAATCGGTGACTGTTCGGGTTTTGCCCACGTAGCGCCGTGCGACGTGGGGCTTTTTGCGACAGGTCGCCGCGCGGGCGCGGCGTTGTGGGAGGCGCGTGCGCGCTCAGGATCCGAAGCGCAGGAGGCGGAGGAGATCGTCCGGGGTGAGGCTCGTCGCCGTCGCTTTCCCCTCCAAGACCGCGCTCGCAAGATCGCGTTTCTTTCCGTGAAGATCCAAAATGGCCTCTTCGATCGTGCCCTTCGATACCAAACGAATCACGGTGACCGGCGAGAGCTGGCCCATGCGGTGCGCGCGCGACGTGGCCTGTTCCTCGACTGCCGGGTTCCACCAAGGGTCGAGGTGAATCACGTAGCTCGCGCCGGTCAGGTTGAGACCCGTCCCGCCCGCCATGAGAGAAATGCAGAACACGTCGTACTCGCCCGCCTGAAACGCGGAGACCAGCTCTGCCCGCTTCACGGTCGGCGTCTCCCCCGCGAGGAAGCCCACCCGCATCCCCGCGCTCTCGAGCCGAATTTTTGCACGATCGAGGAGCTGCTTGAACTGACTGAACACGAGCGCGCGGTGCCCGCTCTCGCGGATTTGAACCATGATGTCGACGAGCTCGGAGAGCTTGGTCGAGGGCGCGGTCCACGTCTCGTCGACGAGCGACACGTCGCAGGAGAGCTGGCGGAGGCGGGTGAGGGCAGCGAGGAGCGCGATCTTCGTTTGGGCTGCCGTTTCGCCCTTCTTTCGCTTCGCCATCTGCAGCTCACACGCGCGGCGGAGGGCGGCGTAGCGCTTGGCCTCGTCGTCCGAGAGCTCCACGAAGCGGGTGGTCTCGTCGCGCGGGGGCAGCTCCTCGAGCACGCTCTTGCGGGTGCGGCGGAGCAAGAACGGCGCGACGAGGCGCGAGAGGATCGCGAGCTTCTCGTCGTCGCCGGCGGTCTCGATCGGCTTGCGGAAGCGCTCGCGGAACGTGGCCTCGGCCCCCAGAAGGCCCGGAAATACCTGGTCGACGAGGGCGTGCAGATCGCCGAGGTGGTTTTCGATCGGGGTGCCGGTGAGCGCGACCGTGAAGCGCCTCTTCACGCCGCGCGCCGCCGACGACCGCCGCGCGAGGGCGTTCTTGAGGAACTGCGCCTCGTCGAGCACGCAGGTCGCAAAATCGCAGGCGGCGAGCTTCTCCTCGACCCGCGCGAGGAGCCCGTACGACACGACGAGCACCTCGCCGGGCCCCAAGGTCGACAGCTCCCGCTCGCGTTCGGCGTTGAAGAACGTGACCTTCAAGCTCGGCACGAAGCGCGCGAGCTCGGCGACCCAGTTCGACGTCACCGACGCGGGGGCGACCACGATCTGAGGTCCGAGCTTCTTCCGCGCGTGCAACAAAGCTGCAGTCTGCACGGTTTTTCCGAGCCCCATGTCGTCGGAGAGCACGCACCCGGGGGCCCACTCGGCGAGGGCCGCCATCCACGCGGCGCCCTCGGTTTGGTACGGCCGAAGCTCGCCCTTCTCCACCTTCGGGCGCCGCTTGCCTTTGCGATTCCGTGCCGCCTCGAGCTCCTTCGCGTAGGCGCGAACGTCGAGCCCGGTCGAGCGCTCGAAGGTGGCCTCGAGCTCGGCCAACGTCGACGTGAACGCCTCGTGCAGCATCGGCGCGCCGTCGTCGGCGGCCTTCGCGAGATCGGTCGCGGTGGCGAGGGTGCGCAGCTTCTCCCTGATTTCAGCGGGGATTTCGAGGTAGGTGCCGTCACCCATCGGGACGTATTTTTGCGCGAGGCGCGCGGCGTCGAGCACCTCGCCGAGGGTGAGGCGCTTGTCACCGATGCGCACGTCGCCGCGTACCGCGAGCCACACGCCCTCGCGCGAGACGTTCAACGTTCGGTCCGTCGCGCCGAGCGGGATCGCGGAAGGTCGCCGCCCCATCTTGCTCTCGACCCGCGCGATCACGCCGCCGTCGCGGAGCCACGCGGACAGGCCGAGGGTGCCATCGAGATCGGCGGTGCCGCCGATGGTGCCTTGCACCGCGTCCCACTCGACCTCGGGCGGAAACGCGTCGCGCGCCGCCTCCAGCATCTTCACCTCCGCCGCGAAGTCGCGCTCCACGAACACGCGCTGCTCTTCGTGGTGAAATGTGTAGAGTACAGGCCCGCGCATCGGGGAAATCAGCGGCGCCGAAGGGTGCACGCTCACCATCAGCTCGATCGCCGCGGCGCCGTCCGGTCGCCACTCGACCCGCAGCGCCGGGCGCGCGTCGTTCGCGACCTCGAAGCCGAGCGCGCTCCGCGGGAGCGACGCGGCCCCCTTCTCGACCAGCGGCGCGAGCCGGCGCGTCACCTTGTCGAGCGCCTCGGGGGGAAACGAGAGGTTGTCGCCCACCGTCACGTAGGTCTCGATCCACGGGACGAGCTGCGGCGACACCGCGACGGACAGGATCTCGCCGTCGACGAGGCGCGCCACGAAGCCCTTCTGGGCGCCGCCCGAACGCTGGAAATCCTCGCGCGAGAGCACCGCGTCGCCGGCGCGGAACGTAGGTCGCAGCGTGCCCCCGAGATCCGGATCGAGCGACAGCGCGAGGTCGGTCGCGACGATGCGCACCGGGACTTGGGGCTCGTTCGGCCGAGGCTCGCCCGAGTGCACGCGCGGGTAGCTCGCGAGCGCGCGGAGCACCTCGTGTCCGGTCGGGGTCAGCGTGTCCACGATCGCCTGGCTCGACTCGCGCCCGATGAGGCCGGACAGCAACCGCCCGAGCCGGCGCGCGTCCTCGTCGCCGCGCGCGTCGGTGGCGAGCTCCACGAGGAGGAGCTTCTTGTACGTGTACTTTCCACGTTTGTTCGCGCCGTACGAGAACGCCTTCACCGTGAGGTGGGTCGGGCCCATGACGAACACCGCGAAGTGCACCTCGCGGATCTCTTCTTCCCGCTCCGGCGCGGGGGTCACGAGCTCGAGGAGGCGCTCCCACATCGGGATCCCGAGCTCGTCGGCCAAGGTGACGAGGGCGGGGGTCACCCCCTCGTGGATGGCGAGGAGCAAGGCACGGAGGGCGAACACTTCCCACAGATCCGCGGCGGTGTGGAACGACGAGCGCGTGCCCACCACCGGCTCGTCGCCCACCACGCTGAGGCGCACGTCGAGCAGGCGCGCGGGCACCACGGCAGGCGAATTGCGCTCTCGAATCGTCAGCGTTCGTGTCGCGCGGGCGTACTCGAAGAGGAAGCCCGGGTGCCTCGCGTCGAGCGGGCCAGGCAGCGTATCGAGCAGCGTCGCGCGCATCGCGAGATCGCCGAACGACCGCGCGAGCTTCCTGTAGAGTACACCCATCGGGGACTCCGGCTCGGCGTGCGTCGGCGGCACGAACCCACGGAGCGCCTCGATGTCGCGCAGGATCGCGTCCTCGTGGAGGAGGAGCTGCTCGTCGAGCACGAGGGAGGTGCTCGCGAGGCGACCCTGTTCGTCGAAATGGTCGCGCAAAAAGCGCCACGGATCGCGCGGGGCGGGGATGCTCTTGCCCGCGTAGAGGCCGAGCCGGCTCGCGACCGAGCGGAGCGGCGCCATCGGGAACGCGGCCGCCAGCTTCGAGCGTGGGCGCGCCGTCGTCGGCACCTCGCCCTCGACCGCGCCGGCGGCATAGAGCAGCGCGGCGACGTGCTTGCACGGCCCGTCGAGGTGCGATGGACACGAGCACGCCGAGACGAGCGCGTCGCGCGACTTCAAAAGCGACGTGGTGTACGTGAGCGAGCCGCGCACGAGGCCCTGGATCGCGTTGTCGTGGTGGGTGATGCGCGTGACCCGCCCGCCGTTCGCGTAGTCGAGCCCGCGGAGGCGCGTCATCCGCGGGATCTTCCCGAGCAGCGCTTGCATGGCCCCTCGCAAGGCCGCCCGCGCTTCGGGCGAAAGTGACGAAGCGTCCATGCGCACCCAGCGGGTATACCGGCGAAATCCGAGGCATCGCAACCACTCGCGTGGAGAAGCGGTCCTCGCGCGGTTCTTTGCTATCGTGGTGGTGTGCCCGTTCCCCCTCGTGAGCGAGGATCTCCCCTCTTTTCTAGGCGTGCGGCGATCGCGGCCACCGTGTCGCTCGCCCCGCTCGTCTCGCTCTTTTCTCTCCCCGCGGCGGCGCGCGGGCGTGTCGTGCCAGGTGGGCGGATGGCGTTTCGGGTCCCTTGGCCGCTCGATCGCCTCGATCCCCACGACGGGTCCAGCGTCGCGGGCGCGCTGTTCGCGGACGCGTGCTTCGACACCCTCTTCGCGCGCGACGAGGCGGGAGCGTTCGTGCCCAGCCTCGCCGAGCACGACGCCGAGCTGGTCGGGGTCGAGGTCCGCGTCACGGTGCGTGACGGCCTGAAGACCGGGCGCGGGCGTCCCATCGGCGCGCGGGAGTGCGCTGCGTCGATCGCTCGTGCGCGCTCGCTCGGCCTCGGCGGTTACCTCGCCGACATCCCGGCTCCTCGCGTCGAGGGCAAGGTCCTCCGCTTCGCCACGAAAGATGCCGCGCGCGTGACGAAGGCCCTCGCGTCGCCCCTCGCCGCCATCGTCCCGTTCGGGTTCGCCGCGGAGGCTCCCGATGGAACGGGCCCCTTCCGCGCGTCGCTCCGCGAAGGCGTGCTCACCCTCACGCGAAACAACCTGTCTGCGCGCGCGCCTTCTTTTCTCGATGAAATCGTGATCACGAAGGCACAAGACATGAAGGCGTCGCTCCGCGCGTTCGAGAGCGGGGCCGACGATCTCGGGTGGCTCGGCATGGGGCTCTACGAGCCTCGCGCGGGCGCGCGGCCGTTCGACGCAGGAGCGCTCGCGTACGTGGCGCTCTTCGTCGGCCGCGACGCGGGTACGTGGGATTCGCCCGGCCTCGCGCAGCGCGTGTGCGACTCGCTCCCGCCGGCGCGCCTTCAGGAGTTCTCCCTCGGCCCCGCGTGGACGCTCGATCCCGGCGAAGGGTGGCAAGGCCCCGCCGGCGCGCTCCTCGTTCGCGACGACGCGCCGTGGCTGGTGGAGCTCGCGAAGACGGTCGCCGGCGTGCTCTCGCGACCGGGCCACGAGCTCACCGCCAAGCCCGTGTCCGCCGAGGAGCTGTCTCAAAAACGAAGCTCACGCCTGTACACGCTCGCGCTCGACGTGGTTCGTCCGCTCCAGCACGGCGCGTTCGGAGCGCTCGTCGGCCTCGTGCAAGCCTCCGAGCCTGCCCGCGCGCGCGAGCTCACGCTTCACCCTCCACGCCTCGGCGACGTGCCCGCGCGCACCCTCGCGCGCACGCTACGGGTCGGTGTCCTCGGTGAGGTAAGGGCGCAAGGTGGGCGCGCGCCCGATCTCGTCCTCCCCACTTCGCCGCAAGCTCCAGGCGTCGACTGGGGTGCGGCGCGAAGGCTAAAAAAGCCATAAGTTCTTGGTAGATACGAGCATGCCTTGCGCGAGCCGATGCGCGCGCGATACTCGGCCGATGGCGCATCGATTGACGTCGCGAACCCTCGACACCGAAGAGGCGCTCGTCGCCGTGATCGGCGAGCCCACGAAGCTCGTGCTGGCGAAGCTCTCGAACCGACTGAACGCGCTCACGCGGCCGTTCGTGGAGCTCTCTCCCTTCGTCTGCGTCGCCACGACCGACGCGGAGGGCCGCTGCGACGTGAGCCCGCGCGGCGACCCTCCCGGCTTCGTGAAAATCTTGGACGACGCGACCCTGCTCGTCCCCGAGCGTCCTGGCAACCGCATCGCCGACACGCTGAAGAACGTGCTCCAGAACCCGCGTGTGGGGCTCCTCTTTTTTCTGCCCGGCGTCGGCGACACCTTCCGCGTGAACGGGCGCGCCACCCTCACGACCGACCAGGAGCTCCTCGCCCCGTGCGAAATGGAAGGGAAAATCCCCAAGCTCGGGATGATCGTCGACGTGGAGGAGGCCTACACACAGTGCTCGAAGGCGTTCATCCGCTCTGGCCTTTGGGACCCGACGCGGCACCTCGATCGCGCGGCGCTCCCGACGAACGGGAACATCCTCAAGGTCATCCAGGGCGAGACGTTCGACGCCGATGGCTACGACGCCGAGCGCGCGGCTCGGTACGCGCGGCGCGAGGGGTTCTACTGAAGGGGGCGGACCGAAACGAGCGCGTCGCGAGGCTCGCGCCTCCAGAGCGACGCGAAGCTCGCGCCTCCAGAGCGACGCGAAGCTCGCGCCTCCAGAGCGACGCGAGGCTCGCGCCTCCAGAGCGACGCGAGGCTCGCGCCTCCAGAGCGACGCGAAGCTCGCGCCTCCAGAGCGTCGCGAGGCTCGCGCCTCCAGAGCGACGCGAGGCTCGCGCCTCCAGAGCGTCGCGAAGCTCACGCCTCGGTGCCGACGTCGCCGCCCTTCGTGAAGCTCGTGGCGAGGGCGAGGGGCGCCCAGAACAGGAAAAAAAGCGGGATCCCGCGCGCCACCATCGCGAACGCGGCGAGGCGCGTCGCGCGTGATCCGTCGCGACGAACCACGACCACCACGTGCCCGCGGGTGAGGCCATCGGGCTCCCACGGCTTCACGTCGAAGCGCGCGAGCCAGTCGGTCGCGCGAACGACCTTGGCGAGCCACGTCGCGAGCGTGCTCCGCGGATCGTAGCGAAACGAGCGGGCGCGCACGTCGCCCTCCACGAACACCACGTACATCGCTATGGCGAGCACGCTGAACACCTCGACCCGGCTCGTGAGCTGGATCGCGAGGTGGAACCCGAGGCCGAGCCAAATCGCGGGCGCCTTCGTGCGACGGAAAAAGAGCAGGATCGCGATCGCGATCTCGGTCACGATCGCCACCTTCGCGAGCACGCTCGAGCCCATCGCGGAGCCGAGCGCGTCGACGACCCCGCGCGGTACGCCATGCGCCAACGCTTCGCCGCCGAACAGCGCGAACCGCTCGCGGAGCACCGTGCCCGCGCGCCAGTCGGCGTCGAGCAGCTTCGACGTCCCGGAGGCGAGGTACACGATCGCCACTTGCACGCGGCAGAGCCACACCCCGAAGCCGAGGCCGATGCGATCGCGACCGGCTGCCCGACCACGACCGCGCACGATTCGCACACGATCGCGACCGGACGGTGGACCACCGACGGTCTCGACGCGTCCGATGCCGCCGCCCTCACGAGGCACGTCGAAGCCCCCGCCGTCCGCCGCTGCGTCGTCCGAGCCATCGCGGTCGCTCTCGGCGTCGCCGAGCGGGAGCCACGC